>QHUD01000146.1 GCA_003221085.1 Gemmatimonadota bacterium
CAGCACGGTGTGGTATCGCGTGCTCGCCGGCGCGTTCCCGACGCGCGACTCCGCCGTCGGGGCCCGCACCGGGATCTGGAAACACGGTCTCGCCGCGCGGGGACAGGGTGACGTCCTGCGCGCTCCGTACTCCTTCTCACTGAACGACGGAGCTCCCACCGTCGGTCGCCTGCGGGCGCGCGGCATTCCGGTCGTAGCGTGGGGATCGGGAGCCCGGTTGTTGGCGGGTGCGTTCGAGACGCCCGAGCAGGCCAGTCTCCTCGCAGCGCGGCTCAAGCGGGCCGGCGTGCAGGCCACGCTCGTCACCCGGATGGGAGGGGGAACCACTCGATGAGGCTGACCCGGCTTGAGCTGTCGGGGTTCAAGTCGTTCGCGGGCGCGGTCGAGCTGCCGTTCGAGGCGGGCGTCACCGCGATCGTGGGGCCGAACGGCTGCGGCAAGTCGAACATCTCCGATGCCGTGCGGTGGGTCCTGGGCGAGCAGTCACCGCGTCTCTTGCGCGGCGGCAAAATGGAAGACGTCATCTTCCAAGGCTCGACCGGGCGCCGGCCGGTGAACGTGGCCGAGGTCTCCCTGGTGTTCGACAACTCGGACGGCACGCTCCCGATCGCATATCAGGAAGTCCTCGTCACACGCCGGCTATCGCGCTCCGGACAGAGCGAGTACCTGCTCAATCGCTCGGCCGTGCGGCTGCGTGACATCCAGGACCTGCTGCGCGGCACGGGTCTCGGCGCGGACGCCGCCGTGGTGATGGAAGCGAAGATGATCGAGGCGCTCCTGTCGGAGAAGGCCGAGGAGCGCCGCGCCCTGTTCGAAGAGGCGGCCGGAATCGGGCTGTACCGCGATCGCAAGACGAGCACGGAGCGCCGGCTCGAGGAGACGGCGGCGGACCTGGCCCGGCTCGAAGACCTGGTCAGCGAAGTGCAGACACAGGTGCGGAGCCTGGCGCGCCAGCGCGGCAAGGCGGAGCGCTACGGCAAGATGATCGAAGAGCGCTTCGGCGTCGCGTTGACGCTGGTGCGGCGTGAGCTCGAAGACTTCGATCTCACGCTCGGCGGCCTGGGTCAGCGCGCCGAGCAGCTGGCCGCGGCCCTGCCCGGCGAGCGGACCCGACTGGAAGCAGCGGAGGCGGAGCGGGAGGCGGGGGTCCAGACGCGGCACACGGCCGAGGCGCGGCGGACGGAGGTGGAGCGCCGACTGGCTGACGCCAAACTCGAGACGGGTCGGCTGGAAGGCGATCTCGCGCTCGCAGCCGAGCGACTGCGCAACGCCGGCCAGCGGCGGGCCACCGCCGGGCAGCGGCGGGAGCAGGAAGAGGCGCGCGCGTTCCAGGCGGAGCGGGAGCGGGTGGCCGCCGCCGCTGAGTGCGGGGCGGCGGAGCGCGACCTCGCGTCGGTCGGGCAGGAGCTGTCGGGCCGCACCACACTCGAGCAGGAGGGGCGCGACCGGCTCCAGGCGCAGCGCGGGACGGTGCGCGAGCTCGAGGAGGACCTGCAGCGGCGGGCGGAAGCGTTTCGCGCACTCGAAGGGGAGCGGGCGGCCCTCGAGCGGGAGCGGGCGGAGCTGGGGCAACAGATGGCGCACGCGTCTCAGGAGCGTGCCCGCCGCGCGGAGACCGAGTGGGCGGCGACCGCCCAGGTGGGCACGCGGGCGCAGGAGGCGGCCGCACTCGCTCGCGCCGCGGCCCAGGCAACGGCCGGGCTGGAGCAGGCGCGCCGGCACGTGGCCGAGCTCAAGGAGCAGGAGACGCACGGTCGCGCCGCACGACGCCAGGCCGAGGGAGCGCTGGCGCAGGTGACAGCGCGGCGCGACGCCCTCGCCGAGCTCGAGCGCGAGCGCGTGGGGCTCGCGCCCGCGGCTCAGGCGCTGCTCAAGGAGCGGGCGCGCTTCGGCGACGCGGTGATCGGGCCGCTGTCGGATTTCGTGCGCACCAGTCGGCGCGACGCGGTGCTCGCCGAGCAGCTGTTGGGCGAGTGGCTGCACGCCGTGTTGGTGCGCGACGCCAGCGCCGTCGAGACGATTCGCCACTGGCACGACGAGGTGCAGCCCGGGCCGCTCGTGCTCCTGCCGAGCGTGCCCGGACCGCGGCTCACGGCGGACGGCCATCCCCTGACCGACGACCTGCGCGTGGATGGCCCGGCGGCTGCATGGGTGCGCGCGCTGCTCGCGGGCAACGAGGTCCTGGACGGCGGTGCGGCACGGGGCCGCGCCTTGCGACGGGCCAACGGCGCGGTGTTTCTCGCGGGACCCACCCTGAAAGGCGGTGGACCGCTCGAGCGCCGCGCCGAGCTCGAAGGGCTCGAGCAGGAAGTGCGAGAGGCAGAGGTCCGCCGGAACAACGCCGCCACGACGCTGGAGCGAACGCTCGCCGAGCTTGCCGCCGCCGAGGCAGCGTTCGCCGCGGCTGGGGAGGCGGCCGAGCGGGCCCGCCAGCAGGAGCTCGAAGCCGGCGCCGTGAAGGACGACGCCGAGCGCGCCGCCGCCCACGCCCAACGCGAGGCGGCCGATGCGAGCGTGCAGGTGGAGCGGTTGTCGACGCGCCTGTCGGAAGTAGAAGCGCGGCTCGCGGCGCTGCACACGGACCTCGAGCGCCACGAAGTGGAGCGCGTCCGCCTCGACGAGCGGCTGGGCCGGGAGCGTGCGCAGCTGGTCGACCTCGAAGCGCAGCAGGAGGCGGCGCGCGAGCAGCGGGTGCGGTGGCAGGTGGATGCCGCCCAGGTCGAGGCGCGGCTCGGGGCCGCACGCGAGCGGGCCGGCCGGGCCGCCACCGAGGTCGAGGAAGCCCGCCGCCAGGCGGCGACGCTCGTCGAAGAGATGGGCGCGCTCGATCAGGAGACCGCGACCCTCACGGCGCAGCGAACCCAGTGGGAGGACCAGCTCGAGGAACGCCGCCTCGCCCTCGTGGCGCTGGAGGCCGCCGCCGGGGAGGCAGGAGTCCAGGTAGAGACGGCGGACGCCCGCGTGGCGCAGACGGAAACGGCGCGCGAGGACACGCGCAAGGCGCTGGACGCCCTCGGCGCGGACGAGCACAGGCTCGAGCTGGAGCGCACGGAGATCCTGGGTCGCCGCCGTGGCCTCGTCGCGCGGATCGAAGCCGAATGGCGGAAACCCCTCGATCAGCTGCTCGCCGAGGCGCCCGAAGTCGCCGGCGACCTCGAGTGGCTGCGTCAGGAGGACGAGCGGCTGCGGGCGGCGATCGACGCCGTCGGGCCCGTCAACGCCCTCGCCGTGGACGAGCATGGAGAGGAGACGAAGCGCCTCGAGTTCCTGATGACGCAGCGGGACGACCTGGTGACCGCGCGCCAGTCGCTGCAGCAGGCGGCGCGTGAGATCGACCAGACCGCGAAGGCGATGTTCCTCGAATCATTCGGCAAGGTGCGGGAGAACTTCCGCACGGTGTTCCAGACGCTGTTCGGCGGCGGCGAATGCGACGTGCGGCTCGCGAACGAGGACGAGCCGCTCGAGAGCGAAATCGAAATCCACGCGGCGCCGCGCGGCAAGCGTACGCAGCGGATCCACTTGCTGTCGTCCGGGGAGCGCACGCTCGTCGCGGTATCGCTCCTGTTCGCGATTTTCCTCACGAAGCCGAGTCCCTTCTGCCTGCTGGACGAGGTGGACGCCCCCCTCGACGACGCCAATGTGGGTCGCTACGTACGCCTGCTCGCGGAGTTCAAGGACCTGACGCAGTTCATCGTCATCACCCACAACCCCCGCACCATGCAGGCCGCCGACGCGGTGTATGGGGTCACCATGCAGGAACCCGGCGTGTCGACCATCGTCGGCGTGCGACTCGGTCAGATGGAGCCGGTCTAATTGGATCTGGTCACCGTCGGTACCGGGACGGTCGCGCCGTCGGCCACCCGGACGTCGGCGTGTCACTGGGTGAGTCGCGGGAACTTGAAGATCCTGCTCGACTGCGGCGCGGGCGCGCTCCACCGCCTGGCGCAGTTCGGACTGCCCTGGCACCAGGTCACCCACGTGGTTCTGTCGCATTTCCACCCGGACCATTGGGGCGAGCTGCCGATGCTGGTGTACGCCCTCAAGTACACGACGGTACCGCAGCGCCGGGAATCTCTCGTGATCCTCGGCCCCCGGGGCGTGGTCCGGCTGGTGAAGCAGCTCGCCGAGGGATACGGGCCGTGGCTGCTCGACCCCGGCTTCCCGATCGGCATCCTGGACGTGCAGAACGGCGAGCCGTTCCCTCTCGACGCCGAAGTGAGCCTCGAGACCTTCCCCGTGCCGCACACGCCGGAGAGTGTGGCGCTCTCCTTGACCGCGCCCGAAGGGCGGCTGGTCTACACGGGGGATACGGGGCCCTCGAGCGAGCTGGCCCGCTGGGCCGCCGGCGCCGACCTGCTGCTCGCCGAGTGCTCGCTCCCCAAGGAGATGGCCATGGACATCCATCTCACCCCGGAGCAGGCGGGCGAGCTGGCCAGGGACGCCAAGGCTCGGCAGCTCGTCTTGACGCACTTCTATCCTCCGGTTGAAACTTCGGACCCGGCTCGTGCGGCCGGGACGCGGTTCACCGGACGGGTGACGGCGGCCCGCGACGGCGACCGGTTCACCATCGGAGGGAAGTAGCGGTGCTGATCGTGATGCGACACGGCGCGACGGAAGACGAAGTCCGGCGCGTCATCGCGGTGATCGAGGAGATGGGGTACAAGGCCCGGCCCATGCCGGGAGTCCAGCGCACGGCGGTCGGTCTCGTGGGAAACGACGGGCGGGTCGACGCCTCGCGGCTGGAGGGTCTCCCCGGGGTCCAGGACGTCATCCACGTCACCAAGCCGTACAAGCAGGTGAGCCGGGAGTGGAAGGCCGAGAACACGGTGGTGCGCCTCCCCGGCGGCGTGACGGTTGGCGGCCCCGAGGTCGTGACCATCGCGGGTCCCTGCTCCGTCGAAAATGAGCGACAGATCATCGATGCCGCGCGGCTCGTGAAGGAGGCGGGAGCCGTGATTCTGCGCGGCGGCGCCTGGAAGCCGCGCACCTCCCCGTATGCGTTTCAGGGGCTGGGCCGGCCGGGGCTCAAGCTGCTCGCCAAGGCGCGCGAGGAAACGGGCCTTCTCATCTGCACCGAGGCGATGGATCCCGAGGGCGTCGCGTTCGTGGCCGAGGTCGCGGACATCATCCAGATCGGCGCCCGCAACATGCAGAACTCCTCGCTGCTCAAAGCGGCGGGCCGGGCGAAAAAGGCCGTGCTCCTGAAGCGCGGGATGGCCGCGACCATCGAGGAGCTGCTCCTCTCGGCGGAATACGTGCTCGCCGAGGGGAACCACGACGTGATCCTGTGCGAGCGGGGCATCCGCGGGTTCGACACCGCCACGCGCAACGTGTTCGACCTCACCGCCATTCCGGTGGTGCACAAGCTGTCGCACTTGCCGATCATCGCGGACCCGTCGCACGGCACGGGGCTGCGCGACAAGGTGATCCCGATGGCCCGCGCGGCGGTCGCGGCCGGGGCGGACGGCATCATGGTCGAAGTGCACCCCAACCCCGAGCAGGCGCTGTCGGACGGGGCGCAGACGCTGTTCCCCGACCAGTTCGCCCAGCTGATGCGCGAAGTCCGCGTGATCGCGGAGGTGATCGGCCGGCGGGTGGCGGAGCCGGCGCCGGTGGGAGCGTGAATACAATGCGGAATGTGGAATGCGGAGTGCGGAATTGATGAGCCGGCGTCGAGCCACTAATACCGACTTCGCTGTTGGACGACCGTTCTGCAATTCCGCATTCCGCATTCCGCACTCCGCATTCGTTGCACTCGGAATCTCCCTCGGCCTCCAGACCCCCGACCCCTGGCCCATCCTCGACCGCGCGAGCGCCACCTACCAGACGATCACCAGCCTATCCGCCGACTTCGTGCAGGTCATCACGAATCCGATGATCGGCACGCCCGACACGACGCGTGGCCGGCTGTACCAGATGCGCCCCAGCCGTTTTTCCATGCGGTTCACCGCGCCCCAGGGCGATCGCATTGTCGCGGACGGCCGCTTCCTCTGGCTGTACACGCCGAGTACGACGCCCGGCCAGGTGATCCGCTCCCGCATCCCCGAATACGGCACCACGGGTCCCAATCTGATCGGACAGTTCGTGGAGCAGCCGCGTGAGCGCTACACGGCGCAGTACGTCCGGGCCGACTCGCTTCCGGACGGCGTGGGCGCAGTGGACGTCATCCGCCTCGTACCCAAGAAGGGGCAAGACCAACCCTATACCGAGGCGACGATCTGGGTGGGTCGGGAGGACGGACTCGTGCACCGCGTCGACATCGCGGAGAGCTCCGGCCAGGACCGCACGGTCGTCTTGAGGAACATTCGGGTGAACGCCGGCGTGCCCGGGCGCGAGCTCACGTTTTCCCCCCCGGCCGGAGTACGGGTGGTGGATCAGTAAACCAGCAGATCCTTCGCTCGAAACCAGCAGATCCTTCGCTCG
Organism: Gemmatimonadota bacterium; assembly: GCA_003221085.1. Taxonomy (GTDB): domain Bacteria; phylum Gemmatimonadota; class Gemmatimonadetes; order Gemmatimonadales; family GWC2-71-9; genus AG41. The sequence goes on from QHUD01000146.1 coordinate 6,424, forward strand.
CGCGCGTGCCGCGCGCTCGCTCAGGATGACAACGCCGCGCCGCGTCAGAGAATGAAGAATTGAGAAAGGAGAGTGGTTTTCTCCCCCTCCCTTCCGCGAAGCGAGCGGACCTGTCATCCTGAGCGCCGCAGGCGCGAAGGATCTGCTTTCCTAGGATTGATTCCGCATAATCTGCTCGTCCAACCAGCGATCGACGATGCTCTTCCGAAAGCGCCACTCTTTTCCCAGCTTCGCCGCCGGAATCCGTTTCTCCTGCGCCCACTTGTAGATCGTCTGCGGGGTGAGGCGCAAATAGGCGGCGACCTCCTCGATCGTCAGGATCTCGTTGTCGAGGGACGCGCCGCGCGCCTTGCCGCCGTCCCGGGTCACGGGAGCTTGCGTCGGTGCGGGTGACGCAGCGGGTTGCTCATCGCCGTGCATCAGCTTGTTGACTGCGTAAATGATCGCGGCGTAAAAATTTCCCTGGTAGGTCCCCAACACACGAAACGGCTGATTGCGATCGCCCAGGAAGGGGCGCAGCGTCCACGCCAGCTGGATGCCGACGAAGGCGAACAACAACGCCCACGCGCGCATGATGGTGAGCGCCTTCCTCGGGTACACATCGCGCTTCTCACACACCACGCTGAGCCCCTCGTGCAGGGCGTACATGCCGAAGAGCCCGGCCACTCCCGCAATCGCAATGTTGAGCAGATGCTGGAAATAGTAATTCGCGCCGGTGATGAGAAAGAACGCCGTGATCGGTACGAACGCGGCCAGGAGGACGCACGTGAGTGCGAGCGCGCCGAACACCAACACCGCCACCTGCAGCAGGCGCAAACGCGAGCCGACGAGGACCTGCACCACGAAAAACGCCGGGAAGCAGACGGCGAACGTCGCGAAGAACAAGAACGGCAGCTTGACGCCCGCGGACACCGCCTGCGCGGGACCGGAATAGGCTCCCGCGACGAGGCCGAAGAACCCCGCCAGGCCGGTGATCGTGACGACGGCGTATCGCAGCTTGCTGCGAAGCGCGACGCCCTCCACGACCTCCTCGAAGAATCGCTCCCGGTCGCTCAGCAGCGCTTTCAGGAATGCCGAGTAGCTCGTGATCGGCTGGTCGATAGCCATGGCCGGACCCCTGGGGTTTGAGCCCAAGCTATCGAGTTATTACTGTTATGTCAATTTTGATAGTGTTATATCATGTTTACTGGAACCCTACGCCTTACGCATCACGGGCGGCAGATCCGTCTCCAGCGCCGCCGCGACCTGGGCCGCCGTGGCCTCGTCCATCCCCCGCTTCTGCGCGAGCTCGAGCGCCGCGCGCCCGAGCGCGCGATACAGCACCGCGTCGTCGTGCGTCAGCGCCTCGAGATGGCGGCGGATGGTCGCCTGGTCGCCTCGCGCCACGGGGCCGGTGAGGGCCGCTATCGGCTCCTGCCGGCTCATGTTCTCGAGCGTGCCCTCGACCAGCGGGCGCAACGCCTGCCACGCCTCCGCGTCCGACAACCCCGCATGCCGCAGCAGGCGTTGCGCTACGGCTTCGACCACCACGAAGTAGTTGGACGCGAACACCGCGCTCGCGTGATAGATCGGCTTGGCCTTGGACGGAACATGGAACGGGCGCAGGCCGAGGTCCCGCGCCAGCGCCTCGGCCGCCTCAACCGCTCGGGGCATTCCTTCGACCGCTGCCCAGGCGCCTTTCAGCCGCGCCGGAGCGCGCTCGGGATCGGAGATGGTCTGGAGCGGGTGGAGCGATCCGAGGGCGGCACGGGAGCCGACCAGCGGTCCGAGCGCCTCCTGTCCTTGCGCGCCCGAGAGGTGGAGCACCACCTGCTCGGCGCCGATCGCGGCGGCGCGCGCCAGCGCCTCCGCCAGGGGCCGAATCGCGTCGTCCCGGACGGCAAGAATGACGACGCCCGCCTGGGCAATCCAGGCGGGCGGGTCGTTTTCGGGACCAACCGTGAGCTTGAGCGGCTTCGGAACCGGCCGCTTACTCCGGCCGTGCAGACGCACGTCGTAGCGTCTCCCCTCCCCCGCGCGCGCGAGCGCGAGCGCCAATCCGACACCGGCGCGGCCGGGCCCGATGATCCCCACGACGTGGGGCGCCACCTTAATTCCGCAGAGTCGCCGGTGCCTTGGTGGCGGCGGCCAGGGCGAGGAGATCCTGGGGCGACTTGGCGCGGCGCGCCAGGGCGAGCGCGGCCTGCACCTGGCGGTCTTCCTCCCGCTGGCGGCGCACTTCCGCCGGGCGGCCGAAGACGTAGCGCGCGATCTCGTAGCCCAGATCCTGGGCGATGACGTGGCGCGCGCCCGCGACCACACTGTCGGATAGCATGACGCCCCGCGCCCGCAGCCGCCGCATGACCTCGTCCGTCATGTCCGGTGTGACAATGAAGTCGGGGCTCTTCGGGCGGGCCGACGTCTTGATCTCGAGCGCGTAGGAGGTGCGGACGTCCCAATAGGTCGGGATCTTGTTGCCCAACCCTTTGACGAACGCGCGCTCCGCGGTGGTGAACGTGTCAGGCGCGACAAACAGATCCGGCCGGATCCCGCCGCCGCCCAGTACGACCCGGCCGCGGTCGGTGTGAAAGACCAGGGAGGAATCGACCTTCGTGCTGTCGTGCCCCAGCTCCGCCGCCTCGGCCTGCGCGAGCTGGTCCTCTTCGCTCTTGCTCTTGCGCTGGATGGTGCGGCCGCTCGGCGTGAACCAGCGCGCCGTCGTGAGCTTCAGCGCGGTTTCGGGCGTGAGCTGCCACAGCGATTGCACCAGCCCCTTTCCGAACGTCGGCGTTCCGACCACCACCGCGCGGTCGTGATCCTGCAGCGCCCCGGTGATGATCTCGGCAGCGCTGGCGGTCCCCCCGTTTGTGAGCACCACCACGGGGAGGTTGGGCCACGGTTGTGGCTTCGCGTCGCGGTAGGTCTTGGACGTGGTAGGCGCGCGGCCACGGGTCTCCACGACTTCCTCCCCCGGGTCGAGGAACAGCTCGCTGACCGCCACGCCCTGGTCGAGCAGCCCGCCGGGGTTGCCCCGGAGATCGAGCACCAGCGACTTCATCCCCTTCTGGACCAGGCCGTTCACCGCCTCGGTGAGCTCTTGCGCGGACGTCTCGCTCACGGGCGTGAGCAGGACGTAGCCGACTTTGTCGTCGAGCATCATCGAGACCTGGACGGAGCGGATGTGGATCGTGGCCCGCGTGAGCTTGAAGGTGAGCGACCCGTCGACCCCGACGCGGCGCACCCGGAGCTCCACGAGACTGCCCGGCTCGCCGCGCAGCTGCTTCACGGCTTGATCGTTCTTCCAGCCCTCGGTCGAGCGACCGTCCAGCGCGATGATCTGATCGCCCGACTGGATCCCCGCCCGCTCCGCGGGCGTGTCGGGGAGCGGTGCCACGACGGTGATCCACCCGTCCCGCACGTCGATCTGGATGCCCAGGCCGCCGTAGTTGCCCGTGGTCGCCTCGTTCAGCGCCCGGAAGTCGTCCCGCTTCAGGAACACCGAGTACGGATCGTGGAGCTGATCGAGCATGCCGTCGATGGCCATCTGGTACAGCCGGCGCTCCTCGATCGAATCCACGTAAAAGTCGGCGACGTGCGCGAGCACGTCCTCGAACAACCGGGCCTGCTGGTACACGGACCCGGTGGGCGCGGTCTCGCGCTGTAGCAGCCAGCCGCCGGTGGCCAGCGCCAACCCGGCCGCTGCGGTGACGATCACGACGTTGCGGAGCTTCATGAGACGCCTCGTGTTGAGAGTGCGGTCGCCGCCATGACCTCGCGCCACGCGGCGTCCTGCACGGCCTTCTTCGACTGGGTCGCGTCGACGTGCACCACGCCCGGCCCTGCGGCGCGGCGGTACGCTTCGAGCACGCGCCGGTGAAATGCGTCGTCCTGGCGCTCGAACCGGTCCTGGACCTTGCGCGCGGCCTGTTGCCGGGCCCGCCCCACCTCGACCGGAACATCGAGCACGAGCATGAGGTCCGGCCCCAGGCCGCCGGTCGCGAGCCGGATGGCATGCGCGACGTCCTCGGCCGGGAGTCCGCCGCCGGCCACCTGGTACGCCATGGTCGAGAGGTCGAATCGGTCCGCCACGACCACTTGCCCGGCTTCGAGCGCCGGCCGGATGACCCGCTGCACCAGATCGGCCCGGGCCGCGAGAAACAGGAACAGCTCTGCGACCGGCGACATCTCATGGGGAAACTTGAGCGCTACCTTGCGCGCCGCCTCCGCCACCGGCGTGCCGCCCGGCTGCCGGACCGCCGTCACCTGGTGTCCCTCCGCCACGAGCCGCGCCGCGAGCCAGCGCACCAGTGTGGACTTGCCCGCCCCTTCCGGGCCCTCCACTACGATGAAGACGCCCATCAACCCAGGGTGATGATGGGGCTCGCCGCCCCCTGTTTCATGCCTTCGTAGATCCGCGCGTTCACTTTGGCCATGAGCTTCTCGAAATTCGCCTGCGCGGCTACGACCTGCTGATACACCGAATTCGCCTGGACGCTCTGGAGCGCACGGTCGTACCGCTCCACCTGATCCTTCACGGGCTCGCGCCCCTCCTGCGCCGACCGCTCGATCTCCTGGGCGATCTTCTCGACCTCGGCGAGCAGCTGCCGGCAGGTTGGGTCCTCCTTCATCCGCTCACTGGCCCGGAGCAGCACTTTGTACTCGTCGCTCTGCCCCAAGAGCCGTCCCAGCTCGCTCGCCTTCTGATCGATCACGCACCCTCCTCGAGGCCCGCCAGCAGGAACCGCGGCCGGCCGAATAGATCGTCGTATACCGCCACGCGCGACCAGCCGTGCCGCAGGGCGAGCGCCCGCACCGCGTCGGCGCGTCGCTCGTCGAGCTCGAGCGCTACGAACCCGCCCGGCTCGAGCAGCGCCCGGGCACCCGCGAGCAGGGCCCGCGTCGCCGTGAGCCCGTCGACGCCGCTCACCAGCGCTTCACGCGGCTCGAACAACCGCACCGCCGGATCGAGACTCGCGTATTCCTCTTCCGTCAGGTAGGGTGGGTTCGAGACGATGGCCCGGTAGCGCTGACCGGCAAGCGGGGCGAGCAAATCACCCTCCCGAACCTCGAGCGGCACCGACGGCTGCACCAGCTCCACGTTCTCGCGCGCCAGCGCCGCGGCATCGATCGAGCGCTCGACGGCGATGACCCGCTCGAACTGCCCCTCCATGGCCAGCGATAGGGCGATGCAGCCGCAACCCGTGCCGATGTCGGCCACGGTCCCCCACGTTGCACGTTGCATGTTGCACGTGGCATGCACGTTCCTGAGCACGAGGTCCACCAGCCCTTCGGTCTCGGGCCGGGGAATGAGGGCGCGGGGATCGAGCCTGAGCTCGAGGGTGCGGAAGTGCGCGCGCCCCACGGCGTAGCCGAACGGCATGCCGCTCGCCCGGCGCTCGACCGCCCGCCGGAAGCGACGGGCGACATCGGGCGCGGGTGGGCGGTCGCGGCCGAGCCACACGTCTCCAGGCTTCACGCCCGGCCCCGCCACTGCGGCCCAGAGGGTGCGCGCCTCACGCCGCGGGTCGGCGACCCCGGCGCCCGCGAGCTGCTCGACCGCCACGGCCAGCACGTCCCGAATCGCGTAGCGCCGCGCCATACCCTCAGGCACTGAGCCGCTCCTTCTCACCCGCGAGCCGCAGGGCGTTGATCAGGTCGTCGAGGTTGCCTTCCAGCACGTCGGAGAGGTTGTGGACGGTGTAGTGGATGCGGTGGTCGGTGAGGCGGTTCTGGGGGAAGTTGTACGTCCGAATCTTGGCCGAGCGATCCCCCGTGCCCACCTGGGCCCGGCGCTCGCGCGCCCGGGCCGATTCCTGTTCGGCGATCATTTTGTCCAGCAGGCGCGAGCGGAGCACCTCGAGCGCCTTGATCTTGTTCTGCAGCTGACTCTTCTGGTCCTGACACTGGACGACGAGATTGGTCGGCAAGTGGGTGATGCGTACGGCGCTGTCGGTCGTGTTGACGCTCTGACCGCCCGGCCCCTGCGAGCGGAACACGTCGATCCGGAGGTCCTTCTCTTCGATCTTCACGTCGACCTCCTCCGCTTCGGGGAGCACCGCCACCGTGGCAGCGGAGGTGTGGATGCGCCCCTGCGCTTCCGTGACGGGAACGCGCTGCACCCGGTGGACGCCCGATTCGTACCGCAGCGTCCCGTAGACGCCGGGGCCCCGGACGGCGAAGATGGCCTCCTTCAGGCCGCCGAGATTGCCCTCCGACAGCGAGACGACCTCCACCTTCCAGCCCCGCCGCTCGCAGAACCGCGTGTACATGCGAAACAGCTCGGCCGCGAACAGGGCCGCCTCGTCACCTCCCGTGCCGGCGCGGATCTCCACGATGGCATCGCGGTCATCGAGGGGGTCGGCGGGGGTGAGCAAGTCGGCGAGCCGCCGCTCCAGCCGCTCGATCTCGGGGCGCACCCGTTCGACATCGGCGCGCGCCAACTGCGACAGCTCGGGATCGCGGTCCTGGAGCACCTCGCGCGCCTGCGCGAGCTCCCCCTCGAGCCGGTCCAGCCGCTCGTGCGTCTGGCGAATCTGGTCGAGCCGGGCGTGCTCCCGGCCTAACTGCCTGAGCTTGGCCGGATTCCGCGCGGTCTCGGGGTCGGCCAGCTCTCGGGCGACCTCCTCCGCCCGCGCGAGCGCCTGGCGGAGTCGGGCCTCCACGCGTTAGCCGGCGGCCTTCTCGGTCCCGTATTTCTGACGGAAACGCTCCACCCGCCCGGCCGTATCCATCAGCTTCTGCTTGCCGGTATAGTACGGGTGGCACTTGGCACAGACCTCGACATGAATCACGGGCACGGTGGAGCGCGTCACGAAGTTGTTGCCGCACGCGCACTGCACGGTGGCCCGCCGATAGGCGGGGTGAATCCCGGGTTTCACAGCTCTCAATCCTTGACTAGAAGTCGAACGACACGAAGTGTGGAAATATAACTGGCGCCACAAGTTGGCGGCAAGCAGCGACGCACACGCCGAATTGACACCAGCGCCCCTTGGACGTAAGCTTGCGCGACCATCGACCCTACCACGCCCTAGGGGAAGCTTATTGTGTCGGTCACGGCGATCCTCCAAAAGGTCCCGCTGTTCAGCCAGTTAGCGCCCGCCGAGCTCGAGCGCGTGGCGGAAATCACGCGCGAGCGGAGCTACCCGCGGAACTCGGTGATCCTGTTCGAAGACGACCCTGGGGACGCACTCTACGTCGTCGCCACCGGCCAGGTGAAGGTCGTGCTCATCGGCGAGGATGGGCGCGAGGTCATCCTCTCGGTACTGGGCGAAGGAGACT
>QHUD01000147.1 GCA_003221085.1 Gemmatimonadota bacterium
CTTGAAGTCGATCTTGCCCGCCCCCACCGCCATCATCTTGTGGTCCGGTGGACCGGCGGAGTCCTTCACGTGGACCATCGGGAAGCGTCCGGGCCAGCGCGCGAAGTAGGCCAGGGGGTCCTGGCCGCCCTTCACGATCCAGTACAGGTCCATCTCCAGCTGGACCAGCTTGGGATCGGTCTCGGCCAGCAGCACGTCGTACGGCAACTTCCCATCGAGCGGCCCGAATTCGAAGTCGTGGTTGTGGTAAGCGAACTGAAGGCCCGCGGCCTTGGCCTCGGTCCCGGCGCGGTTGAGGCGCTCCGCCCAGCGCTTGTAGTCGTTGAGCGTGTGCCGCTCCTCCGCCGGAATCCACGCGAGCACGAGGTAGCGGTGGCCGACGACCGGGGCGGCGTCGAGCGCCGCGTGCCACTGCTCCGGAGCGAGCGATATGTGCGAGGAGGGTGACGAGAGTCCGTGGTGGTCCAGCATGGCGCGCACGTCGCGCGGGGACTTCCCGAAGTAGCCCGCAAACTCTACTTCCCGATAACCGGTCGCGGCCACGTGCGCGATCGTGCCCTCGACATCCTTCTCCATCTGGTGACGCACCGTGTACAGCTGCAGCCCGATGCGGTCGAGCTTGCGGAGAGGGGCTCGGGGATAGGAGTTGGGGGCTAGGGGCCGCAACATCGGCCCCAGGGCAGCCGCTCCCAGCACCGTAACGAAGTCGCGTCGGCTAGTCATCCTTGGTCTCCTCCCTAGTCCCGAGTCCCTAGCCCCTAGCCCCTAGAGCTCGTTGCGTTTCATGGCCTCGACCGCATACGCCGCCGCGCGGGCGGTGAGGGCCATGTAGGTGATGGACGGGTTCTGGTTCGCCGACGAGGTCATGCAGGCGCCGTCCGTGACGAACAGGTTCTTCACGTCGTGGCACTGGTTGTGGGCGTTCAGGACCGACGTCTTCGGATCGCGCCCCATCCGGGCGGTTCCCATCTCGTGGATCGTGAGGCCGGGCGGACTGTCCTCCACGAACGGCGTGATGTCCTTCGCGCCCGCAGCCTCGAGCATCTCCGCCGCGGTGACCGACATGTCGTGGAGCAGCTTGCGCTCGTTGTCGCTCCAGACGCAGTGGATGCGCAGGGTGGGAATTCCCCATGCGTCGACTTGGGCGGGGTCGAGCTCCACATAGTTGGTGGGCCGCGGGAGGCACTCGCCGAACCCGTAGAACGAAAAGCCCCATGGACCCTCCGTGCGCAGGGCGCGCTTGAGCGCCACGCCGAACCCCGGCTCCCCGGCCGCCCGGCCCCACCCGGCGCGCCCGCCGCCCCCCTGGAACCCGTAGCCTCGCAGGAAGTCGGGATGCCGCGCCTTCACATTGCGGAACCGCGGGACGTAGATCCCGTTGGGGCGGTTCCCGTGGACCGTGCGGTCTTCCAAGCCCGGGATCATGCCGCGCGCCCCGCCGCCCATGGTGTGGTCCATCAGATTCTTGCCCAGCTCGCCGCTCGAGTTTGCGAGCCCGGTCGGGAACCGCGTCGCCTTCGAGTTGAACAGGATGCGGGTCGACTCGAGGGTCGAGGCGCACAGGAACACGACGCGCGCGTGGAACTCGAGCGGCTGGCGGGTCTGCGCGTCGATGACGCGGACACCGGTGGCGCGCTCGCGACGCTCGTCGTAGATGACGCTGTGTACGACACTGTAGGGCCGTAGCGTCAAGCGCCCCGTCGCGCGGGCCGCTGGAAGCGTGACGCCGATGCTGTTGAAGTACGAGTGCGTGATGCAGCCACGCTCACAGGGCCCGCAGTAATGGCATGCAGCGCGGCCGCGGTGCGGCGCCGTGAGGATCGCCACCCGGCCGATCGTGACGATCCGCTCGGGAGCGAACCGCTTGGCGACGCCGTCCCGAACCACCTGCTCCGCGCAGTTGAGCGCCATCGGCGGGAGGAACTTTCCATCCGGGAGCTGCGGCAGGCCGAGCGCCTCGCCCGAAATCCCGATGAACTCCTCGACGTAGTCGTACCACGGCGCAACGTCGGCGTAGCGGATCGGCCAGTCCACCCCGAACCCGTCCCGCGCGTTCGCCTCGAAGTCGAGGTCGCTCCAGCGGTACACCTGCCGGCCCCACATGATGGACTTGCCGCCCACCTGGCGGCCCCGGATCCAGTGGAACGGCTTGTCGGGATCGAACGTGTAGGGGTTCTCGCGGTCGTTCACGAAGAACTTGCCGCTGTACTCGTTGCAGGCATAACAATGGCGCTGGATGAACTGATCACGCTCGAGCGCCTTGCGGTCGCCGAAGCCGCGGAACTTCATCTGCCACGGCGGCACGTGCTCGACGTAATCGCGCGCCGGATCGATCGGGCGGCCGGCCTCGAGCACGAGCGTCGTGAGCCCACGCTCGCACAATTCCTTGGCCGCCCACCCGCCGGTGATCCCGGACCCGACGACGATGGCGTCGAAGCTGGGTGCCGCCATCAGAAGCTGCCCGGGGACGCGCGCCAGCGGCCCAGCTCGGTGCACCCGTCAAATGAGCCCGGGATCACCTCGTAGTGCAGCTCGGCCGTGGCTCCGACCTCCGAGGTGCAATAGCCGTACACCGTCAGGAATTTCATGCGCTCGAAAAAGTGCGGCTGCGCGTCGCCCTTGGCTCGCCGACGCTCCTGTGCCTCGGCATCGAGCGCGGTCACGATCGCCGCGCGCTGCGCGTCGGTCGCGGCGAGGAAATCCTTGGCGGACGCGGCGCGCGCGCGCGCGTCCACGTCCGCCAGGCCCTCGAGGAATTGCTTCCGGTCGTCTTCGGGGGCCCACTCGGCGAGCAGCAGGTCGATGAACCGATGGACCTGCGCGGCGCGCGCGCCGGGCGTGTCCGTCGCGGGGATGATCATCTCCGCGATCGTCGCCACCGTCTCGCTTTGATGGGGATCCAGCACCTGCAGGCCGCCGGTGCCCGCGCCGCGGTGCACGCCGCGGCCGACGGCGAGCAGCGCATCGATCGGCAACCCGGAGATCGTCGGGATCGCCACGGCGAGGGAGCGGACCAGGTCTCGGCGGTTCATCGCGGCCCTAAGAATCGGGCAAACTTCGGGAGTACGCTAGACGGCGGCCGGGCGTTGACAGACCGGCCGGTCGATGTATGTTTATGCATCCTTCTGCATAAATCGACAGGAGCGCGAACATGGGGCCGTTGGTGGTACTCGCCTATTCGGGTGGACTCGACACGTCGGCGATCGTGCCCTGGCTGCGCGAGAAATATGGCGCCCGGGTCCTGTGTTTTGCCGCCGACGTCGGGCAGGGGCCGGGCGAGCTCGCCGGCCTGGTCGAGAAGGCCAAGCGCTCCGGCGCCGTCGACTGCGTCGTCCAGGACCTGCGCGAAGAATTCGTGCGCGACTGCGTGTTCCCCACGCTCCGCGCCGGCGCGGTGTACGCCCGCACCTATCTGCTCGGCACCGCCATGGCGCGACCGGTCATGGCCGCGCATCACGTGGCACTCGCACAGCAGGTCGGCGCCCAGGCCCTGGCCCACGGGTGCACCGGCAAGGGAAACGATCAGGTCCGCTTCGAGCTGACCTACGCCGCCCTCGCCCCCGAGCTCCAGGTCATCGCGCCGTGGCGCGAGTGGCAGTTCCAGGGCCGCGAGGACCTCATCGCCTACGTGAAGGCGAAGGGTGTGCCGGTCCAGGCAACGGTCGACAAGCCGTATTCGACCGACCGCAACCTGTGGCACTGCTCGCACGAAGGCGGCATCCTGGAAGACCCGGCGAAAGAACCCCCGGAACATATCTTCGTCCTGACGCGCGATCCGCTCGAAGCCCCCGACCTTCCCGTGCTGATGGAGATCGGCTTCGAGGAAGGAACGCCCGTGAGCGTCAACCACGTCGCGATGGCGCCGGTGGAGCTGCTCGAGTCGTTGAACGCCACCGCGGGCGAGCACGGCGTCGGCCGGGCGGATGTCGTGGAGGACCGGCTGGTCGGGATGAAGTCGCGCGGCGTCTACGAGACGCCGGGCGGCACGCTGCTGTACGCCGCGCACCGCGAGCTCGAGCAGCTGGTGCTCGACCGGCGCACCCTGCGCCTCAAGGACGAGCTGGCGCTCCGCTACGCCGACCTGGTGTACGACGGTCGCTGGTGGACGCCGGAGCGGGAGGCGCTCGACGCCGCGGTCGCCAGCACCCAGAAGCGCGTGACCGGCGCGGTGCGGCTGAAGCTCTTCAAGGGCGGCCTCACGGTCGCGGGACGGGAGAGTCCCTACGCCCTGTACCAGCCTTCCTACGCCACCTTCGGCAAGGACAACGTCTACGATCAGAAACATGCCGAGGGATTCATCCATCTCTACGGCCTCTCGATCCGGATCGGGTCCGGCCTCGAGGCAGCGCGCCGCCAGCAGGAAGTCGGCGCGGCAGCAGACTGATGCCGCGCCAGCCCACGGATATTCCCGCCCCCGCCCCCGCCCCGGCCCCGGCCCCCGCGCCGGCGCACCAGATGTGGGGCGGCCGGTTCACCCTCGGCCCCAGTGAAGCGCTTGACGCGTTGAATCGCAGCCTGCCGGTGGATCACCGGCTCTGGCCTCAGGACGTCGCCGCGAGCAAGGCCTGGGTCCACGCGCTCGGCCGGGTCGGGGTGCTCTCGCCCACTGAAGAGAGCCAGCTGCTCGAGGGCCTCGACCGCGTGGCGGAGCGGCTCGCCGATGGTGCCGCGGTGGGTGCCCCTGACGAGGACGTGCACACCTTGGTCGAGCGGCTGCTGTACGCGGAGATCGGCACGGTGGCCGGCAAACTGCACACGGGCCGGTCGCGCAACGACCAGGTCGCGACCGACCTCCGGCTCTGGACGCTCGGAGCGGTCGACCAGCTCGACTCGGACCTCGCCGCGCTCGGGCGTGCGCTGGTGGCGCGCGCCGAGGGCGGCGTGGACGTATTGCTGCCGGGGTACACGCATGGCCAGCGCGCCCAGCCGGTGCGCTGGGCGTACGTGTTGCTCGCGCACGCGTGGCCCCTGGTGCGCGACCGGCAGCGCCTGGCGGATGCCCGGCGCAGGGTGGCGGAGCTGCCGCTCGGATCCGGGGCGCTTGCGGGATCGGGGTTTGCCGTCGACCGGGTGCTCCTGAAGGAAGCACTCGGGTTTCGCTCGGTCTCCGCGAACGCCCTGGACGCGACGGGCGACCGCGACTTCGTCGCCGAAGTGCTGTTTGCGCTGACCCTCGTGGGCACGCATCTCTCCCGCCTCGCCGCCGAGCTCGTGCTCTATTCGAGCGCGGAGTTCGGCTTCGTGCGTCTGTCGGACGACTTCAGCACCGGCTCGAGCTTGCTGCCGCAGAAACGGAATCCCGACATCTTCGAGCTGGTGCGAGCGAAATCGGGCCGGCTGCTGGGAGACCTGGTGGCGCTGCTCACGACCCTCAAGGGCCTGCCGGCGGGGTACAGCAAGGACTTGCAGGAGGACAAGGCGCTGCTGTTCGACGCATTCGACACGTTGGCCCTGGTGTTGCCGGCGGCGACCGGCGCCATCAGCTCGCTGAGCGTGGACAGCCAGCGTATGCAGTCGGCGCTCGACGCCTCGTTGCGTGCCACCGACCTCGCCGACCTGTTGGTGGAAGCCGGCGTGCCGTTCCGCGAAAGTCACGGCCTCGTGGGCCGGCTGGTGCGTGAGGCGGAGCGCTCTGGCGTGCCGCTCGATCAGGTCCCGTTGTCGGTGGCGGAAGGAATCCATCCTGCGCTCGCCGCGGCACTGTCGCAGCTGGGAACGTGGGAGGAGTCCGTGGAAAGGCGGGCTACCCCCGGTGGGGCCTCGCGCCGCTCCGTGGCGGAGCAGCTGGAGGTCCTGCGGCCTGCATTCGCCGAGGGCGGAGGGACTTAACCCAAGGTCTTGCCGAGTCTTAGCAGGTTAGGTAGCATACGTGGCCGTCTTGCTCACCCTGAGCGAGACGGCCGCTTTTCACCGAGGGGAGTCCTTTGCGCTGCCTCGCGCTCAACGCCTCATTCGAGCCACTCACCATGGTGCCCGTGCGCCGGGCGCTGCGGCTCGTGATCGACCGCAAGGCGGAGATCGTCGAGGCGGAGGGACCGGTCGTGAAAAGCGAGCGGCTGGCGATTCCCCGGCCGGCGGTCATCAGGCTCGTCAAGTTCGTCCACGTGCCGCGCCGGTTCCGTCGTCAGGTGACCAATACCTTCCTCTTCGCCCGCGACAACTACCGTTGCCAGTTTTGCGGACGTAGCCAGCAGGAGCTGCGTCACCGGGAGTGCCTCACCCGAGACCACCTGGTACCGCTGTCGCGGGGGGGCACCAACGGTTGGAGCAACGTCCTCACGGCGTGCTCGAGCTGCAATACGCGGAAGGGGAACCTGCTGCCCGAAGAAGCGGGAATGCACCCCTTGCGGCCGCCGTTCGAGCCGCATTTCGTGCACCTCGCGTGGGCGGTACGGCGGCTCACGTCCATCCAGTCCAAGTACATCCGGCTGTTCTACGGCGGCGAGGTGCTCGCGACGCTCGAGGCGCTGTGACCCCGAAGGCTCCCTGGATCATCGCGGGGCTGGCGGGGGCGGTGGCTGTGGCCTTGCTCGCGACGCGGCGCGCGGACGGGCGGGTGGTCCATCCCGATCCCCGTCCCGGCGTGACGGCCGAGCGCGTGTTGCCGCCCAGTATGGTGCTCAACGCGGCGGGGGCCGCCGAGGCCTACGCGGCCGCGCGCCGCGCTCCGCAGGTGCTCGACGGCGTGCATTGCTATTGCGAGTGTGCGAGAAATTTCGGGCATCGCTCGCTCCTCACCTGTTTCGAGTCCGACCACGGCGCCCGGTGCGACATCTGCAAGGGTGAAGCTATCCTCGCGATGCGGCTCGCCTCCCAGGGCAGCTCGCTGGACGAAATCCGCCGCGCGATCGACCAGCGGTACGGCTCCTAATTCTCCCTGCGGCTGAACGTCTCCGACCGCGCCTCGAGGGTGAGCCGCGGGAGACCGGCAATCCGGACGTCCGTGTCGTTGAGTGTGGTCACTTCGAGCCGACACAGAAAGTAGAAGTTCCCCGAACCCCTGACCTTCAGGTTGACGCGGTAGGGGAGCTCGAGCGCGCGCTCGAGGTCTTCCGGCGTGCCGTACCGGGCGACAATGCCGCCGGTGCGGATCAGCACGAAGTCGTCGGCGAGGGGATCGTGACGCGCGACCGCGTCCCATGGCGCCTCGCTGATGTACTGATCGAACCAGCCGGAGCGAGAGCGCCACTGCTCGAGGCGGTAATGCAGGCGGAGCGGAAATCCGGAGCGCATGAGGGCGACGAACTTGCCGTCGCTGAGGAGCCCGGTGGTCTGGACCCGGGGGACGCCGCCCTGGACGATCACCGTCAACGCGGGAGCCTGCGCGGCGGTCCGTGAGACCGTTACCGCGCCGAGCAGGGCCAGGAATGCGAGCCCCGACTTCACCTAGAAGCGGTGGTCGAGTCGCAACGTGAACCGCAGGGGTTCTCCGGCGGTCACCGCCTTCGCTACGTACATGCCCAATCCGCCCCAATCGATGCCGAGGCCCAAGTCGGCGAGCCAGCTGCCGAGGGTGGGGAGCCGATTGGCGGGCAGGCGACCCGGCCCGCCGCCCACGAGCCACGCCTGTCCCGCGTCGGCGAGTACCACCAGGTCCGGACCCTGGAGCGAAAACAGCGACTTCGCGCCTTCGTCCTCGGGGGTGGAGGAGCCATACGACCAGTGCAGCGAGAGGTGGCCCCGGTACTCGGCCTGGGCGAGAATCACGCGGTCGCACGCCGCCACCTGGGTGTCACGGAACGCAGGGTCGATGATGTCCCCGCTACAGGCGCTGTGCCGGAAGCCGTAGCCCGTGAGCGGATCAGGTCCCCCCGTGGACAACCGCTGTTGCAGCGGCAGCGGATCGCCGCCGATCCAGCCGCCGGCGAAGAGCCGCAGATTCACGCGTCCGGACGGGCTGATGCGCGTGTAGCGGCGGAAATCGAGGAACAAGCGGCTGAATGCGTACGAGCCGTCGGTCGGGATCGACGCGCGCACCGCCCTCGGCACGCCGGTCTGGGGGGTCACATCTTTCGAGCGCGAGTTCTCGAAGCGGGCGTGCAACAGCCAGCCTGCGGTCGGGTCGCGCCGATCATTGCGGGTGTCGAACGTGACCGTACCCGCGAGCGTCGTGTAATGCCCGTCGTCGATCGGGGGATTGGGGCGCCAGGCCTGGTCGTTGCGGAACACCGTCCACGGATCCCGCGCCCTGACCGTCGTTTGCCAGTCATGCCGCACGTCGACGTCGAGGCGGAGCGAGCGCTCGGGCTGCACGAAGGCGCGGCCGGCGATCCCCTTGCTCAGGTAGTAGTCGCGATAGTCGCGCTGGAACAGAAACGCCGACCACCCGACCTCGCCGCTCCGCAGGCCCCAATCCTCGACCGGCGCGACGTCGTCGAACGCGCGGAACTCGATGCCGTAGGCCGGTGTCTCTCCCGCGCGCAGCTCGGTGCGCAGCAGGTACCCGAGGTCGCTCCGCTTGTGGCTGAAGTCTCCCGCGGTGCGGAACACGCCCAGGGCGTCGATCCGCAGGCGCACGTTGGGATGGAGTTTCCAGTCGAACAGCGGCCCGAATACCACCGGCAGACCCTCGACCCGGTTGAAGGTGCCGCCCGTGGCGAGGGTGAGCGACGACCGTGAGTCGGCCGTGCCCCACGACTTCTCGATCCCCAGTCTCCGGAGCCAACGGCGCACATCCGGCGGGGCGAGCGCGATCTCGTCTCCCTTCAGGCGATAGGCCAGCGGCGCGGTGAACACGCGCACGTCGCCCGTGACCGCCGCGGCCGGCCTCCGCGCCACCGTCCCGCCGATCACGATCACGTCGCCCGTGATCACCGCGCCGGAATCGAGGATCGCATCGCCGTTGATGACGAGCAGCGTGCCCTCCACGCGGCCCGCCACCACGACGCTGCCGTTGCGCACGGCGACGTCGCCGCGCCATTCGTTCCCGTGCGGGAGCCGTGAGCGACCCACCAGCCGGGTCGTCGTCGCCGCGTTGTAGCGGCGCACGGCGTCCTCCGCGACGGCGTGGGGCAGCTCGGGTGGCTGCACCATGAACCCGGCGCTGTCGGGCTGGATCACGATGGCGGTGTCCTGCGCCGCGGCGGCGGTAGCGCCGAGCGCACAGAGAACCACGAGCACGACAGCGCGCATAGCGGACATCCTGGTTGGAGGCGCGGGAGCGACGTGCACGGCCTGTGCCGCCTCCCGGGGGAGGACGCGGAGCACGGCGGCGGGCGGTGACGGGGGCAGGGGGCCCGTCGGTCGTGTCATCCCGCCACGTTCCGCGGCGGCTCGAGGCCGAGCCGGCGCATGCGCCGATACAGGTTCGCGCGATCGGTCGCGAGCTTGCGGGCCGCCTCGGCCACGTTGCCGCGCGCCGCCGACAGCGCGCGCGCGATGAGCGTGCGCTCGAAGCCGTCGAGCGCCTCGGCCAGCGCCACGTCGCTCCACCCCTCGCTCGGCGTTGTGGCGAGCGGGGCGCCGTCCCCGGGCACGACCCGCGCGACATCGTCCGCGGTCACGAG
>QHUD01000271.1 GCA_003221085.1 Gemmatimonadota bacterium
TCCTGGGTAACCTCGGCCTCAACTCCTACCTCCAGGCTTCACCGACGGAGCCCGCGCGGTTGTACGTCGGCGACTTCGGGCATAACGGGACGCTCGAGCAGATCCTCACGTTCTACAAACACGGTGTGAGCTACCCGCTCGCCGATCGGGACGAGCTGCTCGGCCTGATCCCGCGCCTGCGAGCCCGATACGCCACGTATGCGGACTTCGGGGCGGCTCGAGTCGAGGACATCCTTCCCGCCGGGGAGCTCGCTCAGGCCACGCGTCGAGAAGCCCGCCTGTTCGCGAGCTCAGTGGCCCTGAATAACGGGAACGGCACATTTACGCTGCGGTCGCTCCCCGCCGAGGCACAGCTCGCGCCGATCCGCGCGGCGCTGGTGGACGACTTCGATGGCGATGGGCGACCCGACCTCCTGGTCGGTGGGAATCTGTACGGCGTGCCTCCGGTCCTGGGGCGGTACGACGCGAGTTACGGCCTACTGCTCTCCGGCGTGGGGGATGGCCGCTTCTCAGGCGTCGATATGGAGCGGAGCGGTCTCCTGATCGAGGGGCAGGTGCGGCACATGGGATGGCTTCGGCAGGCAGACGGCAAGCGCCTGATCGTCGTCGCCCGCAACAACGACAAGCTTCAGGTGCTGCGTCCGCTGCGGGCCTCACCCCTTTGATCCCCTTAGGTCGATCACGTTCGCGACGGGTCCGACGATCGCGAGGGCGAGGATGGGCGGCGCTGGATAGAGCGCGCTGAGCGCGGGCACGTGAAAATCGCCCGCCAGCCGGATGGCGGTCTCCGCCACGGCCACGGCGGCGGCTCCGCCACCAGCGGACCCCCGGTGATCAGGCTGCGCACCAGGGCCAGCGCAACGAAGCACGTAACGTAGGTGAGCGTCACGTGGAGCATGCCAACGCGGGCAGCGATGAGGAGCCCGAAGGACCAGATCACCGCGTTCGTCGCCAGGTCGTTCCCCCACTGATGACTGAGGATCGCGACGCTCGCCGGCGCCGCCAGCACGAGCAGGCTGATGGCGAAGTTGCTCGGGTTCCAGAGGTGGCGGCCACGGTATTGCAGCACGTACTTGGAGGCGATCGCGAGGAAGCCGCCTAGGGCGAACGGCCAGAGCAGATCGGCGCGTGGCTTGATCAAGAGCGCGAGGCTGATGCCGGTGATGTACGCGCTCTGCACGTTCGCGACGTGGCCCCGAATCAGCCATGAGAGGATGACCTCGGTCGCCGTGCAGACGCCCAGGGCCGCGAGGAGACGATCGTACCCGCCGAGGATGCCGTAGCGCGCCTCGCCGACCACCAGGATGAGCGTGATGAGGAAGGAGACGAGGTAGCGGGGATCTGCCCGGCCCAGCCGGGCCCACAGTGGGCGCAGGGCGACGGCAGTCACGGTCCGGGCTCGGCAACGACGTGCAGGCGGTCCACGGCCGGGTGCTCGAGTGTCTGCCGCGTGCCCGACGGCCAGCGAATCACCGCCCGCTCAACGCGCCCCGCTGGCCCGAGCCCGAAGTGTAGCCGGCGGTCGTTCTGACTCGCGAACCCCATGCCGCCGTCCACCACCTTCAGCTGGTGCGTCCCGCCGGCCTCGAGCGTTACCTCCGTGCCGATGGCGCTGCGGTTCGACCGGGTGCCCACGAGCTGGAACGCGATCCAATGGTTGCCGGGCGCGACGGTGTTCTTGTAGATCAGCGCAGGCTGCTGTTGGTTCGCTACCACCACATCGAGCACGCCACGGTTGAACAGGTCGACCAGCACGACCGCGCGGCCGTCGTACTCGTCGGTCACGCCGACCTGCGAGGCGACATCACTCCAGCCTGCCAGGCCGCGATTCACGAGCACCCGCGAGCGCTCGTACCCCGACAGGCTGGCGGTGCCGATCGCCGGCCAAGTCTTGGCATCTTCGAACACATTGCCGTTCGCCCCGGCGATCTTCGACATCGCGTACCAGTAACTCCGCTCCCGGTCCGCGGAGACGTAGCCGTTGACGATGAAGAGCTCGTTCTGTCCATCGTTGTCGAGGTCCCCGAGCTGGGCTCCCCACGCCCATCCCGCGTCCGTGATCACGCCTTCGGCGCCCTGCTGGAAGCGCCCCAGCTCCGGCAGGAAGTTGAGGCGCAGGTTGTTGCCTTGAAACAGGTATCCCCGCACCGAGATGTTGGTCACGAACGCGTCCAGGCGTCCCCGGTTCAGCACGTCGCCGAGCGTCGCGGACATACCACTCTTGGAATCGCTCTCCAGACCCACCCGGCTCAGCACAAAGCGCCGGCCGTGGTCGTTCCGGTACAGCTCCTCCGGTCCGTAGTCGTTCGCCAGGAACAGGTCGGGCCAGCCGTCGCCGTCGAAATCAGCAGCGGCGACCGCCAGGGTCCAGCGGGTGCTGCCGACG
This sequence comes from Gemmatimonadota bacterium, assembly GCA_003221085.1. Classification (GTDB taxonomy): domain Bacteria; phylum Gemmatimonadota; class Gemmatimonadetes; order Gemmatimonadales; family GWC2-71-9; genus AG41. The sequence goes on from QHUD01000271.1 coordinate 2,387, forward strand.
CCCATCCGGTCCGTCACGTCCTCGAAGCGGCCACCCCCGAGATTGTGGAACAGGTGGTTCTTCCCTCCGTTGGTGGCGAACTCGAAGCTGTTCTCCATGATCCGCGTCGTCTTCAAATGCCAGAAGTCGATGTCGGAGCGGAAATACCCGG
>QHUD01000148.1 GCA_003221085.1 Gemmatimonadota bacterium
TTCTCTTCACCGAGCGCTACCTGCTCGGCCAGGGGGGATCCGCAACCCCGTGACGGTGGGCGCCTGGTGGGAGCGGCTGGCTCCGCTCCCCGGGGGCAAGCGGCTGTTCAGCTGGCTCCTGTGGTGGCTGGTCCCCTACACGGGCTCGGTGCGACCCCACGTGCTGGAGCTCCGCCCGGGCTACGCGAAGGTCCGCATGGCCGACCGCCGCGCGGTGCGGAACCACCTCAACTCGATCCATGCGGTGGCACTCGCGAATCTCGCCGAGGTGACGAGTGGCCTCGCCGTGACTACCGGCTTGCCGGCGAATGCGCGCGGCATCCCCACCACGCTCTCCGTCACCTACCTCAAAAAGGCCCGTGGCACGCTGACGGCGGAAGCGCACTGCGACATCCCCGACACGAGCCGCGAGGCGGATCACGACTTCGAGTCTGTCATCTCGGATGCCGGCGGCGACGTGGTCGCGCGAGCGACGGTCCGCTGGCGCATCGGTCCGGCGCCCGCGCGGTGACGAATCTCGAGACCCCCCTCACGAGGGACGCCGGGATCGCGGTCCCGCTCATCGGCGGCGCGATGTTCCCGTGCTCCAACCCGGAGCTCGTTGCCGCCGTATCCGAAGCCGGCGGCATCGGGATCGCCCAACCCTTGTCCATGGTGTACGTGCACGGACACGAGCTGCGCGAGGGATTCCGGCTCATCCGCCGCCTCACCACGAAGCCGATCGGCATGAACGTCCTCATCGAGCAGTCTTCTCGGCTGTACCTCGAGCGCATGCAGCGCTGGGTGAACGTGGCGATCGAAGAGGGGGTGCGCTTCTTCATCACGTCACTCGGCAAGCCACGCTGGGTCGTGGATCGCGTCGCCCAGGTCGGCGGCCTGGTATACCACGACGTGACCGAGCGGAAGTGGGCGCTGAAGGGGCTGGAGTCCGGCGTCCGCGGCCTGATCGCCGTCAACAATCGGGCGGGAGGGCACGCGGGACCGTTGAGTGCCGAGCAGCTGGTGGACGAGCTGGGCGATCTAGCCGTGCCCCTCGTGTGCGCCGGCGGCATCGGCGACGCCGCCGGATTCGTCGCCGCGCTCCGCATGGGCTACGCGGGAGCGCAGCTCGGCACCCGCTTCATCGCCACCACCGAATGTACGGCCCACCCCGACTACAAGCGCGCGATCGTCGAGGCCGACGAGGACGACATCGTCCTCACCGAGCGCGTCACCGGCGTGCCGCTTGCCGTGATCCGCACGCCCTACGTGGCGCGCGTCGGCACGAAGGCCGGCCCGATCGCCCGCTGGCTGCTGCGGCATCGCCGGACCAAGCACCTGATGCGTACCCTGTACGCACTCAATTCGGCGTGGCGCTTGAAGCGCGGCCACTTCGCCGGACCGTCATCGCGGGATTACTGGCAGGCGGGGAAGAGCGTCCGCGGCATAACGAGCGTCGAGCCGGCGGGAGACATCGTGCGGCGGTTCGCAGCCGCGGCACGAGCCGCGTCTTCGATCCAGCGCTAGGCTCCCTCCCGATCCACCACGTACACGTTGCGCTGCGCGGTCGGCACGATGATCAAGTCGAGAATGTTCACGTGCTCAGGGAGGTTTACCACGTACGCAATCGCGTCCGCGACATCGTCCGCCGTGAGCGGCTTGAACCCCTGGTACACCGCCGTCGCGCGCTCCTTGTCACCGTGGAAGCGGACTTCGGAGAACTCTGTCTCGACGAACCCTGGATCGACCGCGGAGACGCGGATCGGCGTGCCCGCCACGTCGAGATTCATGCCCTCCGTCAGGGCCCGCACACCGAACTTCGTCGCATTGTACACGTTGCCCATCGGGTACGTTTGGTGGCCGGCGGTCGAGCCGATGTTCACGACGTGCCCGCGGCGCCGGGCCACCATGTGGGGCATGATCGCCCGGCTCACGTTCAAGAGTCCCTTCAGGTTCGTGTCGATCATGCGATCCCAATCCTCGGGATCGCCTTCGTGAATCTTGGCCAGGCCGCTCGCCAGCCCTGCGTTGTTGATGAGCACGTCCGGCACGCGACCGGCTCGGACCAGAGCCTCCGCGGCCCGGTTGACCGCCGTCCGGTCCCGCACGTCCACCACGGCGAGCGAGAGCGACACCCGGTGCGCCGTGCCGAGCTCGGCCGCGAGCTGCTCCAGCCGTTCGGCACGCCGCGCCCACAGGACCAGGTCCGCCCCGTCGGCCGCGAACCGCCGGGCACACGCCTCGCCGATCCCCGAGCTCGCCCCGGTGATGAGAATCAGTTTCCCTTGGATCCGAGTCATCCCACCCCCCACGCCTTTGCGTGACGTCTTCGCGTGACGCCTCTGCGCGACGTCTTTGCTCGACGTCGTTCTTTTCTTATCTCATGTTTCCAGTGTGTCCTAGCGAGAAACGGCCCGGCTGTGGCCACACGCACAGTCCGTGCGGCTCCCGCCCCACCTTGATGCGGTGTGTCAGCTGCCCCGTCCCCGTGTCGAACACGTAGACTTCCTCGTCGTAGCGCCCCGACACCCAAAGCTCCTTCCCGTCGGCGCTCACGTTCCCCATATCGGGGCTGCCACCGCCCGGTACGGGCCACGTCGCCACGACGCGTCCGGTCCGCGGATCGAGCACGCTGATGGACCCGGGCCCGTGACGGCCGCCCGCGGTCGTGTTCCAGCCGCGGTTGGTGACGTACATGAACCGCCCGTCGCGGCTGGGATAGATCCCGTGCGTTCCCTTCCCCGTCGCGATGAACCCGATGCGGCGGAATCCCGCGGGGTCCACAACGTACACACCGTTCGCCTTCATGTCGGCCACGTAGAACACCCGGCCGTCCGGGGATGAGCGGATGTCCTGCGGCATGCTCGCGCTGTCCAAGCCCCCGGGGTCGAGGGTGAGGTAGCCCGTTACGGTGCGGGACTCGAGATCGACCTTTGCGAGCTGCCCCGAGAACTCGCAGGTCGCGATCGCGAACCGCCCGTCCGCTGCGAATTCCATGTGGTCCACACCCTTGCACGCGAGCGGGACCGACTGGACCAGCGTCATCGTCTTCGCGTCCCGGAAATCAAGCTCCCGGCGCCGCTCGGCCACCACGACGGCGAACCGGCCGTCCGGCGTGAAGTACAGATTGTACGGGTCCGTGACCGGCACACTCGTGCCTTCGCGACCGGTCTCCGGATCGATGGGCGTGAGGGTGTTCCCACGGTTGTTCGCGACCCACAGGGTCGTCAGGTCGTGAGCGGGAACCACGTGCTGCGGCAGGGCGCCGGTCGCAAAGGTACGGACCACGCGGTACGTGCGTGGGTCGATGACGGTGACCGTGCCGTCGTGGGAATTCGGGACGTACACGAGCGGTCGGGCCCGCGCTGCGACGCCCGACAACGCGCCCGCCCCGGTTGCTGCATAGATGTTCACCGTGTCCGCGCGGAGCGCGCTGTCCCGCACGGCGGCCCGGGCCGTCGCGGCCGGTTTGGGCTCGCCACGACATGCCGCCCCCAGCGCTACCATAGCGAGGATGCTGCGCCGTCGCCCGGGTCTCACGGCGGCGAAAGATATATCAATGGCGCCGCCACGCGATCAGGATCTTGCCCACGTTGCGGTTCTCGCGCACGCGCTGAAACGCTTCGCCCGCGCGCTCGACCGGAAACATCGCATCCACGATCACACCAAGCACTCCGCCGGAGAATGCCGGGAGGAGCTCGTCCTTGAACCGGGTCACGATCGCGGCCTTCTCGGCGCGGCTCCGAGCCCGGAGCATCGAGCCCACGATCCGGGCACGTTTCTTCATCAGGAGGGCGAGGTCGAGGCTTGTTTCAGAACCCGCCATGACGGACAGGATGACGATCCTTCCCCCCGTGCTGAGGACTCGCAGGTCGCCGGCGAAGTACGCCGCGCCCACCGGGTCGAGCACCACGTCGACCGCGTCGCGGCCCCAGGATCTTTCAATCTCCGCCACGAAGTCCTGGCGGGTGGTGTCGATGGCGAGATCTGCTCCCACCGCCGCGATGGCCTTGAGCTTTTCCGCGCTGCGCGTCGTCCCGGCGACCCGCGCCCCGCGGAGCTTGGCGAGCTGGATGGCCGCGAGCCCCACGCCGGATGCGCCCGCGTGCACCAGGACCGTCGCCTCCCGCGTGAGGCCCCCTTCGACGATCAGGTTCACGAACGCCGTGAGGAACGTCTCCGGAATACCCGCTGCCGTGACGAGGTCGAGCCCCGCGGGCGCCGGAAACACCTGCCCCACAGGCGCCGCGACGCACTCGGCGTGCCCGCCGCCCGCGAGCAGTGCGCAGACCGGCTCTCCCGTCTCGTCGAGCGTGCCCGAGACCTCGAGCCCCAGAAGGTCCGACTCGCCGGGCGGCGGCGGGTAGCGCCCGGCGATCTGGCTCAAGTCGGCGCGGTTCACGCCGGAGGCGGCGACCCGGATCAATACCTCGCCGGCCGCGGGCATGGGCGTGACCGTCTCGGCCAGCGAGGCGACGTAGCGACCGCCTTCCTCCACCACTCGGAGATAACGCATCGCTGGAATCTAGTGTCGCCCTGGCCGTGCCACGCCTCGCGATGCACAATTCGTCCATGATCAAGCGCTGCTGGGCCAGCGATGACGATCCCCTCATGCTCGCCTACCACGACAAGGAATGGGGCGTACCGCTTCACGGCGACCGGGACCTGTTCGCGAAGCTCGTGCTCGATGGCTTCCAGGCCGGGCTCTCCTGGCGCGTCATCCTGCACAAACGCGCCCGCTTCCTCGAGGCGTTCGACGGGTTCGACCCCGAGCGCATGGCCCGCTACGATCGAAAGAAGATCGCGCAGCTCCTGAAAGATCCGGGGATCGTGCGCAATCGCCAGAAGGTGAACGCTGCCATCGGTAACGGCCGCGCGTTCCTCGCGTTCCAGGAAAACGGCGCCTCGTTCGACGACTTCCTCTGGGGCTTCGTGGCCGGGACGCCGAAGCAATACCGGCGACGCACCCTGCGCGATCTTCCCGCCCGCTCCCGCGAGTCGGATGCGATGAGCGCCGCTCTCATCGCGCGTGGCTTTCGCTTTGTCGGACCGACCATCTGCTACGCGTTCATGCAGGCGGTCGGCATGGTGAACGATCACCTGGTCAACTGCTTCCGCCGCGCGGAGGTCCAACGCCTGAGCCGAGGGGCGCGGTAGGCGGAAATCGCGGAGGTCGCCGGGCCTTCGTCGCCTGCTCGTAGGCAAACGCGAGCTTGACCAGCACGGCTTCGCTCCAGGGTCGCCCGACAAACGAGAGGCCCACCGGCAGCCCGCGCACGTATCCCATCGGCACGGTGACGTGGGGATAGCCCGCAACCGCGGCCGGACTCGAAAAGCTCCCGCCCCCTCCCGGATCGCCGTTCACGAGGTCGATCAGCGAAGCCGGTCCGCCCGTAGGCGCGATCAGCGCGTCGAGCTGGTGCTCGGCCATAACCGTATCGATCCCCTGGGTGCGCGCCAGCAGATGATTCTTGTCGAGCGCCCGGAGATAGTCCTGGTCCGTGAGGGGTCCCTTGGCCTGCGCCTGCACGAAGATCTCCTGTCCGAAGTAGGGCATCTCCTTCTCCTTCGAGCGCTCGTTGAACGCGATCAAGTCTTCGAGCGTCTTGGCGCCGGCACCGGGCGCCCACTCGCCCAGGTATTTGTTCAAGTCCGCCTTGAACTCGTACAGCAGCACCGCGAACTCGGATTCCTCGAACTGGCCCGCAGTGACGATGTCCGCAGGGTCCACGACCACCGCGCCGAGGCGCTTGAGCGCATCGATCGCGCCCTCCATGACGGCGTCGGTGGCCGCGCTGTAGCCCATGAAGCGGGAGCGACACACGCCGAGGCGCGCTCCCTTCAAGCCCGCAGGATCGAGCACGCTCGTGTACTCGCTGCGCGAGCGGCCGGCGCTGGCGGCGGTCGCCTCGTCGCGCGGGTCGACGCCCGTGAGAGCGCCCAGCAGAATGGCCGCGTCCGCCACGGTGCGCGCCATCGGCCCGGCGGTGTCCTGGCTGTGCGCTATGGGAATGACGCCCGTGCGGCTCACGAGACCGAGCGTCGGCTTGATCCCCACGATACCGCAGCAGGTGGCCGGTGAGACGATCGACCCATCGGTCTCCGTCCCGATCGCCACGGGACACAGATTGGCCGCGACCGCCACGCCCGAGCCGGAGCTCGACCCCGAGGGCGTACGATCCAGGGCATACGGGTTGCGACATTGCCCGCCCCGGCCACTCCACCCGCTCGACGAGTGACTCGAGCGGAAGTTGGCCCACTCGGAGAGGTTCGCCTTGCCGAGCAGCACGGCGCCCGCGGCCCGCAGCCGCTCGACCAAGAAGGCGTCACGCGGGGGCGCCACCCCCACGAGCGCGAGCGAGCCCGCCGTGCTCTGCATCCGATCCCGCGTCGCGACGTTGTCCTTCACGAGCACGGGGATGCCGTGCAGTGGCCCGCGCGGGCCTTTGGCCTTGCGCTCCGCATCGAGCGCGCCGGCTTGCGCCAGCGCGTCGGGGTTGGCTTCGAGCACGGCGCGCAGCGCCGGTCCCTTCCCGTCCAGCTCCTCGATGCGCTGCAGATAGGCCGCCACGAGCGAGCGAGCCGTGTACTTCCCCGACTCGAGGCCCGCCTGCAGCCCGGCGATGGTCGCCTCCTCGAGCTCGAGCGGCGCTGATCCCGGTGCGGTGGGCCGACTGACCCCGCGCGCCAGCGCGGGGAGCACAGGGCCCACTGCCGCGACTGATCCGCTCACTGCGGCATACTCGAGAAACGTGCGGCGGTCCATCGTCCGATCGCTCATGGAGTCGGAGGTCGGGAAGCTCCGCCGGGTCGCGGTGAAGCACGCGCGCGACGCGTTCGGCGACCCTGCCGCCGTCCAGCGCCAGTGGCGCGACCTGCGATACCTCGCCCGCCCCGACGTCACCGCTGCGACGACCGAGTACGCACGCTTCCTCGCTCTGCTCGAGGGCGCCGGGGTCGAGACCCTGCCCCTCCCATCCGACGACACCGTGGGCCTCGACTCGCTCTACGCGCGCGACGCGTCCATCGTCTGCCAGCAGGGGGTGATCCTCTGCAACATGGCCAAGCCCCAGCGGCGTACCGAGCCCGCCGCCCAGGAGGCCGCGTTCCGGGCCGCCGGGATCCCGATTCGAGGCCGCATCACCGGCGACGCGACCCTGGAGGGAGGAGACGCGTGCTGGATCGACGAGCGCACCCTCGCCGTGGGTCGGGGCTACCGGACCAACGAAGCGGGGATCCATCAGCTGCGTGATCTCGTCCAGGACTGCGTGGACGAGGTGATCGTGGTCCCTCTGCCCCACTGGCATGGTCCGGAGGACGTGTTCCACCTCATGTCGATCGTGAGCCCGGTCGATCGCGACCTGTTCCTGGTCTACGCGCCGCTCATGCCGGTCCCGTTTCGCGAAGCGCTGATCTCCCGCGGCATCGAGCTCGTCGAGGTGCCGGCTGCGGAGTTCGACACGCTAGGGTGCAACGTGCTGGCCGTCGCGCCACGCGAGGTGCTGATGCTCGCCGGCAATCCGGAAACGCGCGCCCGCCTCGAGCGTGTCGGCGTGACGGTACGGGAGTTCGCGGGGCGGGAGATCTGTCTCAAGGGAGGGGGCGGGCCGACCTGCCTGACCCGGCCGCTGATGCGGGACGGGGGGTAGCACCCCCTGGGGGCGCCACAGTCTTTATATTGGAGCCGAACCTCGTCTCTCGGAGGGTGCCATGTCGAGAACCATCCTGGCGGCCACGGCCGCGGTGTTCATCGGTCTCGCCGCGTGCGGTGGCGGCAAGGCGCATTCGACCAGGCCGGCGACGACGCGGTCCACGCACACCGGGAAGCCGGCCACATCCACGCAGAAAAAGAAGACGACGACCAAGGCCGATACTACCCGGCAGAAGAATCCGCTGACCAACAATTAAGCGGCGGTCAGGCCGACAGCGCGCTCAGCTCTGCCTCGATTCGCTCGCGCTCGACCGCTTCTCCGAGCGAGTCGAAGAGCTCTCGGGCGCGCTCCAGGTAGGCACGCGCTTCGTCCCGCTGCCCCAACCGGCTGCGGAACAGACCGTACGCGTGGTACACTTGCGCTTCGGTGGCCACCGAGTGCTCCACGGCTCTGGCGAGCTCGATCGCCTGCTCGAAGAAGACGAACCCGGTCTCGTCTCCCTGGGCGCCGCGCAACCGACCCATCAGGGTGTAGACCTGCGCCAGACGGAGGATCACGTGACCGGCGATGGCCACTTGCTCGGCGCGTCGCAGCTCCGACTCGGCTTCCAGGAGCTTTCCCGCCTCCAGGTCCAGCTCCGCCAGGTTCAAGCGGATCGACAGCTCGAGACGCGCGTCCCGCACCGCTCGTTGCGCCCACGCCAGCGCTTCTCGGTACGCCGCCGACGCCGCGGTGTAGCGCCCGAGCTGGGCGTCCAGCCGACCCTGCTCGTTCAGCACGCCCGCCATCTCATCCGCGACGCCCGCGGCCTCGAAGCGCTCCCGGGCCTTTCGCAGAAACTCGCCGGCGGCGGCCAAGTCGGCTTGCTTCCGTGCCAGCACGCCCAGCTGACGCTCCAATCGACCCGCGCGCGGCGCGTCGCCTGCCGCCTCGGCGAGTCGGAGTCCCCGGCTGTACCATGCCTGGGCGCCGCCCCATTGTCCCTGCGCCAGGGCCACGTCTCCCAGCCCCTCCGACGCCGCGGTCGCTCCCGCCTGATCGAACTCCGCCTCGGCCAGGGCGAGCGAGCGCTGGAAGTGACGGGCGCCGGCAGCGTAGTCGCCCAGCGCGACGCAGGCGTAGCCCAGCGCGCGCAACGCCTCCACCTCCGGGCGGCGGTCCTGGAGAGCTTCCGCGACTCCGAGCGCCACCTCGTACCACGTGCGCGCCTGGGTGTGACGGCCCACTTCTTCCTCGAGCCGGCCCGCCCGTAGCAGCGCCGCGACCACGCCCGGCGCGTCGCCGCGCTGCTGGCTTTCGAGCGCTTCCACGTACCCCTTGAAGAGGGCCTGCAGGTGCTCCGAGATGCGGTGAAACGCTTGCGGCATTCGGCGTCGCAGCTCGTCGGGATGCACGCCCCGTTTTCCCAGCGTGAGATACGGGCCCGAGCTGGACCACATCGTGGCCTCGTCCGGACGCGCGATGGAGACGAGCAGCGCGCGCAGGGGCGCGAGCGCCTCGAGCTCGGGCATCAACGCGAGCGCCTTCTCGACCCGAACCGGCGGGGGCGCGGTCACAAGCCGTACTCTTTCATCTTGCGCGTCAGCGTGTTGCGATGGATCCCGAGGATCTCCGCGGCCGCGCCGATCTGGCCGTTGGTATGGGCCAGCACGCGGGCGATGTGCCGGGCCTCCGCCTCCGCCAGGGTCAGGAGGCCGCCCTGGGGCCGGTCGGCGAGGGTGGTCTCCTCGCCCCGCAGCTCGTCCGGCAGATGCTCGGCCCGCAGCGTCTCGTCGGTCGCCACGATGACGGCTCGCTCGATCACGTTGCGCAGCTCGCGAACGTTGCCCACCCACGCATGGGCGCGGAGCAGGTCGAGCGCCCGGTCGGAGATCGCGCGGATCCGCTTGCCGTAGCGCTCGGCGAAGTGGCGGACGAAGTACGCGGTGAGCAGGACGAGATCGTCGCCCCGTTCCCCCAGCGTGGGGAGCCGAATGGTGACGACCGCGAGCCGATAGTAGAGGTCTTCGCGGAACCGCGCCTGCTTGATCGCCTCTTTGAGATCGCGGTTAGTGGCCGCGATGAGGCGCACGTCGACCGGGATCGTTTCGCCGCCCCCCACCCGCTCGATCTCGCGCTCCTGCACCGCGCGCAGAATCTTCGCCTGCAGCGCGAGGCTCATGTCCGCGATCTCGTCGAGGAACAGCGTGCCACGCCCCGCCTGCTCGAAGCGACCGATCTTGCGGGTGACGGCGCCCGTGAACGCGCCCTTCTCGTGTCCGAACAGCTCGCTCTCGAGCAGGTTCTCGGGAATCGCGGCGCAATTGACCGCAACGAACGCACCCGACGCGTGCGGACCGTTGATGTGGATGGCGCGGGCCACCACCTCCTTGCCCGTTCCCGACTCCCCCTGTACGAGCACCGTCGCGGAGCTGCCCGCGACCCGGGCCAGCAGCTTGTAGACGTCGAGCATCGCGGGACTCTGTCCCACCAGGGCGTAGGGGCCAACCGCGTGGGGCTCGACGAGCGGGAGCGGGACCGCCGTCTCGCTGACCACCGAGCGGAGCCGCTCGAGCGCGCGCACCAGCTCGTCGCGGCGCAGCGGCAACGAGAGGACGTCGAGCAACCCGAGCTTCTCCGCTCGCAGCACCAGACCCATCGACGGCGCCTGCGCGACGGCGATGAGTCGCGGACTCCCGTTGGCACCGCGCAGGGTGTCGACCCACCAGGGCAGGTCGTCGTCCGGGCGGTCGCCCAGTACGGCCAGGACGACGTCCCAGCGCTGGCCGGCGAGCTGACGCACCGCGCGCGGCAGATCGGGCGCGGTGTCGATCTCGAGCCGACCGTCGTCCGCCCATTGTCGCAGGTTTTGCACCAGGCCGCCGGCACTCCCGCCCTCGCCGCCGACTACGAGGATCCGCAAGGTCGCCAACGCCTCCTTACCCGCCCCCGGGGACGGGACCAAGGGCTCCATGCGAACAGGTGGACTCATTCCCTCGGCCCGGTGCCGCCGAGATACCGGGCGACGAGCACGAGTGCATCATCCGTGCCCTTGCCATGGCGCGTGAGGATCTGGTCGGCGAGTTGCTGCGGTGTCGCCTCGAGCAGCAGTCCTTCCGCGAAGCCTTCTCGGATGCCGTCCGTCGCGAAAATGAGCGTATCGCCGCGAGCGATGGGGAGGACGACCGGGTGGAGCCGTGGCAGCTCGGATCCGACGATACCGCCGCGCGTCACCAGGCTCTCCCGCGGCGCGCCCGACCGCGCGGCGCCGTCGCCGTAGAGCAGCAGGCCTTCGACGTTACCCACGCCGACCCACGTCAGCGACCGCTCGGGTCGCGCGAGCACTGCCACGCTCATCACCACGCCGCGGGTCCCCCGCAGGGCGCGGTGGCACCGCTCGATGAGCGGCGCCGGCGACTCCGTGGCGTGTCGCTCGAGGGCGGCGACGGCGTTCCGCGCGGCCGTCGCCGCCTCGGCACCGTGGCCGAGGCCGTCCACGACCGCGACGAGCACGCCGCCTCCGATCGGCTTTACCAGATGCAGGTCCCCCGACTGGGCTTCCCCCGGGAGCGCGAGCGAGGCGACGCCCCATTCGATCGACTCGCGCGCGTCGACGGGCGTCTTACGCATTCACGCGGCGCCACTTTTTCATCGTCACCGTGGTGCCCTTGCCGACGCTCGAGCTCACGTCGAAGTCGTCCATGAGCCGCCGCGCGCCGGGGAGCCCCAGTCCCAAACCGCCGGAGGTCGAGTAGCCGTCCTCGAGCGCGCGCGAGACGTCGCGGATGCCCGGCCCCTGATCGCGCGCCACGACGACGATGCCCTGGCGATCGCCGTTGGCGACAACGCTCAGCGCGACTTCCCCGCGTTTGGCGTAAGTCAGGATGTTGCGGGCGATCTCGGAAATGGCGGCAGCAATCACCGTCTGGTCCCCGCTCGAGAACCCCGCCTCGGCCGCCAGGTCCCGCCCGCGTTGCCGGGCGGTGACGACGTCCACGTCGGCCGCGATCGGGATCAGCAGCTCGTCAGCCACGGTCGATCCGTCCCGAGCCGCGCTCGCTGCGGAGCTGCGCCTGCCGGTCGAGGAACGCCAGACCCTCCTCGAGGTCCAGCGCGGTCGAGACGCCTTTGAGCGTGAGCCCGAGCTGCACCATCGCGAAGGCGACCTCGGGCTGAATCCCGACGATCACGGTCTCCGCGCCGCGCAGCCGCGCCATGTGGGCGATGTCGCGCAAGGTCCGCACGGCGAACGAATCCATCACGTCGAGCGCCGTGACGTCGACGATCACGCCCCGGGCCCGGAACCGCCCGACGCGCTCGATCAGCGCCTCGCGCAGCTGGGAGAGATCGGCGTCCGTCAGTGCCGACTGGATGGACGCGATCAGGTAGTGGCCCTGCTTTAGGATCGGGACTTCCACACGACCTCCGTCGACGGAGTGGAGGGTCGACTCACGCCTTCGGAGCCAGATCTTCCTCCGGGACGACCTTGTAGCCGAGCAGGCGTTCCGCCTCCTCGATGCCACCCTGGAGATCGCCCACCGTGGCCATCTCGCTCAGGTCCACCCCGATGGTCACGAGCGTCTGCGCGATCTCGGGCGAGAGGCCCGTCACGATCACCGTCGCACCCAGCAGGCGCGAGGCCTCGACGGTCTGCACCAGGTGGTTCGCGACGTTCGAGTCCATGGCGGCCACGCCCGTGATATCGATCACGACCACCTTCGCACGATTGGTGCGGATCGCGCGCAGCAGCTGCTCGGTGAGCTGCCGCGCGCGCTGGGGGTCGATGACGCCGATGATCGGCAGAATCAGCAGTCGCTCGCGTACCTGCAGCACCGGCGTGGACAGCTCGCGGATCGCCTCCTGCTGCTGCCGGATGATGCGCTCGCGCTCCTGCACGAAGCCGACCGCCACGGTATTCGCGATCCGATTGGCCGCCGGCTCGTAGGCGTCGAGAATGCGGTTGAGCTTGTCGAAGTCTTCGTGGTATTTGCCGAACAGCGAGCGCGCCAGGACGTCACGGAGCAGCAGCACGATACCGACGACTTCGTGCGTCTCGACGCCTCGCGGGATGATACGCTCGGAGAGGTTGCGCGCGTACGCCTGCAGGGCCTCGAACGTCCCCGTCTCCAGCGCCTCGACGTAGTTGTCGTACACCGACGTCGCTTCGGCGAAGATCTCCTCCTCCGTCATCGCCGTGAGCAGTTGGGCTCGCGTGATGCGGCGCGCCCACTCCTCGCGCAGTTGCGTCCGATTCTGTCGCAGGTGGGCCACCAGCTCGCGCAACAGCGCCGCGGTGGACTCGGATAACGTCTGGGGGTCGGGCGGCGGCGGCAGTGCGTCTTTGCCTTTCGTGGCCATAGCTGGCGGTCCTCGCCTGGGAGAATGTTGCCGCGGCGCAACAGCAAGGCTAATGCCAAGGTATCGCGCCAGCTAGCGCATCCTAACTGCTAATACTACAGCACGTTGACAATCGCAACGAGAGAGTCCGATGGCAAGAGCGCCACAGCTTGAGGCGCCAGGCTGTGGCTACCGGCACCAAAAGAGTGCGCAGACAGGGCCCGATCCGTTCCGCCGGACCGGGCCACCGGGTCTGCGCAAACCAATTTACATCGCGGCGTTGCTGGCCGCCGAGCCCACGATGATTTCGCCCGTGGTCGTGAGCACGCCGGGCACGCACCCCAGCAGAGTGCACGCGCCACCGGTCAGGCTCTGCAAGTACACGTGAATCAGATTCACGGTGAGGCCGCTCGAGTGAACGCCATCTCCCGTGGGGAGCACCTCGTTCAGCACGACGTAACCGAC
>QHUD01000276.1 GCA_003221085.1 Gemmatimonadota bacterium
GTATCCGCCGAGACCCTTCGTCTCCACGATGATGAGGGAGATGCCTTTCACGCCTGAGGCACGCGAGTCCGTCTTCACCGCCAGGCACACGAGGCCGGCGAGTGCGCCGTTGGTGATGAACGTCTTGGAGCCGTTGATCACATAGCGGTCGCCGTCGCGTCGGGCGCTGGTCTGGATGTTCCGCAGGTCGGAGCCGGCGCCGGGCTCGCTCATGGCGATGGCCGCCACCAGCTCCCCCCGCGCCATGAGGGGGAGCCAACGGCATTTCTGCGCCTCGCTGCCGTAGGCCAGGATGTAGTGTGCCACGATGCTCTGGATGCCAGAGCCGAAATGCACGCCGGCGTGTGCGAGCTCCTCCAGCACGACGGCGGCGTGGGCGAACGTGCCGCCGCCACCACCGTACGCCTCGGGCAGGTCGGGGAGCAGCAGGCCGGTCCTCCCGGCCTGTGTCCAGGCTGCGGCATCGGGACGTTGGTGCTCGCGCCAGCGCGCTTGCTGTGGCACCAACTCTTTGTGAACGAACTGACGAACCGTTTTGCGGAACATCTCAACGTCGTCGGTCGCCCAGGGCGATTGGTACGCAGCGGAAGACATTATTCCCTGTCACCGATCACGACCGCCGCCACAAACCCTGGGGCCGGGGACAAACTCTCCATGCGCCACCCGCAGCCGTCTCCCGGTGTGTCCTCGACCCGGAGGATCTTCGCCGGCTCGACCGGCGTGAGCGACACATCGAACCGATCGAGCGGATAGGAAAGACCGTCGCCGATCGCCTTGATGAACGCCTCCTTGCGCGTCCAGCACTGGAAAAAACCCAGGGGGCGGTCTCGTGGCTCGAGCGCTCGGTAGGCCTGCTGCTCGCACTGAGAGAAAAACCGAGCGGCGATGGCGTCCGCGTCGGGCATCACGCGGACGGCTTCGACATCGATGCCGATCTCGTGTCCGCGTGAGAAGGCATACAGCGTGACGTCATCGCAATGTGAAAGGTTAAAGCGTAGACCCGAGTCGGCGAGCCACGGGGCGAGCGCGGGCTTCCCGTGCGCCCCGTAGACCAGCGCGACGGATTCCGGCCGTGTGCCCAGCCGCGCCCCGAGTAGCTGTCGCAGCCGCGCCCGCGCGACAATGAATCGGTCGCGATCCCGATCAAACACGAACCGACTCGCCCTGTGTCTCTCGGCGTCCGAGAGCAGCGCTGTGGCTGCACGGGCGTCCTCGCGCCCCGCTACTGGGTTCAGCACGACCACGTCGATCGCATCGTCCGTGGACGGCCCAGGCGCAGCTCGGGCTTGCAATGTCAGTGCCACCATCTTTCCGATTACTCGCCAGTAGGCCACCGCTTCCCCACGAGCGACGCCGTGAGGTAGGCGCCCTCTCCCTACGGGTCTCGCAGAACCTGGGCCACAGCGTTCCCCTGGATGGCATCCTATTGCACGGTAAGGACATGACGCCGCGGTGGCTGGGACGCTAGACATGCTAGTGCGGCGGGGGCGCCGCTGCATCGCTCAAGGTGTTGCGGAGACGCATCTGGAGGGAAATGCGGTGATGCAGGATGGCGGCAAGCCTCAAGCGAGCCAAAAGCGACGTGCCAGCTCGGCGGTGCGGGGATCGGTCGGTGCGGGAGCTCCGTCGAGCGACGCGATCGGCACGATGCCCCGCACCGCGTTCGTGAGAAACAGGCTCTTTCCAGCTAGCGCCTGCTTGGGGTAGCGGCCCCGCTCCACGCGCGGCAGGAGCTCGAGTACCCGCGCTCGCCCGATCCCCGGCAGGATCCCCAGGTCGAGCGCCGGCGTGCGCAGCGCGTCTCCTGCCCACCAGAACACCGTCCACACCGTCCCCTCCGCCACCCAACCGCCATGGGTCAAGAGCAGTGCGTCGTCCGCCTCCGCGTAGCTCGCGAACGGTGACGCTCGCCCGGCCATCCTGCACTTCCAGGCGTAGCACCGCGTCGCCGGTGCCGGCGAACGGCCTCACGAGCGCGACGACGTCCTGGGACGGCTTGGGAAGCCCGAGCTCGCCGAGCGATCGCCCCAGCCGGGCCAGATGACGCTCGAGGAACGGGATCCGCCCCTCGCGCACGCGCATGGTTTCGATGAGACCGTAGCCGGCTTTGTCCATGGCTAAGCCTCAAGCCGTAAGGCTCAAGGCGCAAGCGCGCCGTCCCTGCGGCTTGCGGCTTGCGACCTACGGCTGATCGCCGTTTTTTACCGGAAGCTCCACTCGCTCCGACCACTCCGTGAACGAGCCGTCGTATACCCGCACTCGCGGGTAGCCGAGCAGGTTGTGCAACGCGAAATACACGTGGCTCGACTCGAGTCCACCGTTGCAGTAGGCGATGATCGCCTTGTCCGGAACGACGCCCTGCGCCGCGTAGCTCGCGCGTAGCTGGTCGCTCTGCTTCCACACGGTGGCGAAGTCCACCGCCGTGAGATCGCCCTGCCAGAAATGGTTCACCGCCCCGGGGATGTGCCCGCGTCGGAGCTGGGCGCCCGCGCGGCCCGCGTATTGGTCCGGATGGCGCGCATCGACGATGACGACGTCACGCGCACCGAGCGCGGCCTGCACCTCCTCGCGCGTCGCGCG
>QHUD01000193.1 GCA_003221085.1 Gemmatimonadota bacterium
TGATCAACGCGGTGCACGCGAGTCGCCTCATGGTCTTCGTACTCGGCGGCTACTCGCTGCTCGATTTCGGCACGCGCGCGCCCTACCGCTTCACCGACAACGGCGTCCACGGCGGCGCCGGCGTTCGCCTGTTCCTGACCGAGCGCGTCGTTCTGCGGGTGGAGGGGCGGGCGATCTACAGCCCCAGCACGCAGTCGACGTTCGGCCCCACGACGGCGACGCACTACGTGGGCACTGCCGGGCTCTCCGTGTTCCACCTGGGTACGCCGTCCAAGGATTCGGACCACGACGGCGTGAGCGACGCGAAAGACGCCTGCCCGGACACCCCGGTGGGAGCGACCGTGGACTCGAAGGGCTGCCCATTGGATTCGGACAAAGACGGCGTACCCGACGGGATCGACAAGTGCCCCGGCACGCCGGCGGGCGCACACGTCGATGCGACCGGTTGTCCCGTCGACAGCGACGGCGACGGTGTCCCCGACGGGATTGATCAATGCCCCGGCACGCCGGCGGGAGTGCACGTTGATGCGAAGGGCTGTGCGGGTGACTCCGATGGCGACGGCGTCCCCGACGGTGTTGACCAATGCCCCAACACGCCCGCGGGCGTCGTCGTGGACGCGGCCGGCTGCCCATTGGACTCGGACAAGGACGGGGTCCCCGACGGGATCGACAAGTGCCCCAACACCCCCGCCGGGGCCACTGTGGACGCGAGCGGCTGCCCGATGGATGCGGACCTCGACGGCGTGCCGGACGGACTCGACCAGTGTCCCAATACACCGGCGGGCACGAAGGTGGACGCGACGGGTTGCCCGCTCCCCATCGAGGCTGCAAAGCCGCCGGTGGCGGCCACCCCCACGCCGGCGCCTACGCCGCCGGGCAAATGCCCGCCCGCACCGCCGGGGAGTCAGGTGGACGCGAACGGCTGTCTCATTCTGTTCGCGCCCGAGGCCGCCCGGTCCCCGACGCCGGGGGCGCCGCCGCGACCCACGCTGATCCTGACCGGCGTGAACTTCGAAACCGGCAGATCAGCGTTGACGCGCGACTCGTATATGGTGCTCGACGCGGTGGCGGCCTCGCTGCTCGCCAACCCGGACATCCGCATCGAGATCGCGGGATACACCGACAGTACCGGCAGGAAGTTCATGAATCTGCGGCTCTCGCAGGGCCGCGCCGCCGCCGTGCGCTTCTACCTCGCGCGCAAAGGCGTGGCGCCCGCCCGCATGGTGGCCAAGGGGTACGGCGCCTCCGGGTACATCGCGCCCAACAACACCGCGGCGGGGCGGGCGCAGAACCGTCGGGTGGAGCTGCACAAGCTGCCGTAGCGGGGGCGGGCGGGGCCTCGGTATGTTCTCCTGCCCCATGGTCCGCCCGCTGTTGATCCTCATCGCCGTGGCGATCTCCGCCGCGCCCGCTCCCCCTGCCGCGGCGCAGCAACCACGTCGCACGCCGCCACCGCGACGCCCCCCTCCCCTGGTCGCCGCCCACCGGATACCAACCCCACGCTCAGTGCTGGGGTTCGAGCCCGGCGACGACCGGAAGCTCGCCGACTGGCCGACCCTCGTGCGCTACTACCAGGCGCTCGCTGTGGCGAGCGATCGCGTGCGGTACCGCGAGCTGGGGCACAGCACGCTGGGGGCCCCCTTCATTGCGCTCGTGATCTCGAGCCCGCGGAACTTGCGGGAGCTGGACCGCTACCGTGCGCTCAACGCGAAGCTCGCGGACCCCCGGGCCCTGAAGACCGCCAGGGAAGCGGAGGAGGTGGTGCGTGACGGCAAAGCGGTCGTGCTCGTCACGTCGGGCATCCACTCGACGGAGGTGGGCGGGCACCTGACGCCGGCGCTGCTCGCGTACCGGCTGGCGAGCGACACCAGCCTCACGACCCGCACGATCCTCGACAACGTGATCCTCTGGCTCGTGCCCTCGCTCAACCCGGACGGGGTCTCGATCGTCACCCACTGGTACAACCGCACGCTCGGCACGGCCGCCGAGGGCTCCGAGCCACCCGAGCTGTACCATTACTACACCGGGCATGACAACAATCGCGATTGGTACGCGTTCACCCAGGTCGAGACGCAGCTGGTGGTGGACTCGCTCCACAACGTGTGGCACCCGCAGATCGTGCACGACATTCACCAGCAGGACACCGACGGGTCGCGGCTGTTCCTGCCGCCCTACCTCGATCCGATCGAGCCGAACGTCGATCCGCTGCTGGTCGACGGCGTGAACGCCCTCGGCACCGCCATGGCGTGGGCGCTCGCCGGGCAGGGGAAGACGGGGATCGTCATCAATGCGGTGTACGACGCGTGGACCCCCGCGCGCGCCTATCAGCATTACCACGGCGGCGTGCGGATCCTGTCGGAGGCGGCGAGCGCGAACCTCGCTTCCCCCGTCGATCTTCCTGCCGACCAGCTCGCCACGCGGGGCCGCGGCTTCAATCCGCGCGAGCGCTCCTGGAACTTCACGAACCCCTGGCCGGGCGGCCGTTGGACGCTGCGCGACATCGTGACTTACCAGACCGACGGAGCCTACGCCCTGCTCGAGAACGCGGCTCGCTATCGCGAGCGCTGGCTCGCGAACTTCCTGACTGTCGAAGGGCGCGCCGTCCGGGGCTGGAAGGGCTGGCCGTATGCCTACGTCCTGCCCCGACAGCATCAAGACTCCGTCGGGCTCGCTGCGCTGCTCGGCATCCTGCATCGGGGTCAGGTCGAGATTCGCACCGCGCTCCACCCGATCGCGCTCGGCGGCCAGCGGTTTCCGGCCGGGAGCTACGTCGTGGTGCTGCGGCAGCCGTACGCCGCGTTCGCCAAGACGCTGCTCGAGCCGCAGCGCTACCCCGACCTCCGGTTGTATCCCGGCGGTCCGCCACTCCCCCCGTACGACGTCACTGCGCACACGCTGCCGTTGTTGATGGGCGTGACCGCCGTGGCCGCGCGCGATTCGTTGCGCATCGCCCTCTCCGCCCCGGTCGAGCCGCCCGCCGCGAGCCTCGGGTCTCCAGGGTTCGCCGGACCGGAGGCGCCACGGGTCGGACTGTACCGCTCATATGCCGCGCCGCTCGACGAGGGATGGACGCGGTGGGTGTTCGATACGTGGAAGGTGCCCTACGCATCGGTCGTGGACTCCGTGGTGCGTGCGGGGAAGCTCAGGGACCACTTCGACGTCATCGTCCTGCCGGATCAGTCGCCCCACGAGCTGTTCGACGGCCTGGCGCGCGCCTATCCCGCGCCCTACGCGGGCGGCCTCGGCCAGGAGGGCGTGGCGGCGTTGCGCCAGTTCGTGACTGACGGCGGCACGCTGGTGGCGCTCAACGACGCGAGCCGCTTCGCCGTGGAGCAGCTGCTCCTCCCCGTGCGCAACGTCCTCGAAGGGGTGGCCGACGACGAGTTCTACGCGCCGGGCTCGATTTTCCGGCTCGAGCTCGACGCGAGCGACCCCATCTCGCACGGCGTGCCCGCCCAGTCGGTGGCGTGGTACGAAAACGGTCCCGCGTTCGACGTGCTCGATTCGAGCGCCGCACGCGTCGTGGGGCGTTACCCGGCCGATGCGGACAAGGTGCTGCTCTCCGGCTGGGCGCTGCATCCCGAGCGGGTGGCGGGCCGGGGCGCACTGGTGGAGGTCAAGCTGGGGACCGGTCGGGTCGTGTTGTTCGGCTTCCGGCCCCAATACCGAGGCCAAAGCATCACAACTTACCCCTTGTTATTCAACAGCTTGCGATTGACCCCGCGGTAGGGTGATGCGCGTCTCTTGTCCGATTGTCCGGTGATTCCTATCGTGTAGCCCCTTATGAAAGTGGTCCGGCAGGCAGGTGCTATCTTGCTGGCCGCGCTCCTCACGAGTCGCGGCCTTTTTGCACAAGATAGCGCCGCGGTCGTGACCGCGAGTCCCGCCGATCAGGTCAAGGTCCTGCTCCGGCCGACCGAGATCCGGTATGTCCAGCAGGAATCCGTGCTGCTCCCGCTCACCGCGAAGATCAAGGGACTGTACGTCAACGCCTGGGCGTTCGGCTCGTCAAAGCTGTGGCAGCTCGTGCGCCTCGCCGACGAGACCGAGGTCAATGCCTTTGTCGTCGACGTGAAGGACGACACCGGCTGCATGCTCTACCCCTCGAGCGTGCCCACGGCGGAGCAGATCGGCGCCAACCGCTGCGTGCGTGCGAAGGACGCGCGGGCGCGTCTCGACACCCTGGCGGCGCACGACATCTACCCAATCGCGCGTATCGTGGTCGCGAAGGATCCTCTCCTCGCGGAGCGGAAGGCGGCGTGGTCGGTCAAAGACCGCGCGACGGGCGCGCTGTGGCGCGACCGGATCAACATCGCCTGGGTGGACGCCTACAACGACTCCGTCTGGATCTACGCCGCCCAGCTCGCACAAGAAGCCGCAGCGATGGGATTCCGGGAGGTGCAGTTCGATTACGTGCGCTTTCCCGACGAGCCCCGGGAACGGATGGCGACGGCGATTTTTCCCGCGCACCGGTCGGGGCAGACGCAGCGCGAAGCCGTGCGTGAGCACGTGGCGCTGCTGAAGGACCGGCTGAGGCCGTTCGGGGTTCCCGTCACGTTCGACATCTTCGGGCTCACGGCTTCGGTGACGACCGGCGATCTCGGCATCGGGCAGGTGTGGGAAGATTTCGTGAGCGTGGCCGACGTGGTGCTGCCGATGGTGTACCCGAGCCACTACTACCGGGGCGCCTTCGGCTACGCGTGGCCGAACGGCCAGCCGTACCACATCGTGCGCAGCGCCCTGACGGACGCGCTGAAGCGCTCGGACCCGCTCCCGGGCTCGGCCGAGATCCGCCCCTTCCTGCAAGCGTTCACGCTCGGCCGCCGCCTGCCCCGCTACACGCCGTTCGAGATCCGCGAGCAGATCCGCGCCGCTGAAGACCTGGGCATCACGTCGTGGGTGCTGTGGAACCCGCGCAGCGTGTACCAGCGCGGCTCGCTGCGGCCGAAGCACGGTGTCGAACCGGCGGCGGGCCAGACCGTCTCGAGCCGCGGCGGCCGCTGACGCTCAAGCCAGCGGCTCGGCGAGCGCCATGCCGGGCTGCCACTCGGTGATGTAGCCCGCGATGGCCGACGCGGCGACGGTGTAGGGATTGGCGAGGTAGAGCTGGCCGGGCCCCGAGCGACCCGGGAAGTTGCGGTTGATTGCGCTGATGGTCACTTCGGCGCCGGTCTTTGAGACCCCGGGCCCCGCGTTGATGCACGCGCCGCAGGACGGCTCGAGGAACGTCGCGCCCACCTTCCGAAACAGCTCGAGGTACCCCCGCTCCTCGCAGTACCGCTTCACGTCCTGCGACCCGCATTGAATGAAGAAACGCACCCACGGCGCGACGCGCTCGCCCCGCTCCGCCGCCGCCTCAAGCACGCGCGCGTACATGTCCATGTCTTCCTTTTTTCCCGCGGTGCAGGAGCCCGCGTACGCGATGTCCACCCGCACCCGCTCGCCGTCCGCGATGGCGCGTCCGTTGCCCGGATCGCCCGGCAGGGCGATCAACGGTCGGATCGCGCCGGCGTCGATCTCGATCACCTGGCAGTACTCGGCGCGCGCGTCGCTTGCGAGACCCCGACACAGCCGCTCCGCCGCCTCCCGCGCCAGGCCGCGGTACTCCATCAGGTACGCGACGGTCTTCTGGTCGGGAGCGACATAGCCGGTGAAGCCACCGACTTCGGCCGTCATGTTGGTCATCGTCGCACGTTCATCTACTGACAGCGACTCGACAGCATCGCCACAGTACTCCACCAGTTTCCCGATTGCCTGGCCGCTCTTCACGTACGGGTGGCGCAGAATCTCGAGCATGAAGTCCTTCGCGGTCACGTTGTCGGGCTTCTGGCCACGCACGACCACCTTCACGGTCTCGGGCACCGTGAGCCGCACGTCCTTCGTGATCCAGGAGTTGAAGATCGCCGTCGTGCCGACCCCGAAGGCCACGCACCCTACGGCGCCTGCATGCGGGGTGTGCGAGTCGCTGCCGATGATCACCATTCCCGGCTCGGCGTGCCCTTCGAGGATCTTGGAATGGCAGATCGCCTCGGACCCGTGATGGCCCAGCCGCAGCTCGCCGTACAGGCGGATCCCCTGCTTCTCCGCGAAGGCGCGCTGCTTCTTCTCCAGCTCGAGCGCCACGTCGAGCAGGCCTTCCTTCACGCGCTCGGGGGTCATCGCCTCGCCCAGGAAGGTGAGGTGGTCGCGGAACATGAGGACCGAGCCCGGGTCGTGCACCTTTTCGTCCTGCCCCACGAGCTGCTCGAAGAAGATCGCCGCCATGGGCGTGACGTACTCGTGGCTGAAGCGGACATCGGTGACGACGAACCCTTCGTCCCCCGGCTTGACCGCCGGGACGCCGATCTTGCCCTGCGCCGGATCCACCACCCAATGGCGGGCGATGATCTTTTCACCGAGCGTCATGGGGCGAGGCGGCGTGGCCGGGGGTGAGAGGACGACCTTTCCCTGGAGCCGGGCGACGTTGAAGGTGAACAGCCCCCCGTACTGGATGATCCCGCGAGTGATCTCGCCTTCGCCGGCCGTGAACGCGCTCAGGGGAATGGCTTCGCCGCGTCGCACTCTGTCGATGATCGAGAAGTCGGTGGTGGTCAGGACGCCGAGGTTCTGACAGTTCTCCCGGTAGATGCGCTCGATGTTCTCCGCGACCACCAGCTTGATGCCTGCGCACATCTCGGCATACGGCGACTGCTCGCGGGAAGAGCCCTTGCCCCGGCGCTTGCCGCTCACCGACGCGACGAAGCCACCGCGCTTCACCGATCCGCGCGTGACGGGAAACTCTGCGCCGCACTTGAGCCCCAGGTAGGGAAAGTCGCCCAGGGTTTCATCATAGTAGTAGCAGATGTAGGCGGGGGTGATTTCGTCGGTGGAGATGTTGTCGCGGAGCTTGGTCCCCGGCTGCCAGTCGAGATCCTGCCCCTCGAGCTGCCGACGTACCAGCCCTGCATCCTCGGCCAGGAACAGGATTCGCCCCCGCAGGACCACCTGATCCGGCAGCTTCTCGACTCGACGGGAGCGCAACGCAGCGAGCATCGGGCGAAAGATTACCCCTTGCCTAGGCCCGAGCAAGCCGATTTCCTTGGGGACCGTGATCCTCCTCATCCTCACGCTGCAAGGCATCCCCAGTGTCACACTGACGAGCACGTTTCGCGGTCCGCGCGTGCGAGAGAGCTCCGGCGTCGCGGTGAGCCGCGCGCACGCGGGCGTGCTGTGGACCCACAACGACTCGGGCGACGATGCCTATGTGTACGCCACGGACCTCGCCGGCGCGGACCGCGGCTTCGTGCGAATCCGCGGTGCCCGCGCCGTAGACTGGGAGGACATCGCGCTCGGCCCCTGCCCCACAAGGGGAGGCGCGTGCCTCTACATCGCGGACACGGGCGATAACGAGAGGGTCCGCGAATCCGTAGTGATCTACGCCGTGCCCGAGCCCGATCCGCCGGCCAGGGCCGGGCGTGCGGTGGCCTCCGCCCCCGCGGTGGCGCTCCGGCTCCGATACCAAGGGGGGCCGGATGATGTAGAGGCGATTTACGTCTCGCCCCGAGACAGCGCGCTTTACCTCGTGAGCAAGGGACGTTCGGGTGTCGTCGAGCTGTACCGTGTCTCGCGCAACGCATGGGACAGTGACACGGTGGTCACCGCGTCGCCGCTCCAGCAGCTGCCGATCGCTCCGTTCGCGACGGTGGGACGCCTCGTGACCGGCGCGGCGATCCGGCCGGATGGCGGGCTGGTCGCGATCCGGACCTACACCGAGATCTATACCTTCGTCCCCGGTGCAGGAGGCATCCTGTCGCCCAGCGGGTGGCCCGTATGCAATGTCACCGGACTCGAGCCGCAGGGAGAAGCGATCGATTTCCTCGACGACTCCACATTCGTACTCACCAGCGAAGCCGCCAGCATCGGCCGCGGACTCATCCATACGGTGCGATGCCCCGGCAGACATCGAGAGGAGTGACCAGACGTGTCTTTGAAATGGTCGATCGCTTTAGCACTGCTGTCGTTCGGCTGCGCCAGCGCGCCAGGGCCCGGCGGCACGCCGGCGACGCTAGCTGCTCCCCTCCCGGCGGTGAGCACCGCCGCGATGGACGCGCACCTGAAATACCTCGCCGATGACCTGCTCGAGGGTCGCGCGCCGGCGACCCGCGGCGGCCGGTTGGCCACGAAGTACATCGCGGCCCAATTCGAGGCGCTCGGCCTCGAGCCCGCGGGTAGCGACGGATCGTACTTCCAACCGGTGGCGCTCGTGGGCATGACGCCGCACCCCTCGCTCGTGTGGGGCAAGGCCGGCACGACGCGCCAGCTCAGCTATCTCGATGACTTCCTGGCCTGGGCGGAGCGGCCGGAGAGCCACATCGTCGCCGACGGCGAAGTCGTGTTCGTCGGCTACGGCATCGCGGCGGACGAGTGGCGGTGGGACGACTACAAGGAGACGGACGTTCGCGGCAAGGTCCTGCTGATGCTCGTGAACGACCCCGGGATCCAGGACACGACCATCTTCAACGGGCGCGCCCTGACGTACTATGGCCGTTGGACGTACAAGCTCGAAGAGGCGGCGCGGCGCGGTGCGCTGGGCGCGATTCTGCTCCACACCACCGAGAGCGCGACGTACGGATGGGACGTGGTGCGCGGCTCCTGGTCGGTGGAGCAATTCAAGCTCGACCGGCCGGCCCCGCAGAGCATCACGTTCGCCGCATGGGTGACCCGCGACGCCGCTCAGGCCGCCCTCACCCGCGCGGGCCTCAACCTCGATTCGCTTACCCGGGCGGCGGCGCGCCGCGACTTCCGCCCTGTGGCGACCGGGATCAATGTCGCGGTCGAGATCACGAGCGCGCTGCGTCACGTTCGCTCGGAGAACGTCGTGGCCCGGATCCCGGGGGCTGACCCGGCGCTCGCGCGCCAGGCGGTGTTGTTCACGGCGCACTGGGACCACAAGGGGATCGGTCCGGTCGCGAACGGCGACTCGATTTACAACGGCGCGGAGGACAACGCTTCGGGCGTCACGGCAATGCTAGCCGCCGCCGAGGGGCTAGCCCAGGTGCAGCCCCGTCTCCGGCGCACGCTGTTGTTCATCGCGACCACGGCCGAGGAGAGTGGCTTACTCGGCAGCGAGGCGTACACGCGCGACCCCCTCGTCCCGCTCGAACAGACGGCGGCGGTGATCAATCTCGACGTCGCTAACGTCCGCGGGGCGACCCGCGACATCGACGCGCTCGGCGTGGAGCGCTCCACCCTCGGGAAGGTGTTCAGCGCGGCGGCCGCTGCGGAATCGCTGGCGGTGGTGCACGAGCCCGACGTGCGCGGCTCGTTCTATCGGTCGGACCACTTTCCATTTTCCAGGGCCGGCGTGCCGGCGTTGTCGATCGAGCCTGGCAAAGACTTCATCGGTCGACCGGCCGGCTGGGGTGCCCAGGAGGCCGCGCGCTACAACCGCGAGCGCTACCATCAGCCGGGCGACGAGTACCGCCCGACGTTCACCTATGCGGGAATGGCGCAGGAAGTGCGCGTCGCGCTGCGAGTCGCCTTGGCAGTGGCGAACGCGCCAGCGATGCCGCGGTGGCTTCCCAACTCGGAGTTCCAGCGACCAGCAGGACGCTCGGTTCCCTGAGTGCAATATATTGCATGACGCGTAATGTGCTGTGAAGAAGAACGTCCGTGCCTCTGGCCTATTGGAAGGGACGCACATAAGTTTGCGCCCGCCTTTCGGCAGTCGCACCTCCCGCACTCCGGAGTAGGCACCTGGAACTCCCCGCATCGCATCGGCTGCCGCTGTCCTGGTTGGTCGAGGCGGCGAGCCCGCCGATCGTGTATCGAGCCTATGGCGAAGTCGTGCCGGAGGCCGAGCGGGACCCGGCGCGCCTCGAGGCATTGCGCCAGGCGGTGTTGCACTACAAGCCGGCCCAAGCGATCGCTCGCAAGCAGAAGGCTACGGGACTGTGGGGCGGGAACCTGCTCGCGCCCGTAGCCTCGAAAGCATTCGGCTGGACCGAGCCCGGCACGGTCTACCAGTACCGTCGCCTGCTCGAACTGGGGTGGCCGCCTGGGGACCGGGTGTTTCGCAACGCCGACCGGTTCCTGTTTCAGCTGTTGTCGCGCATCGAGCCCGACGATCCCGACCGAACAGTCGCCCAGCGCGCCCTCGAGCTGCTGGTCGAGTTCCAAAGAGCTGCCAAGACCGATCCGGGGCTGGGGCGCTGGGCGCGGCGCATGGGCCGGGAGGGCGCGGCATGCGCCCTGGCGCGTGGTGGGCACAGCGACGACCCGCGAGTGCGCGGCACGGCGCACACCATCGCCAGCAACATCTCGCAGTACCTACGCAGCGAGCTGGCCGCGAACCCCTTCAAGAAGGCGCAGGGGAAGACGGTGCTCGATCCTCAGGCCTGCCCCCCGACCATCTTTGCCGTCGAGATGCTCGCGTTCCTGCCCCCTGTGCAGCGGGAGCGGGCCGGGTTCATCGAGCGCCTAGGGAACTACTTCTCCTCGCCAGCGCCGCGACGGGCGTTCTTCATCCTCGCCGGCAAAAAGCTCCTGAAGCCGATGTTCGAGCTCCTCGGCGACCCGATGCGCTCCGACGCCCAAGGCCATGTCAGCGACGTCCCGTTCGCGCTCTACTGGATCGAGCTCCTGGCTCGCCTCGGTCTGGTGCGCCGGATTCCGAGCGCCAGCCGAGTGCTTGCGCGTCTGTTCAACGAGTGCGACGAGCGGGGGATCTGGAGCCCGAAGAGCCTGCGCGCCATGCCGAAGGCGTCGAGCCCCCTCACGGCGCACTACTTCCCGCTCGAGGGACCGGGGAAGAGCCCGGCGCAGCGGCAAACAGACGCAACGTTCCGCTTGGGCCTCATCGCCCGGTTGATAGGGCTTCCGGTCGAGATCCTCTAGCAGTTCCCCCTTGCAGCCGCGCGCTTGTTTACGTAGTAGTAATCGCTACTACGCACATGACCAGCGAGATCGATCTCACGCCTTTTGGGTTCACGGCCACGGAGTCGCAGGCGTACGCCGCGCTGCTCCGGCTCGGTCCGTCTACCGGGTACGCCGTTGCCCACGCCACGCGCGTGGCGCGCGTCAACACCTATGGCGCTCTTGAGGGCCTGGTCGGCCGCACCGCCGCGCTGCGGCTCCCGGGGCGTCCCGCCCGCTACCGGGCGACTGACCCGGCGGCGCTCATTGCCCAGCTCGCCGCGCAGCAGGGCGAAGCCCTCGACCGCCTCAGCCGGTCCCTGCGCGACGCGGCCAATCCCTCCGAGCCGGAAACCCGGACCGTCACGGGGGCGCGCGCCGTCGCCAACCTGATCATGCAGGTCGTGGCCCGGGCCGAGCGGCGGGTGGAGGGCGTGCTATCGGCCGAGCTGCTCCGCCCAACACTGCCCGCCTGGCGCCGCGCCAAGGAGCGCGCGGCGCTCGAGCTGCGAGTCGCGGGTGACGCACCCCCGGAGGCGCGTCCCATCGTCCGCGGGACTGTACCGGTGGACCTGCCCACCGTATTACTGATCGACGAAGTTCAAGCGGTCGCGGTAACTGGGAGCGGCGAGACAGCGGCGGGCATGTGGAGCTCGCATCCGGCCGTCGCCGCTCTGGCCGGCGCGTGGATCCGCGGGCTCGCGTGAGGCGGCTGCTCATGTTCGTTGCCGCCCTCGGCGCTTGCCGAGCGCCCGCCTTACCTGACGCCCAGCTGTTTCCCGCCGGGACGCAGTTTAACGCCCGCTACCTCCAGGTCGAGGGAACGAAGATCCGCTACATCGACGCCGGGCGTGGTCCGCCGGTCGTGCTCCTGCACGGCCTCGGCGCCTCGATGTACGCCTGGCGCAAGAATCTCGCGGCCGTGGCGGGGGCGGGTTTTCGCGTGATCGCGTTCGACAACCGTGGCTTCGGTCTTTCCGACAAGCCGCCGGCCCCCTACGACAACGCCGCGTACGCCCGCCTCGCGATCGGTCTCATGGACTCGCTCGGCCTCTCAGATGCCGTGCTCGTCGGGCACTCCATGGGCGGCGCCATCGCCGCCGAGGTCGCCATCGACTATCCGCAACGTGTGCGGGGGCTGGTCCTAGTGGGCTCGGCCGGGCTGGGCGCCCGGGAGCCCCTGCTGTTCCGGGTAGCGCGGTGGCCTGTGCTCGGACCGGCCGTACTCGCGTTCCGTGGCCGGGGCTTCACTGCCCGACTGCTCAAGGCCACGTACTTCGATCCGACCAAGGTGACGGAGGCCGACGTGGATCAGTATTACGCTCCCGTCGCCCAACCCATCTACGGCCGAGCGCTGCGGGGTGTCCTCCGGCAGTTCCACTTCGACGGCCTGGAGGGCCGGCTCGACAAGATCCTCGCTCCGACGGTCGTGTTGTGGGGAGAAGAGGACCGCTGGGTCCCCCTTGGAGTTGGCCGGGCCCTCGCCGCCGGGATCACGCGCTCGGCGTTCGTCAGCGTGCCACGCGCAGGTCACTCTGTTCAGGAGGAAGCGCCGGACGAAGTGAACCATCTGCTTATCAAGTTTTTGAGGGACGGGCTGCCGCGCGTCCCGCAGGATCTGGCGCTCGGTCGCTAGGGCAGTATATTCTCTCAACCGATTGGTTGAGGAAATGAATTCTGAGGCCTAAGCTCAGCAATACCAGAGCATTACGAATCATCGCGGCAGCCCGCGAGGAGTTCTCTCGTCGCGGGTTCGACGGAGCTCGCGTGGACCAGATCGCACGCCGCGCCGGGGTGAACAAGCAGCTGCTGTTTTACTATTTCCACTCGAAGCGCGGACTGTTCACCGCGGTACTCGCCCGCGGCGCAGCCGAGCTGGAGCAGGCCCTCGCCGACCTCCCCGTCGAGGGCGACCGCCCCCTCGACCGAATTCGCGTGACTTTGGGCGCTCAGTTCGACTTCCTCGCCGCGCATCCCGACCTCGTCACGCTGCTGACGCAGGCCGGTCGGTCCGAGGCGCGGCCCTTTGCCCCTGCGATCAAGCGGCTGGTGGTGCTCCTGGCCGAGGGCCAGGGCCGGGGTCAGGTCCGCGACGATCTCGACCCGCACCTGGCTGCCGCGCAAGCGCTGGTGCTGATGGTAGCATATCTCGGCCTCGAGTCGTTGATCGCTGCGAGCGCGCCGCCCCTGGGTGTCGACGAGCCGGCGCTACGCGAGCGCTGGAAGGAGGCGGCCGTGCGACTGGTGCTGGACGGGATAGCGGCGCACTAGCAGGCGGTCGCGGCTACCAGTTGATCCAGTACGACGCCTTCATGAGAAACGTGTTGTTGGGATGCAGCTCGAACAGGTCCTGGAAATCGCCCTTGATCGAGCGTGGCCCCATCGCCGGGGCGAAGTCCTGACGTCCCTGCGTCCACACGACGAACAGGGTCGAGCCGGGGCGGTACTCCCAGCGTAAGACCGTCGTCGAATTGAACGCCTTGAAGTTGAACCCACCTGGGCTGGCGGCGTATGGCTTGTAGCGATCGTCGAATACGGCGGCGTTCGGGTCGGCAAGCTCGCGGAAGCTCGAGAGGGTGCCCTTGCTGACGAACGGCTGCGCATACAACTGGAAGGTGAGCGTAGGCGAGAGCGTGTAGTCCACCCGGCCTGTGAGCGATACCTCTTTCTGGTTCAGATGCGCGAACGTGTAGTGGGTCGCGAACGGGGGGGTCGTGTCGCTGATGACACCGCGCGGCTGGACGTCCTTCACGTTGTGCGCGGCGCTCAGGGTCAGCGTCGTTCGGAACTGGGATGCGACGCGAAACGCGACTTGGACGTTGCCGTTGAACCTCTCGGACCGGCCCGCGTCACCGCGCCAGTAGCCGAACCACACGTACGGTGTGAACGCCGGGCGCTCATCACCGTCCACCTCCGCATTGACAGACAGGTAGGGATCGACGCGCACGGCCGGCCCGCCGCGCGTGCAGTCGCGATCGCAGAATGTCGCGCCGAGCTGGCCGGCCGTCACGCCCCCGTGCACCCACCAGCGGTTGTTCAACTGGGCGTGCACATTCGTGTTGGCGGCACGCTCCACGGCCGTGCCCGCTGCTGTCCAGAATTGCCACCAATTGAAGTTCCAGAACGCGGTCTGATAGAACGAGCTGGGGTGCCGTGACTGAAACGCAAACCACGTGTTCCAGCTCTGCTGGTCCGCCTGCCGGAGGAAGCCGAGATCATTCAGCTCGAAGCCCTGGGAGCGACGCTGGTAACTGGTCTCGAAGCGGGTGATTCCACCGCCCACCTTCCCGAATTTGAGCTCTTCGGCGTCGCCCGCCAGCGACGTCGTGGTCGGATCGTAGCCCACCCCGGCGCCGGGCCGTTGGTAGTAGTGCACCGGGTCGAGCTGGGTCGCGGCGATCGCGGAGGGAGTCCCGGCGACGGTGCTCAGGTCGAGCGAGCCGGAGATCTGGTAATGAGCCCGCAGGAAGCGGTGGCGGAAATCGACCGCCCCCACATACGCGCGCCGACGCAGCACGCTCTCCGTTCGTTGGTCGAGGTTTCGGTTCACCGCCGTCAGCATGATCCCGATTCCGCTCTCCCCGTTGTGAAAGTCTTGTTGCCCACGCACCACCGCATAGTTCGTCGTGGGCTCCGCGGTGCTGTCGAGCGTCCCCCCGGCGCGTTGGGTGATCGCGTCCAGCACGCCGATCGTCTGCCCACCCGGGAGGCGGCCGGTCAGCTTCGCCGCGCCGTAGATGGTGGTCGCGGTCGGCGCTTCGGGGTCGCCGAAGCCGAGCTGCGGCGCGCGCCCGATCCGCCGCGAGTAGAACAGGCCCTCGCCGGTGCTGCAGTCGTTCACCGCGCTGCAATTCACGTCGAACCGAAAGATCCCCGCCCCCTGGACGAAGAAGGGGCGGCGTTCTTGAAAGAACGTCTCGAACGCAGTCAGGTTGAGTACCGCCGGATCCGCCTCGACCTGTCCAAAATCAGGGTTGACCGTCGCATCGAGCGTGAGGCTCGGCGTGAACCCGTACTTCAAGTCGGCGCCGCCCGTGATCTTTTGAGCGCGGTCAAAGGCGCCTCCGGTCGGCACGGACACGTTCTTCGTCACCACGTACGGCGCGATCTCGGGCCGGCGCGGCGAAGGCAGTCCGTCGAGACCAACCAACTCGCCGAGCTGAGACGAGATCCCCGCCTGGGAGCCCCGGTAGACGGGCCAGCTGACCCGCTCGGAGTAGCGCTGGATGTCACGCCACACCGCGAACCCGAATGTGTTCGTGGCCCCGGGGACGTAGCGCAGCTGTGAGAGCGGGATGCGGAACTCGGCGGTCCACCCGAGCGAGTCGACCTGCGTGCCGACGTCCCATACCGCGTCCCAGGCGTCGTCCTCCTGGCTGTCATTGTACATCGCGTAGTCACGCTTTACGCCGGCCGGGTTGACGGCGAACTCGAAACCGGAGCGCCGGTCGTGATACGAGTCCACCATGATCTTCAGCTGATCGGTCGCGGCCCGCACGTCCCGGCGCGCGAGCAGCTTGAGAATGCTATCGGGATGCGGGTCGAAGGCGCGGATGAAGACGTAGAAGTAGCGGTCGTCGTAGGCGACCTTCGCTTCGGTGGCGAATCGGGGGTTGCCGTCCTCTTTCGGTTGGAACTCCCGGAATTGCGTGATCGGGGGCGCCTTGCGCCAGACCTCGTCCTCATCCCGACCATCGATCACGACCGGGGTGGCGGCCCGCACGGCGCTCGCCCTCGTGGCAGTGGAGGGTGGGGGCACCACGCCTCCGCCCGCGCCGGGCGGCGGGGCGGAGGTGGCGGTTTGCAGGACGATCGCGAGTAGGACGACAACCGGCATGACGGGAGCCCCGTGACCTGGTCGGACCGTTAGACAGGTCGTACGGGGAAAGGGTTGGGTAGGTTCCGGCCGTCACGGGAACCGAACAAGACGAGCCCCCGAGGGGAATCCCCCGGGGCCTCGCCCCACTTCCGAACGCTTAGTTGTGCTTCGCGAGCAGGCTCGGCTCGACCGGAGCTTCGCCGTCGAACACGAGGTGACCAGCCTCGAACCGCGCGCCACGCAGGGCCAATGTCAGGACCTCGTCCAGGTCTTCCACGAGGTGCACCTCGAGCGACGAGCGCACGTCCTCGGGCAGATCGTCCAGGTCGGCGGCGTTCTCCTTGGGCAGCACGATGGTGCTGATGCCCGCCCGCACCGCGCCCAGCACCTTTTCCTTCACACCCCCGATGGGCAGCACCCGGCCCCGCAGGGTGATCTCGCCGGTCATAGCGAGGTCGTGGCGCACCGGTCGCCGGGAAAGCGCCGACACCAGTGCCGTCGCCATCGTCACGCCCGCCGATGGGCCGTCCTTCGGAATAGCACCCGCAGGGACGTGGATATGGACGTCGGTCCCGGCGAACGCCTCTTCCCGGATACCCAGCTGATCGGCGTGGGACTTGGCGTACGTGAGGGCCGCGCGGGCCGATTCCTTCATCACGTCTCCCAGCTGGCCCGTGAGCACGAGCTCACGCTTGCCACGCATCACGCTTGCCTCGACGAACATGATGTCGCCGCCGACCGGCGTGTAGTACATCCCCGTGGCCACGCCTACCTGGTCCTCGCGCTCCTTGCGCTCCGGGTGGACCTTGGGGCGCCCGATCAGGTCGTCCACATCCTTGGCGTCGACCGTGACGCGCTCCACCTCGCCGCCGGCGATCTGGCGCGCCACCTTGCGCCCGAGCTTCCCGATCTCGCGCTCCAGCTGGCGGACACCGGCCTCGCGTGTGTAGCTCGTGATGATCTCGCTCAGCGCAGCGTCCGTGACCGTGAGCTGCTCCGGGGTGAGCCCGTTCTCTCGCACCTGCCGCGGAACCAGATAGCGCTTCGCGATCTCGAGCTTTTCACGCTCGGTGTAGCCGGCGAACGTCACCGTCTCCAGGCGGTCGAGCAGCGGGCCGGGGATGCTCTGGAGGAAGTTCGCGGTCGCGACGAACAACACCTCCGATAGGTCGAACGGCACGCCCAAGTAGTGATCCGTGAACGAATCGTTCTGCGCCGGATCGAGCACCTCGAGCAACGCCGCCGCGGGGTCTCCCTGGAACGAGACGCCCAGCTTGTCCAGCTCGTCGAGAAGGAAGACCGGGTTCTTGGCGCCCGCCTGTTTCATGCCCTGGATGATCCGGCCGGGCATGGCGCCGACGTATGTGCGCCGGTGCCCACGGATGTCCGCCTCGTCGCGGGCGCCGCCCAGCGAAATGCGAACGTACGGCCGGCCCATGGCGCGCGCGATCGACTTGGCGATCGAGGTCTTGCCGACGCCTGGGGGACCGACGAACAACAGGATCTGGCCGCGCGCTTGCTTGTCGTCTTCGTTGCCCTGCGCCGCCGCGGCGGGCGAGCGTTGGCGCAGCTGGCGCACAGCCAAGAACTCGAGGACCTGATCCTTCACGTCCTTGAGGCCGTAGTGATCCTGCTCGAGGATCTCCGCCGCCCGCTTCAAGTCGAGCGACTCCTCGGCGCGCTTGTTCCATGGCAATTCCGCCATCGTCTCGAGGTACGTGCGGATCACCTGCGCTTCCATCGAGTCGCGATTGGCGCGCTCCAGGCGCTCAAGCTCGCGGTCGACTTCCTTGCGCGCGGCCTCGGGAAGGTCGAGCGCCGCGAACCGCTTCCGCAGCTCCTCCACCTCGGTCCCTTCGTCCTCTTCGCCGAGCTCTTTGCGGATCGCCTTCATCTGCTCCCGCAGGAACATCTCGCGCTGGCGTTCGCCCAGTTCTTCCTGGACCTGGGACTTGATGTGCTCCTGGGCGTCGAGCACGCCGATCTGCCGCTGGACGTGAATGAGGACGCGCCGCAGCCGGTCCTCGACGGACAGCGTCTCGAGCAGCCCCTGGCGCTCCGCCGGCTGGATCTCGAGGTAGCCGGCCACCAAGTCGGCGAGCCGACCGGGGTCGGCGACCTCTTCGAGCACCTGACGCACGACCTCTTCGGGGAGACCCGATTTCTGGCCCAGCTCCGCTGCCCGCTCGCGCGCTTCACGGTGCAAGCCGACGAACGCCGGATCGTCGGCGTTGAGCGGCGGCAGATCATCGACCTCGCGGACCACCGCCTCGAGGTAGCGACCGTTGTCGGTGTAGTGCAGGGCGGCGCCCCGGCGCTCGCCGTGCAACAGCAACTGCACGCCGCCGAGGCCGCGTTGGATCTGGCTGATTTTGGCGATCGTCCCCGTCGTGTACAGTACTTCGGGGCTGACCGTATCTACGTTCTCGCGCTGCGCGACGGCAAAAATGAGTCGGGAGTCGCTTTTCAGCGCCGCCTCGATCGCCCGCAGCGTGGTGGGCCGTCCGGCGCCGACCGGCGTCGAAACACCTGGAAACAGCACGACCTCCCGGAGCGGAAGCACTGGGAGCGTCAGTCGTTCAGACATAGGGATAAGCTTTCTTGAGGGTAAGCGTACGCATGGTTCTCGCGCGTCTAAGCATCGTCCGTGCCATACCGTAAAACGCCCTCCTGAGCACGCCCGTTCCTCGGACCGGCGGCCAATAAGGCAGTTGCTGCCGAATAGCCACCGCGTTGGCGCCAACCCGGCGGTCGCGCCGTAAGTCAAAAGCGGCTTGCAGGTTGCACGCTCGGCGCCGCGCGGCTAATCTATCCGCGCGCACTTCACGTGAAGCTCGATGAACAACGCAGACAAGGCACTCGCCACCCGCCTGAGTCAGGCGCTCGGCTCCTCCTACACGCTCGAGGGAGAGATCGGCCGGGGCGGCATGGGCGTGGTGTTCAACGCTCGCGACGAGCGTCTGAAGCGCCAGGTGGCCGTCAAAGTGCTCCCGCCGGAGCTTGCGTTCCGCGAGGAGATCCGGCTGCGCTTCCTGCGCGAGGCCGAGACGGCGGCGCGGCTGTCGCACCCGCATATCGTGCCGATCCACTCGGTCGGCGAGAGCCCGGACGGGCTCGTCTACTTCGTGATGGCCTACGTGGACGGCGAGTCGCTTGGAGCGAAACTCAAGCGGCGCGGCAGGCTGCCACCGGACGAGTCGCGGCGCATCATGCAGGAGACCGCCGACGCGCTGGGAGCCGCGCACGCATTCGGGATCATCCACCGCGACGTGAAGCCCGACAACATCCTGCTCGAGGGCAGTCGGGGCCGGGTCGTCGTCACGGACTTCGGGATCGCCAAGGCGTTATCCTCGACGACGGGCGGTGCGACCCTCACCGCGACGGGCGTGGCGATCGGTACGCCGCACTACATGAGCCCGGAGCAGGCGGCGGGAGATCGCGAGATCGACGGGCGGTCCGACATCTACAGCCTGGGTGTGGTGGCCTACCAGATGCTCGCGGGGGAGCTGCCATTTCAGGCCCCCACGGTCCCCGGGATCCTGATGAAGCACATCACGGAACCGGCGCCGCTGCTCACGGACCGGCGGCCGGAGGTGCCCGAGGACCTGGCCGCTTGCGTGATGCGCTCGCTCGAGAAGGATCCGGAAGACCGCTGGCCTACGGCGGATGCGCTGCGGCGCGCGCTCGAGGCCCGGAGCGCGACGCTGCACAAGCCACGCCGTTCCAGCGGACCCGCCCCGTCGCGCGGGGGACGCGCCCCGCCACCCCCCGCACCGCCGCCGCCGCGAGGCCGGACGGACGTGCCCGCTCGGCGTGCCCAGCGCGTCGACCGGATGCGCGATCGCCCGGCGCTCGCGTCCAACGGCGAGCCCCAGATCGTTCACGAATTGCGGAGCCGCTTCGTCACGTGGGCGTCCGTGTGCGGCGCCTTCTTCCTGATCGACATGGCCACGGGGCATCAGGGCTGGTCGATCGTGGTCGCCGGGGTGTGGGCCGGGTGGAAGCTCGTGCCGCGCTATGTCCGCCTATGGCACGCGGGCTATTCGTGGCGCGACGTCTTCGCGCGCCCGCCGGCGCCGGACGCGATCGAAGCGCGCCTCGCGGCGGTGGGGAGCCGCCCCATCGAGCTACCACGCGCCACGACCGATGAGTTCGGCGGCCACGCCGACCCGATCCAGCAGGCCCGGAGCGATCGCAAGGCCATCCTGCGGATCGTCGATCGCCTTCCCAAGTCGGAGCGGAAGCTGCTGCCCGACGTCATCGCGACGGCCGACGGGCTCCTGAATCGCGCGGAAGAGCTGGCCCGCGCTCTGCACGCTATGAGCGGGAGCGTGGACCGGGGCGCGCTGGCCCGCCTCGAGGAGAAGATCCAGGCGACGAAGGGTCAAGGGGAGAGCACGGAACGGGAGCGGCAAATGGGCCTGCTCGAGCGCCAGCGCCAGGCGCTCACCGATCTCCTGACCAAGCGTCAACTCGTCGCGGACCAGCTCGAGTCGTGCGTGCTGGCGATGCAGAACGTCCGGTTCGACCTGCTGCGCCTCCGGTCCGCCGGCGTGGCGGCGGCCCTGGACGATCTCACCCGCGCCACGCAGCAGGCCCGGGCGCTGTCGCGCGACGTCGACCACGTCATCGCGGCAGCGGGTGAGGTCAAAGCCGTGCTGGGCGAGCAGACCGGCGCCTAGCGCGTCTCCCCGCGGCGGCAGTGGTTGACCAGAGCGGGCCCATCCTCCGGCTCGATCCCGAACTCGAGCAGCACCAGAAACTCTTGCGCCGCCACATCGCACCGACCGGTGCGCAGCGCCGTCACGGTGCGGAGCTCGTGCAACCGGAACCAGCCATCCCGTCCCCCCGCCGCCGTCGTGATCAGACTGTCGGCAACGGCCGGCGGGCCGTTGAAGGCAAGGGGCTTCAGCGCCGACCACAGCAAATTCCGCGGATACGGATGGCGGAGAGTGTTGCGCGCCGCGCGCAGCGCCGTTCGGATGCGAGCGGCCGACTCGGTCCAGTGCTGATCGCGGGCATCCAGCGCGGCAAGCGCGGCGCTCGCCTCGGCGGAGTCCGCACCAGCAGCAAGCGCGCCAGCAAAGAGAGACCGGGCGCGTTGACCCTGGTCGCGCTGGGCCGCCACTAAGCCGCTGAGGAGCCACGCCTCGGGGTTGCGGCCAGGGCGCAGCACGTCCGGCTGAGCGCGCCGGGCGGCAGCTACGTACGCCAGACCACCGATGTCGCCCCAGCGGGCCGTGAGGGTATGCGCGAGCCGCAATGGCGACGTGCTGTCCAGGACCTGGGTTGCGGCCTGGATGGCCGCCAGGGAATCGAACACGCCCGCGGTCCCCGAGGGATCGAGGAAACGGCGCGCCGCGACGAATTCGAGTTGCGGCCGGTCGTCACGGTGCACGATGGCCGGGCGCTCGATCAGCTTCGCAACGCCCGCTTCGCCGAGCAGGAAGTGTCCGAGGTAGTCCTCGGGCCGGTCGACCCCCAGGTACTCGCGCCCCAGCTCGCCCAGCGCTCCGGTCGGTCCGACCAGGCGGGCGATCCACGAGGGATCGTAGGTGAGCGGTCGGTCCGATGCGACTACCATGACGTCCCCCGGGGCACCAAACCAGAGATGCACGTGGGGAAACACCGCCCGGACGTTCCGCACCACACCGGCCACCACCGGGACCGGTACCTGATACAGCTGGACCCATTGGCAGAACACGCCTCCTTCCGCGAGACGGCTCCGGGCAATGCGGAAGAACTCGACCGTATACAGCGTGGCGACGCCCGCGAGCCACGGGTTGCTGGGCTCCGAGACGATGATGTCGTAGTTCGTGGGATCGAGCTGCAGCGCGCTGCGCGCATCGTCCACGATCGCCGAGAGGTTCGGGCGGGCGAGGGCCGTGTCGTTGACGTGCAGGAAGAAGCGATTCATGTCGAGCACCGCGGGCTCGATCTCCACCACGCGGACGCGTTGCATGCCCGGAACGTCCGACAGGACGCGCGCGGTCACGCCGCTGCCGTACCCGACGAGGAACGCGGTCTTCGGATCGGGGCGCGCCGCGACAGGCGCAAGGCCAGCGATGATCTGGGTGTCCATATCCCCGTAGTCCGACGCGTCCGCCTTGCCGTTGACCTTGAGCGAGCGACCCGACGCCTCCTCCCACACCGATACCGTGGCGTTCCAACCCTCCCGGTAGGCCAGTTGGCGGGTGCCGCGGTGCGCCAGGAACGCGGCAACGCCGTGCGCATCCATTCGGTCGCGCGCGTAGATGCTCGGTCCCAGGTCGATGAGCCGCGTGCTCCAGCGCGGCGCGGCGAGCGCAACCACCAGCGCGGCGCTGGCCAACCCCCCGGCGCCGAGCACCCAGGCCCGGAGCCGCCGATGCGCGACCGAGCCCTCCGCCACACCACGGGCGGCGAGTCCCGCCAGGGCCAACGCCCCGACCACATTCACGAGCACCCCAAGGCGCAGCGTGAGGTCGGTGCCGAGGGTCACCACCAGCACGAAGCCGGTGAGCACCGCCCCGATGATGCTTCCGACGGTATTGAGCGCGTACGCCCGGCCCACCTCGGCTCCACCCGCCGCGTCGCGAGGCGCCACGAGATCGGTGAGGAGGGGAAAGCTCATCCCCATCCCGATCGCCGGAATCAGCACCACGGCGCCGACGGCGAGGCCCATGGCGAGGAGACGCTCGGTGGCGCCGAGCGACGGGAGCTGAAAGACGGCGATGATGTAGCGCGGCAGCAGGCCGAAGACGAGAAACAGCAGGGCGGCGCCTGCGGCCGTCAGAGCCTGTGCCGCACCAGCGGCCGCCGCGGTTTCCGGCGCCGCGGAGCCGCGACGAGCCACGAGGGCGCTGCCGATGCCGATGCCGAGCAAAAACACCAGCAGGACGAGCGTGAACGCATAGGTGGACCCGCCGACGATCATCACCAGCACCCGAGTCCAGGCGATCTCGTCGAGCAACGCGGCGAAGGCGGTGAGGCCGAGCAACACCAGGGCGGTGTTGCGGAGGGCGCGGCTCGCCTGTTCCCCAGGCTCGCGCCCGGGGTCAGGCGAGGACCGATGCGGGGTAACGAGCTGGCTGCGCGCGAGCGCGATGGCGCCACTCCCGAGCGCGAGGTTGACGGCCGCCGTGCCCCACAGGCTGGCCCGTACACCCACGTGCTCGATCAGGAAGAAGCCCGCGAGGGCCGTTCCCACCACCGCGCCCAGCGTGTTGAGGCCGTACAGGAGTCCCAGCGAGCGCTGCAACTCGGCCCGCTCGGTTCCGGTGAAGGCCCGCGTGAGCACGGGGAGCGTCCCGCCCATGAGGGTCGTCGGGATGAGGAGAACGGCGCCAGCGAGGGCGAAGCGCAGCGCGACGCTCGCCCCCCCGACCAGCCCGAATGTCGACGCGGCGCCGATGTAGACGCGATGGGCGAAGGCCAGCACGAGGGGGGATGCCAGCCCGAAGAGGCCGATCGCGATTTCCAACCAGCCATAGAGTGCCGCCGGTCTCCCGTGGCGATCGGCGCGGCGGCCGAGCAGCCAGGCGCCGAGGCCCAGGCCGCCCATGTAGGCGGCCACGACCGTGGTCACCGACTGGATGGTGGAGCCGAACGTCTGATAGAGGACCCTGACCCAGAGGAGCTCGTAGACGAGCCCCGTCGCTCCGGACAAAAAAAAGAGAAGACTGTATGCGCGGGCCGCGCTAGAACGCATGCAGGTCGCGCATCGCCCGCGAGAGACCTTCCACTTGGGGGAGGATGAAGTCTTCGAGCCTCGGCGCATAGCCGATGAAGGTGTCGGTCGAGGCCACCCGCTTCACGGGCGCGTCCAGCCACGGGAAGCACTCGTCGCCGATCCGGGCGGCGAGCTCGGCACCGTAGCCCCATGACCGCGCGTCTTCGTAGGCGACCAGCACCTTGCTCGTCTTCATCACCGACGCGGTAATCGCTTCCCAGTCCACGGGCGAGAGGCTTCGCAGGTCGATCACCTCCACGCTCACCCCGTCCCGCTCTTCGAGCTCCTTCGCGGCGACGAGCGTACGCTGCACCACGGCGCCGTACGTGACCACCGTGAGGTCCCGGCCCTCCCGCACGACTTTCGCCTTGCCGAACGGGATCATGAAGTTCGGCCCGGGATTGGGCGCCTTGTTGTAGGTCTGGCGGTAGAGGTGCTTGTGCTCGAGGAACAGCACGGGGTCGTCGCACCGAATCGCGGTGCGCAACAGGCCGTTGGCGTCGAGCGCCGTGCTGGGGCACACCACGCGCAGCCCGGGGACGGCCGTGAACACCACGGCGCCCGTCTGGGAATGGTAGATCGAGCCCCCCTTGAGATAGCCGCCGTAGGTCACACGCACCACGACGGGACTCGAGAAGGCGTTGCTGGAGCGCCACCGCAGGGTGGCGAGCTCGTTGCGCAGCTGATGATAGGCAGGCCAGATGTAGTCGAAGAACTGAATCTCGACGACGGACTTCAGGCCGCGGGTCGCGAGGCCGATCGCGCGGCCCACGATGTTCGCCTCGGCGAGCGGAGAGTTGTAGACCCGATCGCTCCCGAACTGACGCTGCAGCCCCCACGTGACCTTGAAGACACCGCCCTTGCCCTTCACCTGCTCCAGGTGCTGCTCGCGGCTCGCGTCCGCCACGTCCTCGCCGAACACCACGATGCGGGGATCGCGCGCCATTTCGTCCTTCAGACAGGTGTTGAGCAGGTCCACCATCGTCGTGGGGTCACCCCCGAACTGCGGATCGTCCTCCGTATCGAACTGCTCGGACGTGGGATCGATCTCGGGCGAGTACACGTACAGCAATGCCGTCTCCGGCTCGGGCTGGGGCGACGCCAGCGCCATGTCGGCGGCCACGCCGAGTTCCTCTTCCACCTGGCCCTTGATGGCCTCGATCTCGGCCGCGGTGGCCACGCCGTCGGCGATGAGCCGCTTGGGGAAGAGGCTGAGGCAATCGCGGCGTGCCTCCTCTTCGCGCTCTTTGGGCGGCTTGTACAGCACTTCGTCGTCCGAGAGGGAGTGCGAATAGGGCCTGGTCACGTGCGCGTGCACCAGGGCGGGCCCTTTGCGCTGGCGGACGTACTCGGAGGCCCGTAGCAGCACGTCGTAGGAGACGACCGGATCGCACCCGTCGACCTCCTCGACCAGCAGGCCGGGGAAGTTCCGCACGAGCTTCGACACGGAGCCGCCGGCGGTCTGCACCTCGACGGGCACCGAGATCGCGTACTTGTTGTCCTCGATCAGGAACAACACGGGCAGCTTCAGGTTGCTGGCGGTATTGAGCGCCTCCCAGAACTCCCCTTCGCTGGTCGTGCCATCCCCCGCCGAGACGTACACGAGCTCATCGCCCTGGATCGGTTTGTCGACGATCGTGGCGATCCGGTCGTAGCGGAGCCATGCCTCCGCACAGCCCACGGCTTGAAGCAGCTGAGTGCCGGTCGGGCTCGACTGACTGACGATGTTGAGCGCCTTGTGGCCCCAATGCGAAGGCATCTGGCGACGCGATAGTAGGGATAGAACCAGTCGTAAGCGGGACGGAGCACTCTCCCGGCCGCCACCAGCACGCCCTCGTGGCCGGCGCCGGAGATCTGGAAGAAGATCTTGTTCTGCCGCTTGAGCTGAATCTCCTTGTCGTCGATGCGCCGCGACAGGAGCATCAGGCGATACATGTCGAGCAGGTCGGCCTTGGACAGGGATTTGGTAGCCCGGGGCCGGGGTTGAGCGCGCGTCGCCATGGGACAAAGATAGTACCATATTCCGTGGCATGAACGCGGCCGCGACACAAACGGTCCTCCGACATGTCACCTACGGTCTGTACGCGCTCAGCGTCAAGCGGGAGGGCGATGAGCACGGCATAACCGTCAACTGGGTCAGCCAGGCCTCATTCGACCCCCCGATGGTGGTGGTAGCGGTAGAGAGCACCTCCAAGATGATCGAGATGATCCGCGACGCGCATCACTTCGCCATCAGCGTGTTTCACGACGGGCAACGCGACGTGGCAGAAAAGTTGGGGCGCGGCCCGGCGGGGGCATCGCCCAAGCTCAAGGGAATTAAGACCAAGCCGGGGCCGATCTCCGGTGCGCCGGTGCTCGCGGAGGCGCTCGGGTGGGTCGAGTGTCGGGTCGTCGCGACACTCCCGAGCGGAGATCATACACTCGTCTTGGGTGAGGTGGTCGAAGCGGGCGTCGAGCACGAGGGAGCGCGACCCCTCACGCTTCAAGACTCGGGACTCAAGTACTCCGGCTAGCGCCGGTAGACGACCCTGCCCCCGACGATAGTGTAGCGTACCCGCGCCCGATCGAGCGAGTCGGAAGGCAGGGCGAAGAGGTTGCGGTCCAGTACGACGAGGTCCGCGTCAGCACCAGGTGCCAGGATGCCCCGTTTTGACTCGTCGAACGTCGCATAGGCGTTGCCCGCCGTATACGCGCGTAAGGCCTCTCCCACGGAGATCTTCTGCTCCGGCACCCACCCATTCGGGTTCTTGCCGTCCAGTGTACGCCGCGTAACCGCGGCGTACACGCCGAGGATCGGGTCGAGCGGCGCCACAGTCCAGTCCGAGCCGAACGCGAGCTTGCCCCCCGTGTCGAGCAGTGTGCGGAACGCGTAGGTCGTCTTGATGCGGACCGGCCCGATGCGGTGTTCCACCCAGCGGCCGTCGTCGATGGCATGATACGGCTGCATCGAGGCGATCACGCCGAGCTTGCCGAACAACGAGATATCCTGGGGGCGCAGGTGTTGGGCGTGCTCGACCCGGAAGCGCCGGTCGCGCGGCCCATGCGCCCGGGTCACGCTGTCGTAGATCGAGAGAAGGAAGGCATTGGCGCGATCACCGATCGCGTGGACGGTAACCTGC
This sequence comes from Gemmatimonadota bacterium, assembly GCA_003221085.1. GTDB lineage: Bacteria > Gemmatimonadota > Gemmatimonadetes > Gemmatimonadales > GWC2-71-9 > AG41. The sequence continues at coordinate 26,543 of QHUD01000193.1, forward strand.
AGTCCCGCGGAGTCGGCGCTCCCGATCCAGCGTCGCATGTCCGCCTCGGGGTGCTGCAACAATCCGTAGTAGCCCGCCGAATCGCTGTAAGGCTCGAAGAAGTACGCGGTGCGCGACCCCGCCGAGCCGTCCATGTAGCCTTTGAGACCGCCGATTTTCACCCAATCGTCGCCGCGCCCGGAGCGGCTCACGGTCTCTGCGACCGCCCGCCACGACTCGAGCGGAAGATAGAGCGCGGCCCGGATGGTGAGCCGGCCCGCCTGCTCGAGCCGGCGGTAGCTCGCGAGATCGGCCCACGACGCAGACATGTGGGAAGTGGCCGTGACTCCCAAGGAGGCGGCGTAGGCGAGCGCGCGGGCGAGGGCCGAGTCACGGTGGGCCGGGGACGGCTCGGGGATCACCCGGCCGATGAGATCGAGCGCCCGGTCTTTGAAGATGCCAAGGGGGTCACCCGTCTTCGGATCGCGCAGGATCTCGCCACCGGAGGGGGTGGGAGTGTCCTTCGTGACCGCCGCCGCGCGCATCGCGGCGGTGTTGGCGAGCGCCTCATGGCCGTCCACCCGGTTCACGAATACGGGATTGCTCGGCGTGACCGAATCGATCCACTCGTGCCGGGGAAGCGGCTGACCGGCCCACAGCGTGTGGTCCCAGTCGCCCCCGGTGATCCAGTCGCCGGGCTTCAGGGTTTGGGCGTACTGCTTGATGCGTCGGATGAACTCCTTGGGGGTCGCCGCATTCCTGAGGTCCACCGACGCGAGCTGGAACCCGCCGTCGACGAAGTGGGTGTGTCCGTCGGTGAAGCCGGGCAGCACGAGCCCGCCGTTTGCCTGAATCCATTGGGTCGTGGGGCTCGCATAGCGTCCGACCTGCGCGCTGTCGCCGATCGCGAGGATGTTGCCGCCGGCGAGCGCGACCGCGCCCCGCTGGGGTGCTCCGGTCGAGAGGCCAGTCCAGACCATTCCCCCGGAGACGATGATGTCGGCTTTCCGGGCGCAGGCAGCGAGGGGCAGGCAGACGAGTCCCAAACACAAACGGAGGCGCATGGATTCTCTCAGCGCAGTCTCGTGATGCGGTGGATGGTCTCGAGCGCGGCGATGGGGTCCGGTCCGGGGGTCTTTCCGGCGCCCGGCTCGGCCCCTGTCGGAAGGGACGTGAGCGCGTCGCGGATGTCGAGCAGGACCTCGAGCAGCAGCTGCTCCCGCTGATAGGCGGCGTCGAGATCCGCCATGCGCTCCTGGTCGCCAGCGGCCTTGGCTCGCTCGTAGGCCTCGCGGTAGATGGCCTCGAGATTACCGAGGATGCGGTCGCGGAGACGGGGCATGGGAGAAAATAATATAGAGGCGCCTACCATCCGCCGCCCCTTATACCGCCCGCATCACCAGCCCACTCGGCACTTTGGGCACGAAGTACGTCGACTTGGGGGGCATGACGTCGCCCGCGTCCGCCACGGCGAACACGTCCTGCACTTTCGTGGGATTGAGCAGCACCGCGGCGGCCGCGCGAGCGTTTCTGACCGCATCGAAGGCGGCACGCGGGTCGGGCGTGTAGGCGAGGGACGGCGTCGCCGTACCCGCCCCTAGGATGCGCTGCACCACCAGCGTCTCGATCCTGGCCACATCCAGCGCGCGGACCGCGGGGGTCTTGCCCAGCTCCGGGACCTTGGCGAGCGGGGCGTCCTTCCTCAGGACCAGGGTAAGGTCATAGGCATCGGGGAACGCCACGATGCACGCCGTGCGCTCGCGACCGAGCTCGGCCAGCCGCTCTACCCGGTCCATACAGGGTGCCACCCGCCCGATCTCGAACCACTCTTGCCAGAGCTCGACCAGCTTGGTCGGATCGCGCCCGGCGCCGAAGATGATGCGGTGGGTGGGGAGGATCGCGAGGCCGGGATCGCCCGCCGACACGATGAACGAGAGCACGCGGTCGGCGGTCGGCCGCTCCCGCGAATACGCCACGGCGGTCTCGTAACGGTGATGACCGTCGGCGATGTAGAGCTGCGCCCGGCCCGCCAGGCGGGCGAGCTCCGCTGCCGGAGCGCCCGACACGATCCAAAGGCGGATGCTCACGCCGTCGAGCTCGGCGCGCGCCGCAGGCACACCGGAGGCCCGTTTCACCAGGGCCTGGGCCAGCATCTGGTCGGGGTCCGGCGCGAGCAGGAAGATCGACTCGAGGTTCGCCGCGGTGGCGCGCAGCAGGGCCAACCGGTCGGCCTTAGGCGCCGAGTGCGTCTGCTCGTGCGGCCGCACGCGCCGCGTTTGGAACGGCTCGGCGCGCACGGCGGCGAGCATCCCGATGCGCGTGCGCCGCTCGCCCGACGGCACGGCGTAATCTTGCGCGACGACGTACACCGACTCCCCGGGATCCGGTTGCACCACGCCTGCCTCTCGCCACCCGGCGAGCAGCATCGCGGCCTGCGCGTAGCGGTCCCCGCCCCCGCCCGATGGCGCTTCCGGGAGCATGACATGCACGATATTGTGGGGATCGCGCGCCGCGTAGCGTGCGCGGTCCTCGGTCGAAATGACGTCGTAGGGGGGCGCGATGAGGGCGCTCAACTCTTTCGCGACGTAGCGCTCTCCGCGGAACGGCGCGACCAGCGGCGGCAGCTCGGCGTTCACGATTGCCCGGAGCCTCCCGTGTCCCTGCGTGAAGCCCAACAGACGGTCGATCGGTGGATCGGCCAATATAAAGAAGGATACTTCCCTCCGCTCACCAACCTCGCCCGGCTCACCGAAGAAGTGGGTGAGCTGGCGCGGGAAGTGAACCACCGGTTCGGCGAGAAGACGAAGAAGGCCGACGAGCCGGAGGGCTCGATCGCGATGGAGCTGGCGGACATTCTGTTCGTCGTCATCTGTCTCGCCAACTCTCAGGAGATCGACTTGGACGACGCCTTCGCGGAGATGATGCGGAAAGTCACCTCCCGCGACGCCGACCGCTGGACCAGGAAGGCACGTTGACCTCCTCGTAGATGCGCTGGTAGGATACGAGGCGATCCGGGTCGAACACGCCTCGCTCCGCGGCCTGCCGGACGCCGCATCCCGGCTCAGCGAGATGCCGGCAGTTGTCGAAGCGACACTGGTCGAGGAAGGGCCGGAATTCGGCGAAGTAGGCGCCCAGGCGCTCGGGATCGATCCCCCACGTGCCCACCTCGCGCAACCCCGGCGTGTCCACGACATAGCCCCCCGTGGCGACAGGCACGACGAGTGCAGCGCGGGTCGTGTGCTTTCCCGCATCCCACTTCTGGCTGATCTCACCGATGCGGAGGTTCAGCCCCGGATCGAGTGCGTTCAGCAGGCTGGATTTCCCGACGCCCGATTGACCGGTGAGCACTGACTCCCGCCCACGCAACAGATCGCGCAGCGCGGCCAGCCCCTCCGGCTGCTTCACAGAGGTCCCGAGCACCTGGTAGCCTGCCGGCCCGTAGCGCCCCCGCAGGGAATCCAGCACGCTGCGGTCGAGGTCGATCTTGTTGAGGACGAGCACGGCGGGGATACGGTTGGCCGCCGCGATCACCAGGAATCGATCGAGGAGCCGGGGGCTGGGCTCCGGGCTCCGAGCCGACGCGACGACCACGACCTGGTCGACGTTGGCGGCGATCGGCTGCGCCCGGGGGCTCCGCTCGGCGGCGGCACGACGCGCGAGGACGCTCCGGCGCGGCCGCACACCGCAGATGGTGGCGCGGCCCGCGGCATGCACCTCGAGCTCCACCACGTCTCCCGCCACCACACGGTCGTCGTCCCGGTGCTTGAGCTTGCCGCGGAGCGTGGCGACCACTTCGCCACCATCGGTGTGCACACGATAGGCGGAGCCTGCGCGTGCGAGGACGACGCCGGTGGTAATCACCGCCGTCCCCCTCCCTGTTTCTCGATACAGTCGTCGAGGTGCCGCTTCACGTCCTGCAGAGTCAAGGCGAGCAGCGGGGCGAGCGCGTCCGCGGGCGTCGCACCCCGGAACAGATAGTCTGTCTCGAGGTGGCCGACCGGTCGATCGCCCGCGTCCGACCAGCGCACGAACAGCAGCGCCGCTCCGTAGCGTCCCTGCCCGTCCGGCGAGTCATCCACGTACGTTCCCACCGAGTAGGATTGGCCGTCGCTCCCGGAAAACGCGGGCGCGCGCTCGTGCACCCGCTGGTAGCCGCCCAGCGTACCGTCCGTCAGCTCCGCCGTAGGGACTCCCGCAACATGTTGCCGACGAGGAACGCCACGTTCGCCGGCCGCTCAGCGAGCCGGCGCATGAGATAGGGATACCACTGGGTCCCGAATGGAACGTAGACGCGCACGTTGTATCCCTGGCGCCGCAGCCCGAGCTGCAGATCGCGCCGCACTCCGTACAGCATCTGGAACTCGAAGCGCGGAGACTGGATGCCCTTGTCGCGGGCGAAGGCCTTGGCGTGCTCGATGATGCGCGCGTCGTGCGTCGCGATGCCGGGGTAGTTGCCCTTGAGCATGAGCCGCTCCATGCAGCGAACGTAGGTCGCATCGACATCGCGCTTGTCGGGGAAGGCGACGCTGTCCGGCTCTTGATACGCACCCTTGCACAATCGGAC
>QHUD01000273.1 GCA_003221085.1 Gemmatimonadota bacterium
ACCTAGACTCGCACTCGAGGAGCGACATCGTCTTGGGCCCACTGGTCGCGATTTACCGCAGTCCGTCGTACTCGCCGCTCCAGCATCGCGTGAACGATACGGCGATCATGGACGCGACGGTCGCGCGACTCGAAGCGCAGGGCTGGCGGGCCATCAAGACCACCGAGCTGGAGGTCGAGCAGGGCCGCCTTCCGGCGGCGCCGTTGTACCTCAACATGTGCCAGGGCTCGCTCGCGGCCGAGCAGCTCATGCCGCTCGAGTCCGACGGCGCGGTCGTGGTGAACCGCCCCTCGAGCGCGCTGAACTGCCACCGGTACCGGCTGGTCAAGCGTCTGGGGGAGAGTACGGTGCCGTTCCCCCGGACGCTGATTCACGCCAGCTCCGCGCCACTCCCACCCGCGGCTCAACTCAAGGCCTTGAGCCCCGATCATCAGAAGGTGTGGATCAAGCGGGGTGACGTTCACGCGGAGCGGCCCGAGGACGTGGTCGCCACCTCGCTCGCCCAGGTGGAGGAAGCGCTGCGGGCGTTCACCGGGCGGGGCATCCCCTGGGTGGCGTTGCAAGAGCACGTTCCCGGTCCGGTCGTGAAGTTCTACGGCGTCACCGACGGTCGCTTTTTCAATTGGTACGGCTCCGAAGGGGGATTCGCCGGCGAGCGGCCCGCGGTGGACGAGAACCGCCTCAGGGCGCTCGCGTTCGAGGCGGCGGCGATCCTCGGGCTCGAGGTGTTCGGGGGCGATGTCGCCTTCCCGGAGCCCGACCGCCCGGTGCTGATCGACATCAACGACTGGCCGAGCTTCGCACCGTTTCGGGACGAAGCGGCACAGGCCATTGCGGCTTACATCACTCATCGCGTCGCACATCGGAAACGCCCGTGACGGATACGCTACACCGCACCCAGCTTTCCCTCCCTGGTCCCAGGTCGAAAGCGCTGTTCGACGCCGAGGCCCTCTACCTCGCGCCCGGCACGCAAAGCGTGGCGTTGTTCAGCCAGCTCTCCATCGACCGCGGCGAGGGGGCCGTCCTCTACGACGTGGACGGCAACCGCTACGTGGACCTGTTGGCGGGGGTGGGCGTCGCGAGCCTGGGGTATGCCCATCCCAAGTACGTGGCCGCGATGCAGCGGCAGATCGCGCGGGTGCACGTCGGGAGCTTCACGACGGAGCATCGCGCGGCGCTGGTGAAGCTGCTCGCCGAGCTGACCCCCGGCGACCTGAATCGCTCGCAGTTCTACTCGAGCGGCGCGGAAGCGATCGAGGCCGCGTTGCGGCTCGCCAAGTCGCGCACGGGCCATACCGAGGTCATCGGGTTCTGGGGCGGGTTCCACGGCAAGACCGGCGGCGTGCTGCCGCTGCTCGGCTCGAGCTTCAAGCACGCGCTCGGGCCCCTGATGCCCGGCGCGTACCTCTCACCCTATGCCTCGTGCGCACGCTGCGCCTTCGACAAGACGTTCCCGTCGTGCGAGTGGCATTGCGTGGAGTTCTTGCGGAACAAAATCCAGCTCGAGACGACGCGGGACGTGGCGGCCATCATCGTCGAGCCGATCCAGGGCACGGCGGGGAACATCGTACCGCCGCCGGGCTACCTGAAGCTGCTGCGCGACCTCGCGGACGAGCTGGGCGCCCTGCTGATCTGCGACGAGATGATCACCGGATTCGGCCGCACCGGGAAGATGTTCGCGATCGAGCACGAGAGCGTGCTCCCCGACGTGCTCACGGTCGGGAAGGGGTTCGGCGGCGGTTTCCCGATGAGCGGCGTGATCGCGCGCGAGGAGATCGCGTTCTCGAAGCCGTGGGCCAGAGGACCAGCTCGTGGAGCATGCCCGCCGCCTCGGCGACAAGATGCTGGCGGAGATGAAGCGCTGGGAAACCGAGCTGCCGATCGTGTCGGACGTGCGGGGCCGCGGCCTCATGCTCGGGATGGACCTCGTCGTCCCCGGGACCCGCCGGCTGGTGGACAAGAAGACCGCACGCTGGATCTTCGACACGCTCCTGTCCCGCGGCGTGCTCGCGATGATCTACAATCCCGAGGTTCGCATCAATCCACCCCTCGTGATCGACGAGGATCAGGCGATGGGCGCCCTCGCCACCATGAAGGACGTGCTCAGTGAAGCCGCAGAACGACCTCTCGCATAAGGGCAGCGCGGTCGAGGAGTGGGCCGACCTCCACTTCTTCCGGCCCATCGGCATCCGGATCGCGCGCGGGCTCCAGCCCACGGGAATTTCGGCGGACCAGGTGACGCTGTGGTCGCTCGTGATCGGGCTGGTCGCCGGCCACCTGTTCGCGTACCAGGACCCCTGGACCAACGTGATCGGGTTCGTGCTCTTCATCGTCTCGGACATCTTCGATTCGGCGGATGGCCAGCTCGCGCGGTTACGCGGCACCTCCACCCGGTTCGGCCGCGCGCTCGACGGCATCAACGACAACCTGCGGTTCGTCAATCTGTACTTTCACCTCATCTACCGGCTGATCCACGGCGGCTTCTGGGGGCCGGGCGCCTTTCTGCTGGTGGCGGCCGCGGGGCTCGCCCACACCTTCCAGAGCGCCGCCGTGGACTTCGTGCGCAATGCATTCCTCTACGTCGGCGTGGGGAACGGGGGCGAGCTTGACCTGCCGGAGGACCTCGATCGCGGGCGGCCGGGGAGCATGCTGCAGCGCTTTGGCGCGCGGGTCTACCGCGACTACGTGCAACGACAGGCGCACCTCTTCCCGCGGTCGGTGAAGCTCATCCGCCTCCTGCGGCACCGAGGAGGCATCACCGACGCGTTCCGCGCCGAGTATCGCGCGCGTCAGGAGATCGTGCTCCCGCTGTGCGCCTGGCTGGGGCAGAACATCCGCTTCGTGCTGGTGGGTGTGGCGGCGGTCGCCGCGCACGTCTCCGCGTTCCTGTGGGTGGAGGCCGTCTGGATGAGTCTGTTGCTCGTGGTGCTGCTCTGGATCCACGAGGGGAACGCGACCGCGCTGGGCGGCCTGCTCGACCCCGAGCGCAATGGCTACGCCCGCGTCACCTGAACCGAGGCGGTACCGGGGTGCCGTCATCGGGGCAGGCGGCATCGCGCGACAGTCGCACCTGCCCGCGCTCCGCGACTCGGCCGCCTTGCGCGGCCGCGTGGAAGTCGTCGCGCTGGTGGACAGCGCGGCCGACGTACCGCCCGTGGACGCGATCCCGCTGCTCGGGCGGCGCGATCAGCTCCGCGATCTGGCCCCGCTCGACTTCATCGACATCTGTACGCCGACCGCCTCCCACCTCGAGCTCACCCTCTGGGGCCTGGAGCAGGGCTACCATGTGGTGTGTGAAAAGCCGGTGGCGCTCACGCGCGGCGAGGCGGATCGAATCGCGGCCGCCGCCCGGACCAGCGGGCGGATCGTGATGCCGTGCCATCAATACCGCCACAACCCGGTGTGGATGCAGATCAAGCAGTGGCTCGCCAGCGGCGCCATCGGCCGCTGGCACCTGGCCGAGTTCTCGGTCCATCGTACCATGGCCGACCCTGGGCGGGTGGCGCGGGGGACCCCCTGGCGCGGCACGAGTGAAGCCGGACGGGGCGGCGTGTTGCTCGACCACGGTACCGTTGCGCTTCGAATATCCCGGCCGGCTGGTCACGATGTTTTTCACGTGGGCCGCGCGGGCGCGTGAGAACCGAATCCGGTTCGTCGGGGACGCCGGCGCGATCGAGTGGACCGGCGGCGAGCTGCGTCTCGAGCGGGCGGCCGCGGTCGAGCGGTTCGATTATTCAGCGGAGCTCGAGAAGACGGCGTATCACCGCTGGTTCACGGGTTTGTTCGAAGGGTTCGTGGCGGCGCTCGACCGCGGCGATCCCGCAGCAGCGGCGGGACCCTTCCTGGAGGACATCCGACGGGTGGCGAGCGTCGTGGAGCACGCGTACCTCGCCGCCCGGAACGGCACCACGGTCGCGATCGCGGACGGCGCGTGAGCCGCAAGCTGCAACTGCTGCTGTTCGTGTGCGGCTCAGCGGTGTTCGCCTACCTGGTGGCGCGCATCGGCGTGGGGCGGCTCCTCGCCGACGGGGCACGCACGGGGTGGCTGTTCGTGCCGATCGTCCTGCTGTACGGCGTGGTGTGCGCCTGCAACGCGGGCGCGTGGTGGCTCAGCATGGCCGACGAGCCGAGCCGCCCGCCGTACTGGCGGACGTACGCCATCACCGTCGCCAGCTTCTCCCTCAACTTCATGACGCCGATGGTCAACGTGGGCGGCGAGCCGTTCAAGATCGCCGCGGTCGCGCCGTGGCTGGGCCTGCGGCGGGCGGCCGGCTCCGCCGTCCTCTACCAGATGCTGCACACGCTGGGCATGCTGCTCAGCTTTCTGACAGCGGTGGTGCTCGGGGCCGTGCTGCTCCCGCCGCACCCGGCGATCCGCGCGAGCCTGGCCCTCACCTTCGTCGGCCTGGCCGCGCTCGTCCTGCTGCTCCTGACGGGCCACCGACACGGGGGACTCGAGCGGTTGCTGGACCTGTTGCACCGGATCCCGCTGCTCGACCGCCTGGCGCGCCGCCTCGAGCCGAAGCGGCCGATGCTGGCGCAGATGGATGAGCAGATTACCGGGTTCTATCACCGGCAGCCGCGTCGCTTCTTCCAGGCCGTGGCGCTGGAATACCTCAGCCGCTCGATCTTCATGATCGAGTATGTGCTCATCGCGCAGGGCGTGGGTCTGAGCATCACGT
>QHUD01000209.1 GCA_003221085.1 Gemmatimonadota bacterium
GCTCGCGCTCGCGGTCTGCATGCTGTCCCTGCTGGGCTTCCCCGGGACGGCGGGGTTCATCGGCAAGTGGTATATCCTCGTCGCCGCCACGGGCACGGGGCAGCTCCCGCTCGCCGCGATTCTCGTCCTTACGAGCGTGATCTCCGCGGGCTACTATCTCCCTGTGATCATGGCGATGTACATGCAGCCCGAGCCGTTCGAGCAGGCGCACGCCGGGATGCATGTCGGTCGGCTGGGAGGCGCCGTGGTGACCGTGTCGGTCGCCGGTTTGCTCTTCCTCGGCATTCGCCCGAATCGCCTGCTCGACCTGGCGAAGACGAGCGGTGACGGGTTGCGCGCCGTCCCGGCGGTCACGACGGCGTCACCGGCACCGACCGGTCGCTGACGCCGGGGCCTCCATGACGCTGCCCGCCGCCATCTTTCGCGAGTACGACATCCGCGGCATCGTGGGCGACCAGCTCACGCCGGAGGTCGCCCGCGCCATCGGCCAGGCGATCGCGACGCTCGGCTGGGAGCGTCTGGGGCGCGCCCCCCGGCTCGCCGTGGGGCGGGACAACCGTCCCTCCGGACCCGGGCTCGCGCACGGCCTGCTCTCCGGCATAGAGGCCGTGGGCGGCCACGGCGTGGACGTGGGCGAGCTGCCGACGCCGGCGCTCTACTTCGCAACCCATGTCCTCAACGTGGACGGCGGCGTGCAGGTGACCGGCTCGCACAATCCGCCGGAGTTCAACGGCTTCAAGTGCGTCCTCGGTGGTGAAGCAGTTGCCGGCGCGGACATCCAGGGTCTGCGGCGTCTCATCGAGGAAGGACGCACCCCCGGCCGCCCCGGCGGCGGGCGCAGTGAGGAGAGTTCGGTCCTGCCCCGCTATCGGGACGCGATCGTGCAGCGCAACGGCCCGCTGCCTCGTACGGTCAAGGTCGTGGTCGATTGCGGCAACGGCGTGTCGAGCCTCATCGCGGTGGACACGCTCCGGCGCGTGGGCGCCGACGTCGTCGCGCTGTTCTGCGAGTCCGACGGTACGTTCCCGAACCATCATCCCGATCCCACGGTGGTCGAAAATCTGCGCGACCTGCAGGCGGCGGTGCGTCGCGAGGGGGGAGAGCTCGGCATCGCTTTCGACGGCGACGGCGACCGTATCGGCGCCGTGGACGAGCAGGGGCGCCCGGTGTTCGGGGATCAGCTGCTCGTACTGCTCGGCCGCGACCTCGCGCGCCGCATGGGTCCGGGCCACGCCGTGATCTTCGACGTCAAGTGCTCCGAGGTGCTGCCGCGCGAGCTGGCGCGGGTGGGCCTCGTGCCCACCATGTGGAAGACCGGGCACTCCCTCATCAAGCAGAAGATGAAGGACAGCGGCGCACCGCTCGCGGGCGAGATGAGTGGCCACATGTTCTTCGGCGGCGACTGGTACGGTTTCGACGACGCCCTGTTCGCCGCGGCTCGCTTGCTGCGCTACGTGGCGGAGCAGGGAGGGCCCCTTTCGCGGCTCCTGGCCGACCTGCCCGCCACCGTGGCCACGCCCGAGCTGCGGGTCGACTGCCCCGACGAGCGGAAATTCGAGATCGTACAGCGTGCCGCGCGGCACTTCGCCGCCAAGTATCCCGTGTCCACGCTCGACGGCGTGCGGATCACGTTCGCGCAAGGGTGGGGACTGTTGCGGGCATCGAATACCCAGCCGGTGCTGGTGCTCCGCTTCGAAGCGGCCACCGCGGCGGCGCTCGCTTCCTACAGGACCGAAGTCGAGAGCTGGCTCGCCGCTCAGAGCCCGGGCGCGTGAAGCCCGTCGTCCGCCGCCGGGCGCTGCTCGTCGGAGTCGGACTGCTGGTTGCGGTGCTGGTGGGCGGGCGCTGGGTCGCCCTCGAGACGGCCGAGCGCGCCTGGGGGGCGAGCCTGCCGGGCGGCAGTGCGTACCTCACGGCCCGGGACTTCGCCCGCCTGGTCTCGGGCCTGCTGCTCGTCGGCGCAATCGCCTGGGGCACGGCGAACCTCCTGTTCGTCTACCGCTCGATCGGGTCCATGCAGCTGTCTCGCCGGCTCGGGGACCTGGAGATCGTCGAGGCGGTCCCGCAGCCCCTACTGCTCGCCGGCACGATCGCGTGCGGTCTGCTGTTCGGATTCCTGCTGACGCTCGGCACCGGGGGATGGTGGATGCCGGCGGCGCTCGCCTCACGCCCGCCGACCTTCGGCATCGCGGACCCCGTGCTCCAGCGGGACCTGGGCTTTTACCTGGGACAGCTGCCCTGGACCGAACGGCTGCGGGAACTCGCGCTGGCGGCGGTGTGCGCCGCCACGGTCGTCGTCGCGCTGCTCTACCTGGGAATCGGCTCGCTGCGGTTCCGTCGCTGGCTCCCCTACGCGAACGCCCACGCCCGGGCGCACGTCGGCGTACTGCTCGCGTTGCTGGCGCTCACGCTCACCTGGGGCGCCCTGCTGGACCCCGCGGAAAGCGTCGCCGGACTGCACGGAGCGCTCACGCGTCGCGCGCTCGACGCGCGTCTTGCCGCCGCGCCGATCGTCGCGGGCGTGGGCGTCGCGACGACTGTCGTGAGCCTGGTGTGGGGGTTGCGAGAGAAGCCGCTGCTGCTCGTGACGGGATGGGGGGCCCTGGTCGCCGCGTCGTTGCTCGGATTCGCCATCGTTCCTGCCTCCCTGGCGAGCGCGGGACGAAATGCCGCCGATCCCGACACTGCCCTCACCGCCGAGCGGCAGCGGCTCGAGGGGCTCGCATTCGGCGTCACGACGCTCGTGGAGCGCGCGCCGCCGGGCTTCCCGAGCCCCGAGGTGGCCGCAACGGCCGTGCCCATGTGGGACGGACAGCGGGTCCTCGCGGCAGCCGCCTCCCGCCGAAGTCTCATCCGCCCGCAATCGACGCCCACGGCCGCGGGTCTCTCGGCACATTCGTTCGGCGACGCACGAGCCACCTGGCTCGTGGCCCTCCGGCCCGACCTCGACAGCCTCGCGCTCAGGCAGCCGCCGCCCGGGTGGGACGCGATCCACCGCGGGGCGTCGGCCCGCGTCGGGCGACCGGTCGCGGCGGTCGAGGACGACACGGTCCTCACATTCGCCCCGGTCGCGACGCGCGATTCCACCATGTGGTTCGGCCCGCGGTTCACCGAGTTCGCGGTCGCGACCGCGGACACCTGGCCGGCGCTGCGGCAGTCGGGAATCGCGCTGGCGGGGTGGTGGCGCCGGACCGCGCTCGCGTGGGCTCTGCAAAGCCCCGCGCTGGCGCGCCGCGAGACGGACGGGCTCGTCCTCCTGTGGCGGCGGGACGTCCTGGAGCGACTCGGGCGGCTGGCGCCGTTCGCTACGTTCGACGCCGCCGTTCCAGTGCTCGCCGACAGCGCGCTGTGGTGGGTGGCGTACGGGTACTTCGCAGGGGAGGCGTTTCCGCTCGCCCGGCCGGTGGACGACGGCGGCCGCGACTCGGTGCGGTACCTGCACGCCGGCGTCGTCGGCGCCGTGAATGCCGCCACCGGGGACACGCGGCTGTACCTCCCCCCGGGGGCCGACTCGCTCGCCGCCGCGTGGGCGAGACTCCTCGCGCCGCTGATCCGACCGCTCGACAGCCTGCCCCCGGCCCTGCGCTCGCAGCTCCCGTTCCCGGGGCGCGCATTCCGCGCGGCCACGGCGCTCGTGGAGCGCTGGCGCAGTGACACGACGACCTGGAGCGCGCGACCCAGGGACCCCTTCGAGATTGTGGCGCCCACGATCGACGGCTCGGCGGAGCCGCACCGCGTGTGGATGGCCCAAGGGTTCGAGGCCGGCAGCACGCTCGCCGTGCTCGTGGCCGCGACGATGACCCCCGACGGTCCACAGGTGTGGAAATGGCGGCCGGGCACCGCACGACTGCCGCCGCTGCTCGTCGGCTCCCCCAACACGACCGCGCCGGGCGTCCCCCGGCTCTGGACCGTCGCCCGCGCCCTTTTCTCCGAGCAAGCGTTGTTCACGCAAGCCCCCGCCGGGGGTCCGCCCACCGGCATCGACACGGTGTTTCTCTCGTGGGGAGACCACCGCGGGCAGGGCAGGAGCGTCACCGCCGCCCTCCACAGCCTGCTGGCTTCCAGTGGCGAGGCGCGCTCACCCGCCGACACGGCGCTCGCCGCGCGGTGGCGGCGGGCGCAACAGCTCGCGGCGCAGGCCGACGCGGCCCTCGCCGCGGGCGACTTGGAGCGCTTTGGCCAGTTGTATGCCCAATTGAAGGAGCTGCTCGGGCTGGGGCGTCGCAAGCTTGCTCCGACCCCCGAGCGCCGCTAGGTTGCGCCGCCGTGAACGCCGGTACCATTGTGATCGCGCTGGGCGGCAACGCCGTCGCCCCGCCGGGGGAGCGGCCCACCATCTCCAACCAGTTCCGCCACACCCGGGCGAGCCTCGCGCCGATCGTGGATCTGGCGCGTGAGGGGTGGCGCATCGCGCTGGTCCACGGCAACGGCCCGCAGTTCGGCGACGAGCTGGCCCGCAACGAAATCGCCGCCGACCAGGTGGAGCCGCTGCCGCTGGGCGTGCTCGTGGCCGCGACCGCCGGCTGGATGGGCTACATGATCCAGCAATCGCTGCAGAACGCGCTGGCCCGCGCCGGCGTCGCTCGCCAGGTCGTCACGCTCATTACGCAGACGCTGTGCGATCCGCACGACCCCAACCTGCGCAGTCCCACCAAGCCGATCGGCCACGCCCTCGATCCGGTGCGCGTGGCGCGACTCCAGGCGCGCGGCGTTCCCGTGAAGCAAGAGCAGCCGGGCCGGTGGCGACGACTCGCCCCGAGCCCGAGACCGAGCGCGGTGGTCGAGCGGGAGATGATTCACCACCTCGTCGCCGCCGGGCACATCGTGGTCGCGTGTGGCGGGGGCGGGCCGCCCGTGTACGACGACCCGGCCCTGCGCCTCGAGGGGCTGGATGCGGTCGCCGACAAAGACCGTGTGGCGGCGATCCTCGGCCGGGAGATCGCCGCCGACGTGCTGCTGATCCTCACGAACGTGGACGCGGTGTACCACGCCTTCGGTACGCCGCAGCAAAAGGCCATCCGCCACTTGAGCCTCGCGCAGGCGGACCACCTGCTCGCCGGAAAGGAGCTCGGCACCGGCAGCATGCGACCGAAGGTCGAAGCCGCGGCCGACTTCGTCCGCGCGGCCGTGGCAGAGCGAATCGTCGAGCCGCGCGCCATCGTTGCCGACCTGTCCCAGGGACTCGCGGCGTTGCGGGGCGAAGCCGGCACCACTATCACGCGGGATGGAACGTGAATCTCCATGAATACCAGGCGCGCGACATCTTGCGGCGGCACGGCATCCCCGTGCCGCCCGGGGAGGTCGCGACGACCGTCGCCGAGGCCCGCGCGATCGCCGTGCGGCTCGGGGGCGGCCCCGTGGTGGTGAAGGCCCAAGTGCACGCGGGCGGGCGGGGCAAGGCCGGCGGCGTGAAGCTCGCGGCGAACGCGGACGAGGCCGCCGCGCATGCGGCCAAGATCCTGGGCATGACGATCAAGAGCCTGACGGTGCGCCAGGTGCTGGTGGCGCCCGCGGCCGACATCGCGTCCGAGAGCTACGTAGGCATCATCGTCGACCGGACGTCACAGCGTCCCGTGCTGATGGTGAGCGCGGCCGGCGGGATCGACATCGAGGAGGTGGCGGCCAAGACGCCGGAGAAGATCCACCGGCTGGCGATCGACCCGCGCTACGGCCTGCTCCCGCATCAAGGACTGGGGCTCGCGTTGACCCTCTACCGCGACATCGCGCAGGCGCGTGCCGCGGCGGACATCATGCAGCGCCTGTATACGGCTTTCTACGCCGTGGGCGCATCGCTCGCGGAGATCAATCCACTCGCCACCACGCGCGACGGCGCGGTCGCCGCCCTCGATGCCAAGATTGTGATCGACGACAACGAGCTCGAGCGCCGGCCGGAGATCGCAGCCCTGCGCGACTCGAGTGCCGATGCGCCCTCCGAAGTCGCCGCACGCGAGGCGGGGCTCACCTTCATCAAGCTCGACGGCACCGTGGGGTGCTGCGTGAACGGCGCCGGACTCGCGATGGCGACGATGGATCTGGTGAAGTATTACGGCGGCGAGCCGGCCAACTTCCTCGACATTGGTGGCAGCTCCAACCCGCAGAAGGTCGTCAGCGCCCTCCGGATTATCACGGCAGACCCGAGCGTCCGAGCCATCTTGTTCAATATCTTCGGAGGCATTACGCGGGGCGACGACGTGGCCAACGGGATCGTTCAGGCCACGAGCGGATTTCCGCTCAAGGTACCGCTCGTCATCCGACTGACGGGCACCAACCAGGAGCTGGGGGTCCAGATCCTCACGCAGGCGGGCTTCTCGGCGCTCACCGATATGGACGAAGCGGTGAAGCAAGCCGTCGCCCGGGCGAGGGCCGCGTGAGCATCTTCGTCGATCAGCAGACGCGCCTCGTGGTGCAGGGCATCACCGGTCGCGACGGCTCGTTCCACACGCGCCAGATGATCGGCTACGGCACCAAGGTGGTGGCCGGGGTCACGCCCGGCAAAGGCGGACAGCTATTCGACGGCGTGGTCCCGGTGTTCGACACCGTCGCCGACGCGGTGCGCGAGACCCGCGCCAACACATCCGTGATCTACGTCCCGGCCGCGGTCGCCGTCTCGGCGGTCTTCGAGGCCGCGGATGCCGGGATCCTGCTGATCGTCTGTATCACGGAGGGAATCCCGGTCCTGG
>QHUD01000210.1 GCA_003221085.1 Gemmatimonadota bacterium
CTCGCCCAGCTCGTAGCGATCCCGATACTTCGGGGCTCGGGCAAGGCGCTCGATAGTCTTGCGCTCAGCTGCCCCACCACGATGGGTTGCGCCTACAGCGCCTACTGGGACGGTTACGTCGGGAATACCGGCCGGCTGGCCAAGTCGGGCGTCTACATCTACCAGCTGGTCATCGACGGCAATCGGGTCACTAGAAAAATAGTCGTCAAGTAGAGACGTATCACACAGACGTAGCACAGTGGCGTAGCACGGCGGCGGGGTCCACGCCCGTGTGCTACGTCTTTGGGCTACGGTGTTCATGTTCATGGTACGCCTCTGTGCTACGTCTTTTTTCTTTTCTGCCAAAACGGCACTTTTGCCCGGCACAGACGTTGCCTTCGGAGTCGGCGACCATCCAAAGACAACCATGATTAGACCCGAACGTTTGACCGTCAAGGCGGCCGAAGCGCTCCAACAGGCCAGCACGCTGGCTCGCGCGCGCGGCAATCCTGTCATCAACGACGCCCATCTCTTCCTCGCTCTACTCTCGCAGGACGATGGGATTGTCGTGCCCCTGCTTCAGAAGGCGGGGCTCAACGTCACCCAGCTAGCCTCGGAGACGGAGCGGGAGATCGATCGCTTCCCGAAGCAGTCAGGGACGGCGGTCGAGCCCACGCTCTCGCGCGAGGTGTCGCGCGTCCTGGACCGCGCCGACGAGGAGGCCAAGGCGCTGGGCGATGCGTACGTGTCGACCGAGCATCTGCTCCTCGCCTTGGTGGAGGAGAAGGGCACGACCGCGAAGCAGCTCCTGTCCGCCGCCGGCGTGGACCGGAAGGTCCTCATGGCGGCGCTTGAGGGCGTGCGCGGCACGCACCGTGTGACCGACCAGGAGCCCGAGCAGAAGTATCAGGCGCTCGAGCGTTTCACCCGCGACCTCACCGAGTTGGCCCGCAAGGGCAAAATCGACCCTGTCATCGGACGGGACGAGGAGATCCGCCGCGTGATGCAGGTGCTGTCGCGGCGCACCAAGAACAATCCCGTCCTGATCGGCGAGCCTGGAGTCGGCAAGACGGCGATCGTCGAGGGTCTCGCCCAGCGCATAGTGAACGGGGACGTCCCCGAGTCGCTGCGCAACAAGCATCTCGTGGCGCTCGATCTCGGCACGCTGATCGCCGGCACCAAGTATCGCGGCGAGTTCGAAGAGCGGCTCAAGGCCGTGCTCAAGGAGATCACGAGCGCGGAAGGGAGGTACATCCTCTTCATCGATGAGCTGCACACCTTGGTGGGCGCCGGCGCCGCCGAAGGGGCGATGGATGCCTCCAACATGCTGAAGCCCGCGTTGGCGCGTGGTGAGCTCCACGTCGTGGGCGCCACCACGCTCGACGAGTACCGCAAACACATCGAGAAGGACGCCGCGCTCGAGCGGCGTTTCCAGCCCGTATACGTGGGCGAGCCGTCGGTCGAGGACACCATCGCGATCCTGCGAGGCCTGAAGGAGCGGTACGAAGTGCACCACGGCGTCCGGATTACTGACAACGCCCTGGTGGCCGCTGCGACCCTCTCACACCGCTATATCGGCGATCGCTTCCTGCCCGACAAGGCCATCGACCTGGTGGACGAGGCGGCGAGCCGGCTGCGCATCGAGATCGACTCGCTGCCGCAGGAGATCGACGAGGTCGAGCGGAAGATCGTGCAACACGAGATCGAGCTCGCGGCGCTCGCCAAGGAGAAGGACAAGGCCTCGAAGGAGCGGCGGGCGAAGGTCCAGCAGGAGGTCGCCGAGCTGCGCGAGCGCTCGAAAGTGATGAAGGCGCAGTGGCAGGCGGAGAAAGACGCCATCACGGGCCTGCAAGCGAAAAAGGCGCAGCTGGAGCAGCTCCGTGCCGAGGCCGAGCAGGCGACGCGTCGCGGCGACCTGCAGAAGGCCGCCGAGATCAGCTACGGCCGGATCCCCGCGCTCGAGCGGGAGATCGCCGAGGCGGAAAAGCGCCTGGGCCAGATTCAGAAGAAGGGCAAGTACCTGAAAGAGGAAGTCGACGCCGAAGACATCGCCGAGATCGTCGCCAAGTGGACGGGGATCCCCGTCACGAAGATGCTCGAGTCGGAGCGCGAGCGGCTCACGCGGCTCGAGGCGGAGCTCGAGCGGCGCGTCGTTGGGCAACCGGAGGCGCTCGCCGCCGTCGCCAACGCGGTGCGCCGGGCGCGCGCCGGGCTGCAGGATCCGAACCGGCCCACGGGCTCGTTCATTTTCCTGGGCCCCACGGGCGTTGGGAAAACGGAGACTGCCCGCGCGCTCGCCGAGTTCTTGTTCGACGATGAAAAGGCGCTCGTGCGACTCGACATGTCCGAGTACATGGAAAAGCACGCCGTCGCCCGCATGATTGGCGCTCCCCCGGGCTACGTGGGCTACGAGGAGGGCGGCCAGCTTACGGAGGCGATCCGGCGGCGCCCCTACTCGGTGGTGTTGTTCGACGAGATCGAGAAGGCGCACCCAGACGTATACAACGTGCTGCTCCAGATCCTCGACGACGGGCGGCTCACCGACTCGCAGGGTCGCACGGTCGACTTCCGGAACACCGTGCTGATCATGACCTCGAACATCGGGTCGCAGTACATCCTCGAGATGGGCACGCAGAACTGGGAGCAGGTGGAGACCAAGGTGCTGGAGCTGTTGCGCCAGACGTTCCGGCCCGAGTTCCTGAACCGGGTGGATGACGTGATCATTTTCCGGCCGCTCTCGAGCCAGGACATCGCGAGGATCGTGGATCTCCAGATCAAGCGGGTCGAGCGGCTCGTGGCCGAGCGCAAGCTGCGCCTCGAGGTGACGGCGGCCGCAAAGCAGCTGATCGTGGCGGAGGGCTACGACCCCGTTTACGGGGCCCGGCCTCTGAAGCGGGCCATCCAGCGCCTGTTGCAGAACCCACTGGCCATGGCCGTGCTCGAAGGGCAGTTCCCGGAAGGCGACACCGTGCGCGTGGATCGGGCAAAAGACGGGAACCGCTTGTCGTTCGAGCGGATCGCCGCCGGTGCGGCGGCCGAGCCGGCGCGTGCATAAGAAGGCCGGGAAACGGGAAACGGGAAGCGAGAAACGGCCCCGCCCCACCTCCCCCGCAGACGAAGCAGGCATGGCGGCGGCGCTCGAGGAAGCCCGTAAGGCGGCGTCCATCGGAGAAGTTCCGGTGGGCGCCGCGGTGCTTCGGGGGGACACGGTCGTCGTGCGTGCGCACAACGAGAGCGTCACGCGCCGCGATCCGACGGCCCACGCCGAGCTGCTCGCCGTGCAGCAGGCGCTCTCCCTCTTGCAGACCGATCGCCTCGGTGACTGCACGCTGTACGTGACGCTCGAGCCGTGCGCCCAGTGCGCGGGGGCAATCGTGCTCGCGAAGGTCGGCCGAGTCGTGTTCGGAGCCTACGATCCGAAGGCCGGGATGGCAGGCAGCGTGGGGGACGTGCTGCGCCACCCCCAGCTGAACCATCGACCGGAGGTGGTGGCGGGCGTGCGCGAGGAGGAGTGCGTTCATCTGCTGGAGGAGTTCTTCAGGGCGAGGCGCTGATCAGCTCCGGGTGCACGGTCAGAATCAGAGTGCCGCGCGGATCCTGGCCGACGTTCCCGAGGACCGCCGTCTTCCCGGCGGGGATTCCGACGCGCGTCTTGAACTCGACGGCTCGGCCTCGCAAGTGCACCACCAACTCCATCGTGGCGCTGTCGGCCGCCCCGGCGACTCGGAGGATCTGGGCCGTTATGACAGCGCCGCCCATTGCCTGGGAGACTTCACCGCCCTCCGCCGCGCTGAAGATGCCTTCGGCGACGAGTCGGTAGCCCCGGAAGCGGAACAACTTCCGGAGCGTGGCTTCGACGTCGGCGATCGCCGGGTCCGTCGTCGCCGCGCCGTCCGCCTGGATGAGGTGGAAGGTGAGCCGTACCAGAGGCCGGGGCCGGTCGTACTGCGCGAGCACGCGTGCAATCTTGTCCAGGTTGTCGCGCGTTTCGCGTACCGTGATGGTCTTATCCCCGACGCCAAACACGCCTTTTGCGTCGCGCCGGTCGCCGTACACATAGGGGCCGATGAGTTCCGCCGCCTCTTGGCCGCTCAGGTACTTGAGCTCGAAGGTCTGCGTGTCGAGCACTGGGCCGGCGCGGCAGGCCAGCAGGACGACGGCGGTCAGGATCACGGAAACGGGGACACGCATGGCTGCTCCTCCTCAAAAGAACCAGAAGACCACGACATCGGGGTTGTCGGTCGTGATGACGAGCACGTTGCGCCCGGCCGGCGCCGTGATGACCAGGCCGGGCGGGCGCGCGGCCGGCGGCAGCGGCACGCCGGGGACGCTCGGCTGGAGCCGCCACAGCGCGATTCCCACGAGAGCGGCGGCTGCCGCGGCGAGCGGTGGCAGCAGGCGCCAGGCCCTCCGCCTCCGCACGCGCCGCCGCTGCGCGAGCTCCACTGCGTTGTTGGCAGATCGCGCCGGCGCGGTCGCCGCGAGGCGCCGCCGCAGGACCTGCTCGGCCTCGAGAATCCGGGCGGCGGACGTGCGGCACGTCGCGCAGTCGCGCAGGTGCCGGCTCAACTGGGAGTCCGTCGTCCGCGCGAGCTCGTGCGGCTCGGCCTCGAGCAGGAGCTCCAGCGCCTCGGTGCAGGTCATGGCGTGCGTCCCTCCGTCAACTCCGGATGCCGTTCCAAGAGGCGGGCTCGCAACGCACGTCGCGCGCGCAGCAGATGCGCCCGCACGGTGACCGGATTCATCCCCAGGCGCTCCGCGATCTCGACGGGCGCGAAGCCCTCGAGATCGGCCAGGTAGAAGATCTCGCGCTGCCGCCGCGGCAGCTCGCGAAACAGCGTCATCACGACCTGCGCGACCTGCGATTCGTGCACCCGCTCGAGCGGGTCGCGCGCGGCGCTCGGCTCCGGTGGTCGCGCCGCGACCGCGCGAGCGACGCGGAGCCGGCTGGCGATCCGGCGGCGGAGCCCCAGCGCGGCGTTTCGGGTCACCTGGTACAGCCAGGTCGTAAACCGCGATCGCCCCGCGTAATGGTCGAGGGAGCGATACAGGGTGACCAGCACCTCCTGCGCAACGTCCTCGGCATCGTCGGCATCCCCCGTGTGCACCATCGCCCAGCGGTACACGGTTGCGTGACAGCAGCGCAGCAACTCGTCGCGCGCAGCAGCCTCGCCGGCCTGGGCGCGGCGTACGAGAGGCCCGAGGACATCGTCCAACTGGCTGGTATGGCTCAACCGCGCTCCGGAGCGCCGCGCCGTATCTGAGACGCTCGGCACGCGTTGCCCGTTTACGTCCCAGGATCGAGACGCAAAAGGTAGGCTGCGTCGTGTTCGGGGATTGTGAGAAGGAGCGCGGTCGGTGCTCTCAACCGAGCCCTCTGATCACGCTCCCCAGCGCTTGCATAGCGTCCCGGAGCTGCGCGTCGGATAGATACGGGGCCGGACCCAGACGCAGCACGTCCGCCCGGTAGTCGGTGAGCACTCCTCGCGCTCGCAACCCGCGATACAACGCTGCGGCTCGGGGCGACTGGAGCGCCAGGAAGCCCCCCCGCTCTGAGGCGGTCAGGGCGTGGTCACGGGTGATGACTTGCGGGTCGGCGTCGAGCGCGTCGAACAATTCGGCGAGCAACCCCACCTGGTGTTGGCTGACCTGGTGCAACAACGCGGGTGTAAGCCCCTGCTCCTCGAAGAAATCGAACACGCGCGCGGCGCGATAGTGGCTCGTCGGATCATACGTGGCTCCGGCGAACCGCGCCGCGCCCGGGCCGTAGGTGACGGGACCGCTTGGGTCACCGGTCGCGAGCGACGCGAACTCGCTGAACCAACCGGTGATCACCGGTCGCAGGGTGCAGCCCCGGGGAATCCGCAGAAAGCAGTTGCCCTCGCCCAGCTGGCAATACTTGTAGCCGCCGCCGACCACAAACGCGCCCGCGAGTTGGTCCTTCCGCAGGGAGAGCGGCACGACGTTGAGCGCGTGATAGGCGTCCACCAACAGCTCCGCCCCTACTCGTCGGCAGGCATCGAGCACGTGACCGAGGTGGGGCACGACGTGGGCGTTCTCGTACAGGACCGCCGAAACGAGCACGGCCGCCGTGCGGTCGTCCACGGCCTGGGCGAGCCGCTCGGCGAGCGTCGCGGCCGGGAGCGCGGGGACCTTGACGACGGCGATCCCTTCCTCACCGAGACGTTGGAGCTGGCGCCGGATGGTGTGAAACTCTCCGGTCGTCGTGACGAGGCGGGGTCGTCGGCCGAGGGGCAGGGCGGAGAGCCACCGCACGACCAGCTCGTGGGTGTTCGCGCCGAGAGCGACCGCGCCATCGGGGTCCTCGAGCAGCCGCGCAAACCCGCGCTGCGCCCGGCCCGCCACGGCGAACACGCGCTCCCACTTGTCGTCTACGTACTCGGCCGCGTCGAGCCAGGCGCGTTGCTGCGCCTCGAACCCGACGTCGGGCCACGCCTGATGCGAGTGGCCTGTCAGCAGCAATCGGTCCGCCACGCGGAAGCGGCGATAATGAGGCGCGAGGGCGTTCGGACTGCCGTACAGCGCCTCCGGCGTCGCGTCGGTCACAGCTCGGTGCGGATCGCCCAGAGGTCGGGGAAGGCGGGCTTGTTGAGCGTCGTTTCGAGGTACTCCGCCCCGGCGGTTCCGCCGGTGCCCGCCTTCGTGCCGATGGTGCGCTGCACCATCTTCACGTGTCGATAGCGCCA
>QHUD01000211.1 GCA_003221085.1 Gemmatimonadota bacterium
CACTCGGAGCGCGAGCCACGCCGCGAGCGTCGCCGCCTTCTCGTCGGCGCGCCACGGCCCGCCGACCGCACCGCCCAAGTCCGTCACCGCGCGCTTCAGCGTGCCGGGCGACCGCTTGAGGCGCGATGACGCCGTCTCGTACAGGGAGCGCTCGACCAGCGTGGTGCACGGCAACCGTGCGGCCCGCGCCGCGCCCTCGAGCGCGGTCCGGAACAGCTGCCCTTCGAGGGCGTGTGCTCGGATGTGATCGTTGCCGATCCTGGCGGGATCGATGAGGCTCCCCACCACCAGGGCTACTCGCCGGACCCGGCGTCCCTGGCGGCGGTACTCGTTGAGCAGCGCGCTGAGCGACCGCCTGGTGACGCGCTCAATCAGCCGGCGGAGGTAGCGCTCGAGCCTCGCGGCCTGGCCCGGTCGGGCGTCCCTCACTGCATGATAGGGTTGGCGGGAATGCGGCACCCGGGCATCGCTCAAGTCGATCACCCGACGGTCGACGACGCGCGGGGCGCGCGAGGAACCCTCCAGCAGGACGGCCGTGGCCCAGCCGGACTTGACGCGACAACCTAGAACTCGCGCTTCTTCATCTCCGAGAAGAAATCGCGCAACTCGACGTCTTCTTCCCGCTCCGGCTGAAGAGTATCGTCGTACTGCCGGCGCTTGTTAGGTTTCGCCTTCGCCGCCTTGGCCGCGTTCTTCTTGGCCAAGGCGGCCAGCTTGCGCTCCTCACCTTTGGGCATGGCTCTAGCTCCTGACGAGAGGGACCGGGTTGTAAAGTTGAGCGGGCAAGCCCGTCGCCCGCAATGGGCCGGTCGCGGTCCGAGCCAGGTCGAGGGGACCCGAGCACGGGGGCGGGTACTCCGGTTGCCCGATCAAGCGTTTAATGGGGGCCGATCCGCAAGGTCGCTGTGGCAACGAAGATCTCACGCAGGAAGAATAACAGGCCCGCGAAGAACGCGACCATGGCCGCGACGAAGAACAGGGCCACGGGCACCCACGCGTCGAAGCCCCCAAACGCTGCGAGGAACAGCGTGGCGATCACGGCGCACACGAGCAGGGCCGTGATGGTGCACAGCGTGATGGCGCGGCTGATCAACTTCGCGCGGCGGGAGAGCGTCGCAAGCTGTGCCTGAATGGGCGCCGCCCCGTCCGGCAGGCTTGCCGCCAGGTGCGCCTCGAGCGTGCGGCCGCGATCGATGATGCGGGAGAGACGATTGGTCAGCACCGCCAGCATGGCGCCGATACCCGAGAGGAGAAACACCGGCGCCACGGCGAGCTGGATCGCATGGGCGACCGCCGTGATGCCGGGGGACTGCTGTACGAGCAGGATCACGGCGACCTAAGCTGCACACCGCGCGCTATAGGCGCAATGCGCCCCGGCGCTTGAAAAATTGCATGGCGCGCTCGTGGACGTTCCCCCAGTCCGTGATGACTTTACGGCATGGGCAGCTCGCGAGGAGCCGGGCCGAGCGGCTACGGGGGGGTGGTCTCCAAGTGCTGACGCACGGACCTGAGGTGCTGTCCTGGAAACGCTCGAAGCGTCGCCGTCATATCGATCTCTTTGCCGTGGGCATAAAACAGCATTAACGCGGCGAACGACTGCTGGAGGGGGTCCGTTGCCGAGGCGTATTGCGTCCGCAGCGCCGCCTCCGGAACGTGTTGTACGTCGAATCGCTTCCGCGTGACCTGCTCCGCGAGACGCACGACCTCCAGGGGACTCAAGGGCTCGGGACCGCCCAACTCGATCACCGCGTTCTTCGCTCGCGGATTGTCCAGGGACGCCACGGCGAATTGTGCGACGTCCTGGATGGAGATCCAGCTGATCTTGCGTTCGCCGCCGCCGTAGATCTGGGCTTTGGCATTGGGCGGATCGAAGCCCAGCGCGGGGCTCAACCACACCTCGGTGAAGAAGGTGGGTTGCAGGATCGTGTAGGCCATCCCGCTCTCGCGCAGGCGCTCCTCGACCGCGCGTTTCGCTGACTGGAGTGGAAAGTCGGTCTCGACGCTCGCAAACGAAACGAAGATGAATTGCTTCACGCCGGCGGCGGCGGCCGCGTCGACGAGGCTCAGTTGACCTCTCCGATCGACGCTCTCGACGGAGTCTCCGTCTTGCCGCGACATCGTCGACGACGCGGTCGAAATGACGGCGCTCGCGCCGCTACAGGCGGCGTCGAGCGACACCCGGTCCTTCAGGTCACCCCGCACACGGTCGGCGCCCGCGCTCTTGAGATGCGCGACTCTGTCGGGGCTTGACGTGCCCCTGACCAGCGCGCGAACCGGTTTCCCGCGCTGGGCGAGGAGGCGACAGATCTCGCCACCCAAGAGCCCGGTTGCGCCGACGACAAGGATCACGGTGAGATACTGAGCGCCCGTACGGGCCTCCGCCAGTACGCCCCGCCCCCGCTCAGCGACGGGTGCACGCTCGCCGCCGGCCTGTTTATCTTGCCTACGCGCCACCCCAAGGAGCAGGGAATGCCATACTACGCCTCGAGACGCGTCCCCTGGATGGCCCTGGCCCTCGTCGCCGCCTGCCAGCGCGGCGAGCGGCCGAGCGCCGCCACCGGCCGCGCGGACTCGGTCACGGCCGCCAAACCGGTCTTCGCGAACCCTGCGGGCGCCGCGATGCGGGAGCGGGCCCCCGACACGTTCCGGGCCCGCTTTGAGACGAGCAAGGGCGACGTGGTGATCGAGGTACACCGCGACTGGGCTCCGCTCGGCGCGGACCGGTTCTACAACCTCGTGAGGAGCGGCTACTTCGATGGCGTGCGATTCTTCCGCGTGATCCCGGGATTCATGGCGCAGTTCGGTATCCACGGTGATCCGCAGGTGTCCGCCGCCTGGCGCGATGCGACGATTCCGGACGATCCGGTGCGCCAGCACAATACACGGGGCACGGTGAGCTTCGCGACCGCCGGCCCCGGGACGCGGACCACGCAGCTTTTCATCAATTACGCCGACAACAACCGCCTCGACGGCATGGGCTTCTCGCCGTTCGGCCGAGTGGTGGAGGGCATGGTGGTGGTGGACCGCTTGCACGGGGGGTACGGCGAAGGCGCGCCCCGCGGGCGGGGCCCCGACCAGAGCACGATCCAGGCCCTGGGCAACGCGTACCTCGAGCGAGAATTCCCCCAGCTCGATTACGTCAAACGGGCAGTGCTGGTGACGCAGTAGATTGCGACACCATCACTGCCATGACGAGCTCCCACACCGCTGCGACCGTTCCGCTGCCGCCGCCTGTAGCGCGGCCCCAGGACGCACCGCTCCGCCAGGACGTGCGTTGGCTCGCCGCGACGCTGGGCCGTGTGGTCGGCCGGCTCGCCGGCGAGGACACATTCCACGCGGTCGAGGACTTACGCCGCGCCTGCCGCGCCCGACGGCTGGCCGTTCCCGGGGCACCGAACCTGGACGCGCTGCTCGCGCGGACGCGAGCCCTACCGCCCGAGACGGCGCGGCTCACGGCGCGTGCCTTTACCGTGTTTTTCATTCTTATCAACGCCGCGGAGCAGGCCCACCGCGTCCGACGGTCGCGCCAGGACGACTTGGCCGCGGCGCAGCGCGGATCGGTGCGCTGGTCGCTGCGACGGCTGCGTGAGGCCGGTCAGGGAGCCGACGAGGTCACGCGCGCGCTGGTGACGCTGGATGTCCGTCCGGTCCTCACCGCGCATCCCACCGAATCCGCCCGACGCACGATCCTCGATCTGCAGGCGCGGCTGGCGGAAGGGCTCCTGGCGCGGGACGGGGCGCCGGAGCCTCAGCGTCGTGCCATTGAGGGGCGGCTCGAGGGCGAGGTGGAACTCCTCTGGCTCACCGAGGAGGTACGGCGCGACCGCCCGTCGGTCATGGACGAAGTGTCGAATGCCCTCTGGTACCTGGAGGACCGCCTGCTCGAGGCCGCGTCCCACGTGGGCGAGCGGCTAGCCCAGGCGTTCGAAGACGAGTTCGGCTGCGCGCTCGCCGCAGTGACTCCGCTGAGCATGGGGAGCTGGGTCGGGGGCGACCGGGACGGCAACCCCTTCGTCACACCGGACATCACGCTCGCGGCCGCGCGCAGCGCCCGCCGCGCCGTGCTCGGCCACTACGCCCGAGCGCTTGCCGACCTCACGGCGCGGCTCTCCGTGTCCGAGCGGCTCGCCGCGGTCTCGCCCGAGCTGCGCACATCCCTCGAGCGGGACCGCCAGGACCTGCCGGGTGTGTGGGAGCAGAACCGCCGCCGCAACGCCGACGAGCCCCTCCGCCTGAAAGTCAGCTTCATGCGGGCCCGCGTCGAGGCCGACCCCCCGGGATACGGCTCCCCCGGAGAGCTGGAGCGCGATCTGAGGCTGGTGGCGGAGAGTCTCGATACCGCCGGCGCGGCGCACGCGAGACGTGCCCTGGTCGAGCCGCTCTTGGCCCAGGTCCGCGCCCATGGCTTTCATGGTTACCGCCTCGACGTGCGGGAGGACGCCGCCATGCACACCCGGGCGCTCGACGACCTCACGACGGCCGTCGGACTCGGGCGTCTGGACGGTGAGGCGATCCGGCGGGAGCTCGTCGGCGGGCGCCCGCTGCACGCGCCGCACGTCGCCCTCGCGGGGCCGACCGAGGGGACGCTGCAGGTGTTTCGGGCGATGCGGGCGATCCAGGACGAGATTGGGGAGGCCGCCGCGTCGACCTACATCGTCTCGCGCACGCGGTCCGCCGACGACCTGTTGCGCGTGCTCCTGCTCGCGCGGGAGGGCGGCCTGGTGGATCTGGCGCGCGAGCCCGCGCTCTCCCGCGTCGACATCGTGCCGCTGTTCGAGACTCTGGAGGACCTCGAGCAGGCGCCGCTCGTCGTCCGTTCGCTGCTCGGCGACCCGGTCTGGCAGCGGCACCTCGCGGCCCGCGGGCGGCACCAGGAAGTCATGCTGGGCTACTCCGATTCCGCCAAGGACGCGGGCCTCTTCCCCTCGGCGTGGGCTCTGTACCGCGTCCAGGAGGACGTGGCGCGGGCATGCGCCGACGCCGGCGTGTCATGGACGCTGTTCCACGGCCGCGGCGGCACCGTGGGGCGCGGGGGGGGCTCGCCCGTCGCGCGGGCGCTCACCGCCCTTCCCCCGGGTACCGTGCACGGTGGGATCAAGATCACCGAGCAGGGGGAGATCGTCTCCCAGAACTTTGGGCTCCTGTCCGTCGCCGAGCGCAGCCTCGAGCTGATGCTCAGCGGCGTGTTGCTGCACCGGTTCGAGGACTGGCGCAACGGCCTCCAACCCGGGGAGGAAGCGCGCTTCCGGGAAGTCATGGATCGCCTGGCGGCGGAAGCCCTGCCCCGCTACCGCACGCTGGTGTACGGCAGTGAGGATCTGTTCAAGCTCTTCGTCGAGACGACTCCCGTCCGGGAGCTCGCCGACGTGCGGTTCGGGTCGCGGCCGGCGTACCGCCAACCCGGCGCAGAAACGATAGAGGGGATCCGGGCCATCCCCTGGGTGTTCGGGTGGACCCAAACGCGGCTCATGCTTCCGGGCTGGCTGGGCGTGGGCACGGCGCTCGAGGCCATCGGCGCCGAGCCCGGCGGGCTCGCCGTCCTGCGGCGCATGGCCCACGCCTGGCCCTTCTTCGACGACCTGCTCGCCAAAGTAGAGATGGTGTGCGCCAAAGCTGACCTTGCCATCGCCCGGATGTACGTGCGGGAGCTGGGCGGTGACCTTGGCCTCTTCGATCAGCTGGAAAATGAGTTCCGCCGCACCATCGCCGCGCTGCTGCGCATTCGAGAGAGCGATTATTTGATGCGCGACAATCCGATGCTCCAGACGGCGATCGGACTCCGCAACCCGTACGTGGACCCCCTCTCGCTGCTCCAGGTGACCCTGTTGCAGCGCAAACGAGACACCGCACCCGATGACCCCGCGCTGGGGGCGGTGAGCGCCGGCCTCGCGTCCACGCTGAACGGCGTTGCTCAGGGGCTGCGAAATACCGGCTAGTCTTGCCACTCCCGTGATCGCGCCCCACCTTGAGGCGTGCACCGGCGAACGTTCGTCCACGCACTCGGCGCCTCGCTCGCGAGCGGATCGTTACCGTTCCGCGTGACGCGCTCCGCTCGGCGCCTCAACCGGATCGGGCTCGAGCTCTATTCGGTGCGGGACGCGATGGGCCGCGACCCCGAGCGCACACTCGGCGCGGTCCGCGCCATGGGGTACAGCGATGTCGAGCTGCTCTGGTCGTTCGGCAACTTCGGCCGCACGCCCGAGCAGGTCCGGGCCGCGCTCGATAAGGAAGGTCTGCGCGCGCCCTCGGCGCACGTCTCGCCCGCCGCCGTGCTCGTCGGGTGGGAGCGGAGTCTCGCCATCGCCCAGCGGCTCGGCCACGAATATTTGATCGTCCCGAGCTTCTCCGCGGATACGGCGCGTTCACTCGACGACTGGCGCGAGTGGGCCGACCGCTTCAACACGGCCGGCGCCGCCGCCCGGCGCGCCGGTATCTGGCTCGCGTTCCACAACGAGCCCGACCACCTCAAGCCGATCGACGGCACCGTGCCCTACGACCTGTTCGTGGAGCGAACGGACCCGGCCGTCGTGCGTCACCAGCTCGACGTCGGCAACCTGGCGATGGGAGGCGGCGATCCGCTCGCCTATCTCGAGCGCTACCGCAACCGCTACTGGAGCTTCCACATCAAGGACGTGGTGAAAGATCGCTCGCGAGACACCGAGCTCGGCACGGGGACGCTCGATTTCCTACGTCGAGCAGGAGGGCGTCGAGCATCCGCTCGTCAGCGCGCGACAAAACTGCGACTTTCTGAAGACGCTGGAGTTCTAGACCACGTCCCCTTCGCCGCCGATTACTTGGGCAGCTGATAGGACCCCGTACACTCCCACGCGCTGACACCCCCGGCAATCCACGTGCCTCTGCACGACCCACTGCCTCTCAAGCCCTCCAATTTCCCCGTACCGCCAACGAACAGCCAGTTCCACGTGGCGCTTTGAGGCGCCCCATCCTTCAACTTGGTCGTCCCCACGTAGCGGTAGTGAGCCTGGTTTCCCTCCGACATCGTGTCCAGGAAGTAGCCGTGGAACTGCGAGGTGGTGTCGCTCAGCTCATCGGACTGCGTCCCGGTGCCTCCCTTGGATCGGAGTCCCGCGATCACAAACGGCTTGGTCCATCGGCACCTGGTTTGGCTGATGGTGAAGGAATGATTGGGGCGATCTCCGATCGCGATCGTGTGGAGGATGTCGGGCTTGGCGCAGGTGCCGGCACCCGACAGCTTGGTCTGTGCCCCGAGCAGCTGCGCGCCGAGGAACGTCAGTCCGAGCGCGAGGAAACGTGTACCCATCTCGTCCTCCTTGTCGTCGTGGGACTCACTTTGCGTCGAACCCGGCGAATTCCCCGCGCTGGTACACGTTGCCTTTGTATTCCTGATCGAGGTGAATGCCGATCTTGGAGGTATAGTATCCCCGCACGGTCCACCCCTTGAGTTCCCTGAAGAAATGCTCCGCGGGCGTCTTGGGGTCCGACTCGCCCGCCGCCATGCGGGCGAGGACCGCGACCCGCTGCTCCGGCGTCGCCTCGAGCAAGGGTTTCCCGTGGAGCTCGCGGGACAGTCCCTCCACCGCCTGGAGGCCGGACCGCCACCGCGCCTGCCAGTCGGGCTCGAGCGACTCCGCCAGGCGGCCGTCGATGTAGCCAGCTACGCCGGCGGCGCGGGCCCCCGGTGCATGATCGTCCGCTGGGATGATCAGCTCGGCGAGCTCATCCAGCGTCGCGAAGTCCGCCGGCGTCAGGAACTTGCCCGGGAGCCGCGCGGCGGGCTGCGCCGTGACCGCCCGGCCTTCCAGCAACGGAGTGACC
>QHUD01000212.1 GCA_003221085.1 Gemmatimonadota bacterium
ATTCCAGTTTCGACCCGTTCACTTCCCCACCCCGGGGTTTCGCCCGCCGTAGAGCTACGGAGCAAAGGCACACGTGGATATCGCTGAACTGAAGAGAAAATCCGTCGCGGAACTGCACGCGATGGCCGAGACCCTGAACATCACCAACTACTCAGGGCTCCGCAAGCAGGACCTGATCTTCCGCATCGAGCAGTCGTTGCTCGACTCCGACACCGTGCTGCGCGGCGAGGGCGTCCTCGAGATCCTGCCCGAAGGTTACGGCTTCCTGCGCAGTCCCGACTGGAACTACCTGTACGGACCCGACGACATCTACGTCTCTCCGAGCCAGATCAAGCGGTTCGACCTGCGCACGGGAGACACGATCATGGGCCAGGTGCGCCCGCCCAAGGAGGGTGAGCGCTACCTCGCCTTGCTGAAGGTCGAGGTCGTGAACGGCGACGAGCCGGAGAAGGCGAAGCACCGGGTCGCGTTCGACAACCTCCGGCCTCGCTATCCCGAGCGGCGCATCAAGCTCGAGCGCAAGGACGGGGACCTGTCGATGCGGGTGATGGACATCCTGAGCCCGATCGGTATGGGCCAGCGTGGCCTCATCGTCTCGCCGCCCAAGGCCGGCAAGACCATCCTGCTCCAGAAGCTCGCCAACTCCGTCATTGAGAACCACCCCGAAGTCTATCTCATCGTGCTGCTCATCGACGAGCGGCCCGAAGAGGTGACGGATATGGAGGAGAACGTCAAAGGCCCGAGCGTCGAAGTCATCTCTTCGACGTTTGACGAGCCGGCGGACCGCCACGTCCAGGTGGCGGACATGGTGATCGAAAAGGCCAAGCGCCTGGTGGAGCACGGCAAGGACGTGGTGATCCTGCTCGACTCGATCACCCGCCTGGGCCGCGCCCACAACGTGGTGGTCCCGCACTCGGGCAAGATCCTGTCGGGCGGCGTGGACGCGAACGCCCTGCAGAAACCCAAGCGCTTCTTCGGCGCCGCGCGCAACATCGAGGGGGGCGGCTCGCTGACGATTCTTGCCACCGCCCTGATCGACACCGGCTCCCGTATGGACGAGGTGATCTTCGAGGAGTTCAAGGGCACCGGCAACATGGAAGTCATTCTCGATCGACGAATTGCCGAGCGGCGCACCTTCCCGGCCATCGACGTGCAGCGGTCCGGCACCCGCAAGGAAGAGATCCTGCTCTCCAAAGAGGAGCTCAACAAGGTGTACCTGCTCCGCAACTTCCTCGCCGACATGCCGCCGGTCGAAGCGATCGAGTTCCTGCTCGAGCGGCTCAAGCGCACCAAGACGAACAACGAGTTCTTCGCGACCATGGCGCAGGGGTGACGAGCGGCCGCGACGCAGGCCGGCTGCTCGGCGTCGACTGGGGCGCGCGCCGCATCGGCCTCGCCCTGTCCGATGAGACGCGCACCCTCGCCCAACCCCTCACCACCCTCACCCGCCGCTCCGGCAAACGCTTCCCGATGCGCGCGTTTCTCTCCCTGCTCGAGCACCACGCCGTGACCGGTGTCGTGGTCGGCCTGCCGCTCGACCAGGAGGGCTCCGAGGCCGAGGCAGCGACGGCCGCGCGGGCGCTCGCCGCCGACATCGCGCAGCGCTCGGGACAGCCGGTCGAGCTGTGGGACGAGCGGCTCACCACGGCGCGCGCACTCCGGGCCGTGCGCGCGATGGGCGGGTCGACCAGGGGCCGCAAGGACGACGTGGACGCGCTCGCGGCGACGCTGCTGCTGCAGCACTATCTGGATGCCAAGCGGGGGTCGGGAGTATGAACGTGCGGAGTGCGGAGTGCGGAGTGCGGAGTGGACGAGCGAATTCTCGTGCTCTACTCCGCATTCCGCACTCCGCATTCCACACTTGTCTCGTCCTCGCCGTCGCCGGCTGTGGGGGATCCGATGGCCCGCGAGTAACGGTGACCATTCCGGCGGGTGCTTCTCTTGACGCCGCCGTCGACTCCCTCGCCGCCAACCACGTGATCGAGCACGCCGCCGCGTTCCGGCTGTACGCGCGGCTGCGCGGGCTGGCCGGCTCGCTCAAGAGCGGCGTCTACCTGCTGCAAC
The DNA here is from genome assembly GCA_003221085.1 of Gemmatimonadota bacterium. Classification (GTDB taxonomy): domain Bacteria; phylum Gemmatimonadota; class Gemmatimonadetes; order Gemmatimonadales; family GWC2-71-9; genus AG41. The sequence goes on from QHUD01000212.1 coordinate 2,065, forward strand.
AGGACGAATCGTGGTCCGACGTCGTGGCGGCGCTCGAGCGCGGCCGGGGAGTCGAGCAGCGCTTTACCGTGCGCGAGGGCCTGCGACTCGCCGAGGTGGCCGACCTCGCCCGGGCACAGCTCAAGATTCCGCGGGATTCGTTCCTCGCGGCGGCCGAGGACTCCGTGCTCCTGGTGAGCGTCGGCCTGCCCGCCGAGGTACCCAGCGCCGAGGGATACCTGTTCCCCACGACCTACTTGCTGCCGCTCCGCATCGGGGCGCGAGAGCTGGTTCGCGTCATGACGCATCAGTTCACTCAGCAGTGGAGCCCGGAGTGGCAGGCGCGGCTCGACTCCTTGCACTTCTCGCGGCACGAGCTGGTCACGCTGGCGTCGATTGTCGAGGCGGAGGTGCGCTACGACCCGGACCGGCCGTTCGTCTCGGCCGTCTACCACAACCGACTGAAACGGGGGATGCGGCTCGAGGCCGACCCGACGGTGAGCTACGCCTATGGGCGGCGACTCAAGCGAGTGTGGGAGAAGAACCTCGCGGTGCGCTCACCGTACAATACGTATCTGCACACGGGGCTGCCGCCCGGGCCCATCGGCCAGCCGGGCCGCGCCGGCCTGGTCGCGGCGCTCTACCCCGCCGACGTGCCGTTTCTGTACTTCGTGGCGCAGCCCGACGGCAAGCACATCTTCTCGTCGACCTACGCCGAGCACCTGGCCGCGATCCAGCGCGTCAAGCAATTGCAGCGCGCAGCTCGCGCGTCGCTGCGGCCGGGTCGCGAGCCCCCCACACCGCGCCGATAACGGCGACGCCGGCGGCACCGGCACGGACGAGGGCGGGGGCGTTGGCGGCGGTGACGCCGCCGATCCCTATCACCGGCGTCCCGGCCGGGGCCAGTTGCGCCAGCCGCCCGAATCCGTCGGCCCCGAGCGGGACGCCGAGCAGGAAGCCCGGCGGCACGTGGGGGCGCAGCCGGTCGAGGGGCGGGTCCTCCTGGCCCAGGTGCGCCCCAGCCGCGCCCGCCGCGAGCGCGATGTCCACGCGGTCGTTCACGATCACCGGCACCCCGAGCGCGCCGACGAGCGCCCGAGCCAGCGCCACAATCTCGCCCGGCGGTGCATCTTTCAGACGCACCTGGATCATGCTGGCTCCGCCGGCCGCGGCTCGGCGGCACGCCTCGACCGGATCGCGCCCCTTGAGAAGGCCCGCGTCCGTGATCACCATCAAGCGCAACTGACGATCGAGTGCCATGAGCAAGACTCTGCGTGGACTGCGCGGCGCGACCACCGCCGCGGCCAACACCGGCCAGGCCATCCTGGACGCGACGGCCGAGCTGTTGCGCGGGCTCCAGGAAGCGAACGGCTTCCAGCCCGAGGACGTCGAGAGCGCCATCTTCACGTCATCCCCGGACCTCACCGCGGAGTACCCCGCGCGCGCCGCGCGCTTGCTGGGGTGGAGCGACGTGCCTCTGCTGGGCGCTGCGGAAGTCGCGGTGCCCGACGGCGTACCGCGCTGCATCCGCGTTCTGCTCCACTTCTACACGGCCAAGCAGCAGCGCGAGCTGAAACATATGTATCTGCGCGACGCGGCCAAGCTGCGCCCGGACCGGAAAAAGTGACGGACAGCTCGGTCACCACCCGGGCCGTCATCGTGTCCGCGAAGGGCGCCGCGCGGTGGCTAGCGGGGCATCCCTGGATCTATCGCACCGATATCTACGACGAGTCGCGTGACGCGCCCGCTGTCGTCACCGTCACCGACCGTCGCGGGCGGCATCTGGGCCAGGCCCTGTACTCGCCGTCGTCGGAAATCCGGCTGCGCCTGCTCACCACCGGGCGCGAGCCCATCGACGCGACCTGGTGGACCGACCGGATCGCCGCGGCGGCCCGGCGGCGCGCCGGCATCCCGGCCACCGCGTACCGGGTAGTCCACGGCGAAGCGGACGGCCTGCCGTCCCTCGTGGTGGATCGGTACGGACCGTACGTCGTGGCGCAGCTGCTCTCGGCCGGTCTCGAGCAGGTGCGCGCGGACGTGCTGGACGGGATCGGCGCGGCCCTCGCGCCCGAAGGAATCCTGCTTCGCAACGACACCACCGTGCGGCGTCACGAGGGGCTCCCGCTCGAAGTGGTTCTCGCGCGGGGCACGGTCCCCGACACGGTGTCCATGGAGGAGGCCGGGGTACGCTACCTCGCGGCACCGCGCACGGGCCAAAAGACGGGGGCGTTCCTCGACCAACGCGAGAACCGCGTCCTGGTGGGGGAGCACACGGGCGCGGGACGGGCGCTGGACCTGTTCACCTACCACGGCTCGTTCGCGCTCCACCTCGCCCGGCGCGCCGGCGAGGTGGTGGCGGTGGATTCGAGCGCCGAGGCGTTGGCGCGGGGGCGCGAGAATGCCGCGCTCAACGAGCTCACGAACATCACCTGGCGCGAGGCCAACGCGTTCGATCTGCTGCGCGATCTCGTGCGGCGGGAAGAGCTGTTCGACACGATCGTGCTCGACCCGCCGGCCTTCGCCAAATCGAAACAGAGCGTTCCCCGCGCGCTCGCGGGCTACAAGGAGATCAACCTCCGCGCCATGCGCCTCGTCGCTCCCGGGGGGGTGCTGTTCACCTGCTCCTGCTCCTACCACGTGAGCCGAGCCGTCTTCCTCGACATGCTGGGCGACGCCGCCCGGGATGCGGGCCGCCGCCTCCAGCTCCTGGCCGTCACGGGTGCGAGCCGGGACCATCCGGAGCTGCTGAACGTCCCCGAGACCGGGTACCTGAAGGGCGCCCTGCTCCGGGCCGTTGACTAAACCGCTGTCCCTTACAACCTTGCAGTCCTGTCCATGCCGGCGTCCGCCCTGGTCCGCCGAGTCTTTATCGGCCTCCTCGTCGCCAACCTGGCGGTCGTAGGGGTGAAGCTGGCGGTGGGGATCACCTCCGGCTCCCTCGCCGTGCTCGGCGGGGCGGTGGACTCGTCTGTGGATGCGCTCAACAACGTGCTCGCGCTGATCATCGTCCGGGTAGCCACAAAGGAGCCCGATGAAGACCACCCGTACGGCCACGGCAAGTTCGAGACGCTGGGTGCGCTGGCGATCGTGGGATTCCTGTCGATCACCTGCTTCGAGCTGGTGCGGGGGGCGGTCAACCATTTCGTGAGCGGCAGCCATCGGGTCGACGTCAGCGATTTTCAGCTGGCGCTGTTGGTTCTCACGCTCGGCGTGAACGTGCTGATCACATGGTACGAGCACCGCCGCGGGGTCGAGCTCGGCAGCGAGCTGCTCGTGGCGGACGCGGCGCACACCCGCGCGGACGTCTTCATCACCGTCGGCATCCTCGTCGGCATCCTGCTCACGCGACAGGGCTGGTGGTGGGCCGATTCGACCGTCGCGATCATCGTGGCCCTGGCGATCATGCTGGTGGCGTATCGCATCCTCGCCCGCACGGTGCCAGTGCTCGTGGACCAGGCTGCCATCCCGACGCGCGACATCCAAGATGCCGCGCAAGCGGTCCCGGGAGTGAAGAGCGCCTACGGCATCCGCTCGCGCGGGCCCTCCGACCTGCGGTACGCCGAGGTGACGGTGTGCGTCGACCGTCACGCCGACGTGGAGTCCGCGCACGCCATCGCCGACCAGGTGGAGGAGCGGCTCAAGCGCGACCTGCGGCTGCACGAAGTCACGGTGCACGTCGAGCCGTGCTGAGGCTGTCGGGGGAGCAGCGCTCCCGCACCGCGCGGCGGCCGCCGCGCTCGCTCAAGCAGGAGTACCAGGAGTTCCTGCTGCAGCGCATCGAGGAATACAAGAACGCGCTCACGCGAGAGGAGCTGCTGGAGATCGGCGACGAGGCGGTACGCGAGCTCGAGGAGAGCGCCGCGGGGCAGTACCTCCTCACCGAAGTGCTGCTGCTCGAGCACGTCGACCGCATCATCGCCCGGCGCTTGCGCCTGCCCTCGTTCCCGCGCTGGCGCCAGAAGCATCGCGCGCTGCGCGCGGCGCAGCGCGCCCCAACGCACTGGGGCCTCGAACCCGATGGCCCGCTTGTCAACGCGGTGCGTCGCCTCGAGCCGGGCGACCTGGCGCTCGTGGTCGGCGCCGCCGCGCTTCCCGCGGCCCTGTTCATCGCGGCACACGACGCCGAGGTGTTCCTCGTCGATCACGACCTCGGGGCCGTCGAAGGAGCGGAGAGCCGAGCCGTCACCGAGCAGCTCGCCGGGCGGTTCCAGGCGCTCGTCGTCACCTTCGGCAGCTGGTTCCCCGACGTCGCGCCGAGCTTGGTGATCATCGATCCCGCGGCCCTCGCGCCGGCGCGCGCGCGCGACCGCTACACGCTGCTCACCGAGCTGCAGGCGCGCACGCGTCCCGGCGGCGTTCACGTGGTCCTGGCGAGCCCCACGGCGAGCGAGGTGATCCCGCTCGCCCCCGAGGCGCTCCAGGCTCAGTACGGCGGGTGGGAGATCGTCCGCCGCCGCCGCAGCAAGGCGAGCGCCGGGCGTGTCAGAGTAACCACTCGCCCGCTCCGCCCCATCCGTTACACGTTGCACGACAACACGTTGCACGAAGTCACCCGTGGCAAGCGCCTTGCTTCGTGCAACGGGTAACCTGCAACGTGGAACGCGCGGAATGACCAGCCTGCCATTAGTTCTCGACGACAACGAGCCGATCGGCATCATCCTGCGGGCCGGCCGGAAGATGCTGCGCCCGGCGAAGATTTGGGCCTACTGCTGGTTCACGGACGAAGCGGATGAGGGGGCGGGCGATCACACGCACCGCCGCCTGCCCGAGCATATCGACGCCTAAGCAAACGCAGGGCCGGCCCACCGCCGGCCCTGCGTGTTTCAGCACGTATCCTCTTTGCAAACCAAGTAGTTGGCCCGGCGGCCGGTTGCCGGGCCCCCCGGCCGGGCCTATTCTTACAAGGGTCATGGCGACCTTTACGATCAACGGCCGCTCGGTCAGTGCCGATCCCGAACACACGATCCTCGACGCAGCCCGCGCAGCGGGGATCGTCGACATCCCCACCCTGTGCTGGTATCCCAAGCTGCCCGTCGTCGGGAATTGCCGTATCTGCCTGGTGTCGGTGGAGGGGCAGGCCAAGCTGCTCCCGGCCTGCGCCACCAAGGTGGCGGACGGGATGGTGGTGCAGACCGAATCCCACGTGGCGGTGGAAAACCGCCGGGGCGTCCTCCGGCTGCTGCTCGAGCGCTACCCGGGCGAGCACCTGAGGAACGGGGGCCGGGGAGCCCCCCGCAACGAGTTCGAGGAGTATGTCGTGCGCTACGGGGTCGTTCCCACGCCCCTCGGCGACCGCGACCTGCTCCTGCGCCATGGCGACGAGCGGCCGGGCGACTCGATGATCCGGCACGACATGAGCACCTGCATCCTGTGCACGCGCTGCGTGCGGGCGTGCGAGGACATCCAGGTGGTCGGCGTGCTCGACGTGGGGCAGCGGGGTGAACACACCGAGATCATCGTCGGAGCGGACGGCGACCCGGACAAGGCGGGATGCACGTGGTGCGGCGAGTGTGTGCGCGTCTGCCCGACGGGCGCGATCTTCGAGGTGATGCCGCGCGAGCGCTTCGCACCGGAGCAAGTCCGTCACCCTGAAAAAACCGTCGGCTCGGTCTGCCCGTACTGCGGCGTCGGGTGCCAGGTGAACCTCCACGTCGCAGGCGACAAGGTCATCCGCGTCACCTCCCCCGACATCGAGCTCGACACGCCGAACCAGGGCTCGACCTGCGTGAAAGGCCGCTTCGGGTACGACTTCCCCCAGCACCACGATCGCCTGACGAGGCCGCTGATCCGCAGGGGCTGGGAGAAGGAGCAAGGTCGTTGGGTATGGCGCGGCCGAGCCGGGGCGAATCGCCGGGGCGGGCCGTGGCAGACGATCGAAGCCGAGGGGCAGAACTCGAAACCGGCGGGCCCGCCGCGCTCGGTGGGGAAGTCGGCGCGTGACCTGTCGCTGCTCGAGCGGGTGGACCTGGACATTCGCGACCGGGTGGCGACGCCGCCGTCGTGGTACGAGCCCTTCCGCGAGGCCACCTGGGACGAAGCGCTGGAGCTCACGGCGCAAGAGCTGTTGCGCCTCAAGCGCGACCGCGGCCCCACCTCCCTGGCCTGCTTCTCCTCGGCCAAGTGCTCGAACGAGGAGAACTATCTGATGATGCGGATGTTCCGCGCCGCGCTCGGCACCAACAACATCGACCACTGCACGCGCCTGTGCCATTCGACGTCGGTCGCCGCGATGCAACGCGCGCTCAATACGTCGGCGGCGTCGGGCTCCATGCGCGAAGTGGAGCACGCCGCCGACGTCATCTTCATCGCGGGCGCGAACACCACGGAGTCGCACCCGGTGTTCGGCGCCGCCATCAAGCGCGCCCACGAGCGGGGCGCGACGCTCATCGTGGCCGACCCCCGCAAGACCGAGCTCGCAGGCCGTGCCGACATCCACCTGCAGATGCAGCCGGGCACGGACGTGGCACTCTTCAACGCGATGCTCCATCACATCGTGATACGGGGCCTCGAGGACAAGCGGTTCGTCGCGGAGCGGATGCACGCCTTCGACGAAATGCGAGAGTCGGTCAAGGCCATGACACCGGACGTGGCCGCGAAGATCACCGGCGTCCCCGCGGACCGGATCCGCGCGGCCGCGGAGATCTACGCCCGAGGGCCCCGCACCAGCACGCTGTGGGCCATGGGGCTCACCCAGCACGCCAATGGCACGGATCTCGTCACCTCGCTCCTGAACCTGATGCTCGCCTGCGGCATGATCGGGCGCTGGGGCGCCGCGATGATGCCCGTGCGGGGGCAGAACAACGTGCAGGGCGCGTCCGACGTCGGCGCGATCCCCTTCGTGTACACCGACTATCGACCGGTCAAGGACCCGAAGAACCGGGCCGAGTACGCGGCGGTGTGGGGCGTCCCGGCCGAATCCCTCTCGCTCAAAGAGGGACTCATGGTGACCGAGATCGTGAAGCCGGAGAGCGGCGTTCGGGGGATGTACATCATGGGCGAGAACCCGGTCATCTCCGACCCCGACGTGGCGCACGCCGAGCACTGGTTCCAGGAGCTCGAATTCCTGGCGGTACACGACCTGTTCCTCACGGAGACCGCCCGCTACGCCGACGTGGTCCTCCCCGGCTCGAGCTTCGCGGAGAAGACGGGCACGTTCGTGAACACGGAGCGCCGCATTCAGCTCGCCCACCAGGCGGTGGCCTCGCCGGGACAGGCGCGCGGCGACCTGGAGATCCTGATCGACCTGTCGAACCGCCTCGGGCTCGAGACCCGCTTTGAGTCGGCCGAAGAGGTGATGCGGGAAATCGCCCGGGTGACGCCGTCGTGGCACGGCGTGACCTATCAGCGGCTCGAAGGGGCGGGCCTGCAGTACCCGGTGCCGACGCAGGACTCCGCCGGGACCTCGTTCCTGTTCGACGACGCGTTTCCGACCGCCGACGGGAAGGGCCTGTTCGTTCCGGTCGAATACGCGCCGCCCGTCGAGCTCCCCGACGACGAGTATCCGTTCGTGATGAACACGGGACGCCAGCTGTATCACTGGCACACCGGCACGATGACGCGGCGCGCCTCCGGCCTGGACCAACGCGAGCCGACGCCGACCGTCGAGGTCCATCCCGACGACGCCCGCGAGCTCGGGCTCGAGGACGGCGACCTCGTGCGGCTGACCTCGCGCCGCAATACGATGGTGAGCTCGTGCCGCATCTCCGAGCGCGTCGCGCGGGGCCAGGTGTTCGTGCCGTTCCACTTCCGCGAGGCGGCGGCCAACCTGCTGACCAATCCGGTGCTCGATCCGTACGCGAAGATGGCGGAGCTCAAGTGCTGCGCGGTGCGGGCGGAGCGCGCCAACGTTCCGGCCACGGTTGCATAGGTGTCAGGTGTCGGGTGCCAGGTGTCACGTAGCGTTTCCCCAATACCTGACACCTAGCACCTGACACCTCGTTCATGGACCTCGGTCTCGCGGGCCGCGTCGCGTTGGTGTGCGGCAGCACTAAGGGGTTAGGGCGCGCAGTAGCGAAGGCGCTGGCACACGAGGGTGCCCGCGTGGGCATCAACGGCCGCCACGAGGACGCCGTGGAGCAGGTGGCGCACCAGCTCTCCTCCGAGGCAACCCAGGCGGTGCTGCCGTTCGTGGCCGATGTGGGCGACCCGGCGCAGGCAGAGGGGCTGGTGAAGCGGGTGCACCACGAGATGGGTCGCCTCGACGTGCTGTTCTGCAACGCGAGCGGTCCGCCGGCGGCGCCCTTCAGCCAGCAACCGGCCGAAGCGTTTCAACGCGCCCTGGAGCTGAACCTCATGTCCGCGGTCCATCTTGCTCGCGCCGCGGTCCCGATCATGCGCAAGGTCCAGTGGGGCCGCATCATCTGCCTCGCGTCCGTCGCCGCCAAGCAACCCCTGCCGGGACTCATCCTTTCCACGACCGCGCGAGCGGGTGTCCTGGGCTTCGCGAAGGCCCTGGCCGACGAGGTCGCCGCCGAGGGGATCACCGTGAACGTGGTGTGTCCCGGCTTCATCGCGACGGAGCGGATCACGGAGCTGACCGAGACCCGTGCCAAACGCGAGCAGCGCGCGGCGCAGGAGGTGATGCGCGACATGGTGGCGAGTATCCCGCTCGGCCGCATGGGCCGCCCCGACGAGCTCGCGGCGGCGGTCGCGTTCCTCGCGTCCGAGCGGGCCAGCTATATTACCGGTGCCGTACTGCAGGTGGACGGAGGCTTCACGCGGTCGATCTTCTGACGTTTCCCGTTCCCCGCTTCCCGTTTCCCGGTCTTCGATGCAAGCCATCGTCAAAGAGAAGCGCGCCCCCGGCCTGAAGGTCGTGACGGTGCCAAAGCCGTCGCCCGGCCCGGGTGAGGTGCTCATCGCCGTCCGCCACGCCGGGGTGTGCGGCACCGACGTCCACATCGCGGACTGGGACGCGTGGGCGGAGGGACGGATCAAGCCGCCGCTGGTCGTGGGTCACGAGTTCGCCGGGGAGATCGTCGCCGCAGGCGACGACGTGTCGGAGCTCCGGCCCGGCCAGCTGGTGACGGCCGAGGGCCACATCGTGTGCGGGCACTGCCTCCAGTGCCGTACCGGTAATAGTCACATCTGCAAGAACACCCGCATCATCGGCGTGGATCGCGACGGGGCGTTCGCCGAATACATCGCGATGCCGGCCACCAACGTGCTGCCCCTCGACGGCGTGCCCACCACGGTGGGCGCCATCATGGACCCCATCGGGAACGCCTTCCACGCCGTGTTGACCGCCGAGATTCAGGGCAGCTCCGTCTTCGTGGTGGGGTGTGGGCCCATCGGCTGCTTCGCGGTGGGCATCGCGCGCGCCGCCGGCGCCGCAAAGGTCATCGCCTCAGATGTCAACGTGAAGCGGCTGGCGCTGGCTCGCTCCATGGGAGCGCACGTGACGATCAACGCCACCACGGACGACGTGGTGCGCACCGTGCTGGCGGAGACCGGCGGCGAGGGCGCCGACGTCGTGTGCGAGATGTCGGGCGTGGCGTCGGCCCTGCACCAGGCGTTCGCCGCCGTGCGTCTGGGGGGGCGGGTGCAGCTGCTCGGTATCCCCAAGGGCGAGGTGCCGGTCGATTTCGCCCGTGAGATCATTTTCAAGGGGATCACCGTGCACGGCGTGATCGGCCGCAAGATGTACGAGACGTGGCATCAGATGCGCCGCTACTTGAGCGCCGGTCTGTTCGATCCCCGGCCGGTGATCACGCATCAGTTTCCGCTCGCGAAGATCGACGAGGCCCTCGCCGCCATCCGTGCCGGCGATGCGGGCAAGATCATCCTGGAGATCGCATGAGCTTCGCTGCCCGGCTCGAGGCCGAACTCGAGCAGTTCAAGCGGGACGGGGTCTACAAGCGTCTGAACTACCTGGAAGCGCCGCAGGCCGCACGAACCAAGATGCAAGGGCGCGGCGACGTCGTGATCCTCTCGTCCAACAACTACCTGGGCCTCTGTAACGCGCCCGAGGTGGTGGCCGCGGGCAAACGCGCCCTCGACCAGTTCGGCGCCGGGACGGGCTCGGTGCGCTTCATCTGCGGCACCTTCACCATCCACCGCGAGCTGGAGCAGGCGCTCGCCCGATTCGTCGGCTGTGAGTCGTCACTCACATACGTCAGCTGCTGGAACGCGAACGAGGGACTCGTCGCGACCCTGTTGGGCGAGCAGGACATCGTGATTTCCGATCAGCTCAACCATGCGTCGATCATCGACGCAATCCGACTCGCCAAGACGATCACGAAGTGCCAGACCGCCGTGTATCGGCACTCCGACATGAGCGACCTCGAGGACAAGCTGCGGGCGGCCCAGGCGACCAAGGCGCGGCTCAAGCTCATCTTCACCGACGGCGTCTTCTCCATGGAGGGCGACATCGCCAAGCTGCCGGACATCGTGGCCCTGGCGCGAAAGTACGACGCGGTCGTCGCCGTGGACGACTCGCACGGCACCGCCGTGCTCGGCGCCTCGGGCCGGGGCACGGCCGAGCACTACGGCATGCTGGGTCAGGTGGACATCATCACGTCAACGCTGGGCAAGGCACTGGGTGGCGCCGCAGGGGGCTTTACGGCCGGCGCCGCCGCGCTCGCCGACTATCTCACGCAGGGCTCCCGCCCCCAGCTCTTCTCCAACGCGCTGCCTCCCACCGTCGCAGGGAGCGCCCTCGCGGCGGTGCAGCACGTCGAGCACCACCCCGAGCTCGTGCGGCGGCTCCACGACCACGCCCGCTATTTCCGTGAGCGGCTGGTCGCCCTAGGCTTCAAACCGTTGCCAGGTGAAACGCCCATCGTGCCGGTCATCCTCGGGGAGACGGCCAAGGCGATCCAGATGAGCGAGCTGCTCCTCAACGAGGGAGTGTTCGTGACCGGATTTGGCTATCCTGTTGTTCCACAAGGACATGCACGCATCCGCTGCCAGCTGTCGGCGGCGCACACGCGTGACGACCTCGACTTTGCCCTGGCGGCCTTCAAGCGGGTGGGAGCCAGCCTGGGCCTGATATAGCCTTCAAGTACTTTCAAGGTTCAGAGGCTTAAAGCGAAGGGCTATCGCGTTTTCCGGACGAATTCCCTATTTTGGGGGTCGCTTTTTGACCCCGAGGAGTCGTCCCATGCGGGTAGTCAC
>QHUD01000194.1 GCA_003221085.1 Gemmatimonadota bacterium
CCACCACGTCGTGTTTCACAACATCAAAGATGTTCTCTCCTATCAAGCGTCCAAAGTCTTCAAGTTCGAAGAACAGGAGGAGCTGCACAACAACATCATCGACAAGGGACTGCTCAAGCTGTGCCAGGCGAACCTGAAACGCGCCGAGGTCATGGCCCAGGAGTTCCCGGACGTGTCCCTCAAGACACAGATCCTGGTGGGCAAACCGTTCCAGGTGATCATGCAGTGGGCCGAGGAGATCAAGCCGTCGCTGCTGGTGCTGGCGCGGCACGGGGCGCACCGGATCGAAGGCACGGAGCTCGGGAGTCAGGCAGAAAATCTCGTGCGCCTTGCCCCGTGCAACGTGCTGCTCGCGGGGACGACGGGGGTCCGGCCGGAGGACATCCCCTGGATCGAAGAAGACGGCGTCGCGGGACTCCCTTGGGCACCGGACGCGGAGGTGCGGATTCTTCGCGTGCCGCCGTTCGCGCAGGGGATCGCGCGGCGAGCCGTCGAAGAGTACGTGCTCGAGCAAACGCAGAACGCCCCGGGGGCGACCGTGACGAACCGCTGGCTCGACGAGGCGATCCGGAAGCTGCTCCCCACGCACATGCAGCTGATCATGGGCATCGGCACGGCGGAGGAGATCGCGCTCGCGGAAGTGAAGGCGCAGGAGCAGATGAAGGGGACGAAGGTGCAGGGCCATGATTCCGACCCCGAGCCCCTAACCCCTGAGGTCGAAGTGAAGTGCCCCGTCACGGGCGCCGTGAGCCGCCGGCCGCGCACGGCGGCCGACCCGATCGTGTGGAGCGAGGAAGCGTGGCAGCGGCTGCAGCTCGTGCCCCTCATCGCCCGACCGCTGGCGCGCAACACGGTGGAGCGCTTCGCCAGGGGTCACGACATCTGGCGCGTGACCACGCGCGTGATGGACGAGAACAAGCAGGCGATGATCGCCGCCGACGAGTTCGACGTCGACACCATGATGGTCATGTTTCAGGAGCTGCGCGCCAAGCAGATCCGCGCCGAAGCCGAGGGGCGGGATGGGTTGAGTCCCGAGATGCGGGCGTTCATCGAGGACGCCAAGGCGCAAGGGATCACGCGCTGTCCCATCCGGGACATCGAAGCGCAGATGGGGAAGTGCCCGGCGGACTTGAAGACGATGAAGCCCGAGGAGGCGAAAGCGGCCATGGAGCGGCTGCTGGCGGAGCAAGCCGGGGACTGACGTGGATTACGTCCCTCACGTGGTCGCGTGGAATCTGACGCGGCGCTGCAACCTCGAGTGCGCGCACTGCTACATCGCGGCGGGGCCGCAGGAGAGCGCCGCCACGGAGCTCGACACGGCCGCGTGTCTCGAGATTGTCGATCAACTGCTCCTCGTGAACCCCGCGCCGCTACTCATCCTGTCCGGCGGCGAGCCGTTGCTGCGGCGAGACCTGACCGAGATCGCGCAGTACGCCTCCGCCCGCGGGGCAACGGTCGTTGTGGGGACGAACGGGACATTGCTCACCGGCGAGCGCATCGCGGCGCTCAAGCAGGCCGGGGTCCAGGGCCTGGCGGTGAGCGTCGATTCGCTGCGCCCGTCCTACCATGACAACTTCCGACACCGTCGGGGCGCCCTCGCCGACGTGCAAGCCGCCCTCGAGCGGGTGCGTGCTGCCCGGCTGGACTTCATCGTCCAGACGACCGTCACCAAGGGCAACCGTGCGGAGCTGGAGCGCCTGGTTGCCTGGTCCGCGGATCAGGGCGCGGTGTCGTTCAATTGCTACTTCCTCGTTTCGACCGGGCGTGGAGCGACCCTCACCGATCTGGCGCCGGCGGACTACGAAGCAGTGCTCGCCGATCTGGCCCGGTGGGAGCAGACCTATCGCGGGCGCATGCTGGTGCGCGCGAAGTGCGCCCCGCACTTCATGCGACACGTGCACCAGACCGATCTCGGTTCCCCGGTCTTGAACTACCAGACCCGCTGTCCCTGCGGCACGCAGTACTGCCGCATCACCCCTGAAGGCAAGCTGACCCCGTGCCCTTATTTGCCGGAGGTCGCCGGGGACCTGCGCGCGCAGAGCTTCGCCGACATCTGGCGCTCGTCGCCATTGTTTCGGCAGCTGCGCGAAGGGCCGCTGGGCGGCAAGTGCGGGGTCTGTGAGTATCGCGCGCTGTGCGGGGGGTGCCGGGCGCGCGCCTTTGCGCTCGAGGGGGACGTGCTCGCCGCCGATCCGTCGTGCGTGTATGAGCCGACGGGCGACACGCCCCTGCTCGAGCCGGCGCGCGAGATCGCGTATGGCGCAGAGTTCCACCCGGCGCTCGTGTGGAGTGCCGCGGCGCGGGAACGCGTGGCGCGCATCCCATCGTTCGTGCGTGGCGTCGTGATGGAGCGCGTCGAGGCGTGGGCTCGCCGCCAGGGACGGCGGGAAGTGACGCCCGAGCTGCTCGCGGAGGTGCGCCGTGCGATGCCGATCGACTTCTCCAAGCGCGAACCGTTCTTCGTGACAGATGAATAGAACCGACAAGCAGTTCCTTCGCTCGCGCGCCTTCCGCGCGCTCGCTCAGGATGACAAGCGTGGGCGCGCCTTTGAAAGAGGAATGAGAATAGATGGTTTCTCCTCTTTCTCCTTTCACGCAGCCAGCGAGGCTGTCATCCTGAGCGCCGAAGGCGCGAAGGATCTGCTTTTAGAGATCGTGAATGACTGATCCTCTCCTCCTGCTCCAGGCCGCGGCGGACACCAGTCGCGCCTACGGGGAGTTCCCCGTGATCGGCGCGCGGGCGTTCGTGTGGATCACGGCCGAGGTGCACCTGATGTTCGCCGCGTTCGTGCTGGGTGTGCCGATGTTCGCAGTGGTCACCGAGGCGATCGGCATCTTCGGCGGCGACGAGCGCTACGATCGGCTGAGCAAGGAGTTCACGCGCCTCCTGCTCGTGGCGTACAGCGCGACGGCCATCTGGGGGGCGATGTTGGTGTTCGGCCTCTCGACCTTGTATCCGTGTACCTCTATTACTATGGCTGGGACCGCTGGAAAAAAGGGCGGGCAAAGCTGGGCCACTGGACACTCGGCATTCTGCTGAACGTATGGGGCACGATCGTGATGTTCATCGCGAACTCGTGGCTCACGTATATGATGTCGCCGCCACGGGATATCACGCCCACCACCGATCCGACGACGATCAAGCTGTGGCACGCCATCGCCAACGCGACCTGGATGCCGATCAATGTGCACCGGGTGATCGCGAACGTGGTGTTCGGCGGCGCGATCGTGGGAGCGTACGCGAGCTACCGGTTTCTCGCGGCGCGCACCGACGAGGAGCGGGCCCACTACGACTGGATGGGCTACGTCGGGAACTTCATCGCGATGTCGGCGCTCATCGTGCTGCCGTTCGCCGGCTACTGGCTGGGACGCGAGATCTACCAGTACGACCAGTCGATGGGGATCACCATGATGGGCGGCTTCATGAGCTGGCTGTGGGTGATCCAGGCGTTCCTCATCGCGGTGCTGTTCCTGACGGGCAACTACTATCTGTGGATCGGCATGGGCCGCATTCCGGGCGCGGAGCGGTTCCGACCCTACACCAAGTATCTGCTGATCGTGCTGGTGCTCGGCGCCATCGTGTGGGGCACACCCCACACCATGATCGCGGACTCGAAGGAGCTTGCGGCCATGGGCGGTTCGCACCATCCGTTCCTGGGCGCCCTCGGCGTGATGAGCGCCAAGAATACCGCTGTGAATCTGATGATCCTCACCACGTTTCTGTCGTTCCTCTTGTACCGCCGGGCCAACACGCGCCCGGTGGTGCCGTGGGCGCGCACGGGGACCATCATCCAGGGAGCGATGTTCGCCGTGGCGGCGGGGGTCGTGCTGTTCTACGGCATCCGCGGCTACTTCGTCGAAGCGATCGTGCGCATCGGATTCAGCGTCTATCAGGTCCTCGCGGTGCTCTCGTGCATCGTGTTCGTCACGGTGATCGACATCCTGATGGCGCGCGGCGCGCAATCGCTGGGCGCGATCCAGTGGGGGAAAATGCCGCCCCGGTCCCAGTACGCGCTCTTCATTCTGGCCGTCACCTTCACGTGGCTGATGGGCCTGATGGGGTTCGCGCGCTCCGGGATCCGCCAGTACTGGCACGTGTGGCAGGTCATGCAGGACACGAGCAAGTACGCCGCCACCCCGGCGCTCGGTTACGCGTCGAAGATGATCAGTCTGTGCGTCCTGATCTTCCTGGCCCTCGTGTCCTTCGTGTTCTGGCTGGGCGGGCTCGCGGAGAAGTCCACCTACGTTTCGACGGAGAAGGGGCCCGGGCATGTGGGCCACTAATCTGAAGGTCGTCGGGATCGTTCTCGGGACCTTGGCGCTGTATACCCTGATCGCCAACAAGATCCCGCAGGTGCAATCCGAAGTGCCGCAGGCGCTCAGCCTCGGCGCCAACGTCACGCCCGAGCAGCTGGTGGCGGCGGGAGAGAAAGTCTTCAACGGCATAGGCGGCTGCACCACCTGCCACGGACTCGGCACGCGCGCGCCCAATCTCCTGACCGACGAGAAGGGGACCGGACCGATCGGGGCCCGGTGCGGCAAGCGCGAGCCCGGCAAGAGCTGCAAGCAGTATCTATACGAGTCGCTCGACAACCCCACGGCGTACATCGTCTCCGGCTATCAGCCGATCATGCCCGTGATGACCAAGCAGCTTTCGCCACAGCAAGTCTGGGCGGTCATCGCGTTCCTCGAATCCCAGGGCGGCACGGTGGACGTAACCGCGTCGGATATCCCAGCCGCCTCGGCAACCTCCACAACCTCCCCAACCTCCCCGGGGGGAGGAAGTGCGGGTGGGGGCGGCGCCTTTGCGGGCGGCAGCATCTCACACACGTCGGCTCGCGGCGCAACGCGGAGTCGATCCGGAAGAAGATCCTCGACCCGGCGTCCTCGGTCACGAAGGGCTACGAGAAGCTCGCGGGGATCATGCCCAAGAGCTTCGGCACCATGATGAACGCGGCGCAGCTCGAGGCGCTGGTGCAGTACCTGGCGGCGCACAAATGAACCTGCCGTCCGCAATCCGGCGCTACGCCGAGCATCCGTTCCGGCAGGCGGTGGGCATTCTGGTCCTCGCCTACATCGTGGTCGTGTGGGTGGTTCCGGTGCTCCCCGGGAGCGCCATCGTGCCGAAGAGCGTCGTGCTGCAGTACATGGTCACGGTGCTCGTGGGCGTGCTGATCTACGTGAGCGACAACGAGGAGCGTTGGCATCGCTTCAAGGAGCCGATCCAGGCGGTCCTCGTCGAGCCGCGGCTCAAGCTAGTGCGCGCCGCGGTGCTCGCGGGAGTGACGGCGCTCGTGGGGCTCGTGGCCTACGGCCAGGTTACGACGAGCGTCGCGGCGCCACCGAACCTGCGCTCGATCCATCCCGCGCCGCCCGCCGAGATCACCTTCCGGGGCAAGGCGATCACGCTGACGGGGCTCGAGAACCCGCTGCGCCAGCACACCGACTCGCTCGCCGCCTACCTCGCGGAAGGGAAACGCGTCTACTATCAGAACTGTCTCCCCTGTCACGGCGACCACCTCGACGGTCAGGGACACTTCGCGCCCGGCTTCAACCCCCTCCCCGCGAACTTCCAGGATAACGGCACGATCGCGCAGCTCACGGAGAGCTTTGTGTTCTGGCGCGTCGCGAAGGGCGGACCGGGGCTGCCGCGCGAGGGCACCCCCTGGAACTCGGCGATGCCGGTGTGGGAGGACTTCTTAACGGAGCGGGAAATCTGGTCGGTGATCCTGTTCCTGTACGAGCAGACGGGGTGGAAGCCGAGGACGTGGGAGAAGACCGAACCGGGAGGCGGGAGTCGGGAGACGGGAGGCGGGCATGATTGACGTCGGTGCGGCTGTGGCACTCATCGTGATGCTCCCGTCTCCCGCCTCCCGTCTCCCGATGCAGGACACGACCCGCGGCAAGGCCGTCTACGTAAAGTGGTGTGCGGGGTGCCACGGAGACACGGGAGCCGGCGACGGCGTGGCGGCGGCGCACATGCTGCCGCGCCCGCGCAACTTCACCGGCGGTCTGTATAAGATCCGCACCACGGCGAGCGGCCAGCTCCCAACCGATGCGGACCTGTTGCGAGCGATCGACGAGGGGCTTCCCGGGAGCGCCATGCCCGGGTGGAAGGGGCGGCTCTCGGACGCCGAGCGGCGTAGTGTGCTGGCGTACATCAAGACGTTCTCGTCGTTCTTCGCGGACACGAGCCAGCATGTCGTGCCGCTGAAGTTCTCGAGCCCGCCGGGCGGCGGGACGGGCGCCGACGCCCTCAAGGTGGGACGACAATTTTACGACTCGATCGGGTGCCGCAAGTGCCACGGTGACCAGGGAAGGGGCGACGGTCCCTCGGCGCCGACCCTCAAGGACGACGCCGACTTTCCGATCTTCGCCGCCGATCTCCACCAAAATTGGCGGTTCCGCGGCGGCGGCGCGGTGGAGGACATCTACCGACGGCTGCGCACCGGGCTGGACGGCACGCCGATGCCGTCGTTCGCCGACCTGATCGATCAGAAGTTTCTGACCGACCAAGAGCTGTGGCGGCTCGCGCAGTACGTGCGCTCGCTCTCGCCGGCGGCCCCGCCCGAGGTGCGCGATGTGGTCCATGCCCCGCAGATCCCCGGCACGGTGCCGGCCTCGCCGGACGATTCGACCTGGGCGCGTGTGGCCCGCTACTGGTTCCCGCTGGTGGGCCAGGTGATCCACAAGTCCCGCTGGTTCGCGCCGGCGGTGTCGGGCGTGTGGGTGCAGGCGGTGCACGACGGCAAGAGGCTCGCGCTGCGGGTGAGCTGGGATGACCGCACCGAGAGCCCCGACACAGCGTGGCTCAAGTTCGAGCAGCGCATCCTTCAGACCGTCGCCGGCGACGATTCCGGGTCACCTCCCCCCCAAGCGGAGCCCTGGCCCGACCAGCTGGCGGTGCAGTTCCCTCGTCGTCTGCCGGAGGGGTCGGGGGGAATGGAGCGGCCCTACTTCCTGATGGGCGGCGCCACCGACCCCGTGTACCAGTGGCGCTGGATCAGCCGCCCGCGCCACGCCTTCGCCGGCCTGGCGCGCGGGATCGAGCGCTTCGACACCCTCCCCGGGGCGCCGGCGGGACAGGCGACCTATGATCGTGGCGAGTGGCGCCTGGTGCTCACCCGCGCCCTTGCCACGCCCGATACGGCCAACGAAGTTCAGCTTGAGGCTGGCCGGGCGATTCCGCTGGCCTTCTTCGCCTGGGACGGCTCCAGCGGGGAACACGGCTCGCGCATGGCGGTGAGCACCTGGTACTTCCTGGCGCTCGACCGGCCCACGCCGCCGGGCGTGTTCATTTCTCCGGTGCTGGCGATGCTGGTGACGCTCGGCCTGGGGCTCGTGGTCGTACGGCGGGCCCAGCGGCGCGGCGGCGCCCGTCACATCTCATAGAAACATGTGATGGTGCGGTGCATTCGGGGGTATAGGCTGCAGGACTCTCATCGAGGAGGCAGGATGCGGAAGCTTGGAGCTGTGGCAGCGACGGGTGCGGTGCTGGCGCTGGCCCTCGCGGCGTGGACGCGCCAACCTCCCCCACCCGCGCAAGGCGGCGGGACCGTCAGCGGTAAGGTGAAGTTCACCGGCACCAAGCCCACCATGCCGAAGATCGACATGACCGAGGAGCCCAAGTGCAAGGCGAAGTACCAGGGCGTACCCACCGACGAGACGGTGGTGGTGAACGCCAACGGCACGCTCGCCAACGTGTTCGTGTACGTGAAGTCCGGTCTCCCCGCGAGCTACACGGCGTCGGCGCCGGCGGGACCGGTCACCCTCGATCAGGACGGTTGTCGCTACCATCCCCACGTGCTCGGCATCCAGGTCGGGCAGACCCTCGCCATCAAGAATTCCGACGGTATCCTGCACAACATCAAGGCGAAGGCCAAAGCCAACCGCCCCTTCAACATCAGCCAGCCCACCGTGATGACCTCCAACAAGACGTTCGACAAACCGGAGGTCATGGTGGCGCTCGAATGCAACGTGCACGGCTGGATGCACGCGTGGCTGGCCGTGCTGCCGCACCCCTTCTTCGGCGTGAGCGGCGCGGACGGGAGCTTCACGCTCAAGGGTCTGCCGCCCGGGACGTACACGATCGAGGCGTGGCACGAGAAGTACGGCACGCAGACTGCCACGGTAACGGTGGCGGGGAGCGAAACCAAGACGGCGGACTTCAGCTTCGCGGCAAAGTGAACTAAACCGAGGAGAAGCCAATGCATTGGTGGCTGCCGCCCAAAGCTTCGACCTTCACCGGGCCGATCGACGGCCTGTTCCTGGCGATCCTGATCATCACGGGTATCGCGTTCGTGCTGGTCGAGGTCGGGTTGATCTGGTTCATCGTGCAGTACCGGCAGCGTCCGGGGCGGAAGGCGTTTTACACGCACGGGAACACGCGCGCAGAAGTGATCTGGACCGCCATTCCCGCGGTCACCATGGTGGCGCTGGGCCTCATCAGCAACCATTACTGGGTCGAGATCAAGGGGCGCAATAGCATTCCCGCAAACGCCTACCCGATCGGGGTACACGCGAAGCAATTCGAATGGCAGATGACTTATCCTGGGGCTGACGGCAAGCTCGGCACGGGGGACGACTTCACGATCCGTAACCAGCTCCACGTGCCGGTGGGCCGGCCGATCGTGGTCCAGCTCTCGGCCGAGGACGTCATCCATTCGTTTTACGTGCCGCAGTTCCGCGTGAGGCAGGATGTGGTTCCGGGCATGGACATCAAGGCCTGGTTCCAAGCGACCGTTCCCGGCACGTACGAGATCGGCTGCTCCCAACTCTGCGGGCTGGGTCACTACCGCATGCGGGCGCAGGTGTTCGTGCATACCCAAGAGGACTACGATGCCTGGATGAAGCAGGCTGCCCAGGAGGCCTCGCAATGACGAGCGTTGCCGCGACGGCGCACGGCGCACACGCGCATCACGACGATCGAAGCTTCGTCCAGAAGTACATCTTCTCGACCGACCACAAGATCATCGGGATCCAGTTCTTGTTCGTCAGCCTCTTCTTCCTGTTGGTCGGGGGATTGCTGGCGATGCAGATGCGGTGGCAGCTCGGCTTCCCGGGCAAGCCCATGCCGGGCGGCGGAGTGCTTCCTGAGACGATGGCCCCGGGGGGCGTGATCCTCCCTGAGTACTACATCCAGCTCGTCACGATGCACGGCACGTTCATGGTGTTCTTCGCCATCATGCCGCTGCTCGTAGGGGTGTTCGCCAACTTCCTGATCCCGCTCAAGATCGGGACGCACGACATGGCGTTTCCGCGGATCAACATGTGGTCGTTCTGGACGTTCTTCATCGGCGGACTCGTCATGCTCTCGAGCCTGTTCGTCCCGGACGGCGCGGCGCGCGCGGGATGGACGATGTACGCGCCGCTCTCCGCGCGGCACGACTATTCGGGGGCGTCGCTCGGCCAGGAGCTCTGGTCCGTCTCGATTATCTTCGTGGGGCTCTCGTCGATTCTCGGGTCGCTCAACTACATCACCACGATCATCAACAACCGCGCCCCCGGCATGACGTGGTTCCGCATGCCGCTCTCGGTCTGGTCCCTGTTCATTACCGCGATCCTCGGCCTCCTCGCCCTGCCGGTGCTGTCGGGCGCGGCGATCATGCTGCTGTTCGACCAGATCATCGGCACGCACTTCTTCGATCCGGCGGCCGGCGGTCAGGCGCTCTTGTGGCAGCACCTGTTCTGGTTCTTCGGGCATCCGGAGGTCTACATCCTGATTCTGCCCGCCATGGGGATGGTCTCGGACATCATCGCCAACGGCAGCCGCAAGCCGATCTTCGGCTACCACTCGATGGTGTTCGCGATCGTCGCGATCGCGTTCCTCGGGTGGATCGTGTGGGGGCACCACATGTTCGTGAGCGGGATGAACCCGACACTCGGGTCGTCCTTCATGGTCTCCACGCTCGTGATCGCCGTCCCCTCGGCGGTGAAGACATTCAACTGGATGGGCACGATGTGGCGCGGCAACCTCCGCTTCCACGTGCCCATGCTGCACGCGGTGGCATTCGTCGCGATGTTCGTGATCGGCGGGCTCTCTGGGATCTTCATGGCCGCGACGCCGGTGGACATGTTCATCCACGACACGTACTTCATCGTCGCCCACCTGCACTACGTGCTGTTCGGCGGCAGCCTGTTCGCGCTGTTCGGCGCGATCACCTACTGGTATCCGAAGATGTTCGGCCGGATGATGAGCGAGCCGTGGGGCAAGGTGCATTTCTGGCTCACGTTCCTCTTCTATAATTGCACTTTCTTCCCGATGCACATCACGGGGATGGCGGGGGAGATGCGACGGCTGTACGACCCGAACCAATACACGTTCTTGCAGCCGTTACAGCCGATTCGGGTGTTCATCTCGATCAGCGCGTTCCTGCTGTTCGCGACGCAGGTGATCTTCTTCGTGAACTTCTGGTGGAGCCTGTGGAAGGGTAAGCAGGCTCCGCAAAACCCATGGGAGGACAACGGGCTCGAGTGGTCGCTGCCGAGTCCGGCCCCGCACGGCAACTGGGAGAAGGTGCCGACCGTGTACCGGGGGCCCTACGAGTTCAGCTCGCCCCAGTCGACCGAGGACTACCTGCCGCAATACAAGAAGCTGCCCACCGATCGTGAGCCGGCCCGCGCGCCGGTCGCGGGCCACTGACCGAGGAGAGGGGACGACCGATGACGCACGCAGCCGCCACCGTCGACCAGATGCAGCCCCCCTTTCCGGCCGAGCGGGGGCTCGACGTCTACAACAAGAAGCTCGGGATGTGGGTGTTCCTCGCCTCGGAAGTCATGTTCTTCGCCGCCCTGATCGGGACCTATGTCATCCTGCGATTCGGGGCCACCGGCGAGTGGGCCAAGCCGGGCATCGTGCTCAACATCAAGATCACCGCCTTCAACACGTTCCTGCTGATCTGCTCGAGCGTGTCGATGGTCAAGGCGTACGCGGCGATCCAGGACGGCGACCCGAAGAAAATGCGCTTCTGGCTGCTGATGACCATTCTGGGCGGCGCCACGTTCGTGGGGATTCAGGTCTATGAATACATCCACCTGGTCGAGCACGGCTTCGTGCCGAGCGGCGTGCGCGAAGGCAGCGAGCTGGCAGCGCTGGTGGCGAATGGCACCTTGCCCGCGGCTACGATGGGCCTGTACGGCTCCACGTTCTTCACGATGACGGGGTTCCACGGGTTCCACGTCACGTGCGGCGTGATCTCGATGGCGTACCTGTATTTCACGAAGGCGCTGCCGGGCAAGTACTCCAAGCAGGACTATGGGGGCATCGAAACGGTCGGCCTGTACTGGCACTTCGTCGATCTGGTGTGGATCATCCTGTTCACCATCGTCTACCTGATCTGAGGGGCTATGGAGACCGCACACAAGCGTCCCAACTACATCCTGATCTGGGTGTATCTGGCGGTCCTCACGGCCGCCGAGCTGGCGCTCGCGTTCGAGCTGCCGATCTCGCGCAACCTGAAGCTCTTGCTGCTCCTGTTCCTGGCGGTATGGAAGGCGGCACTGGTGGGCCTCTTCTTCATGCACCTGAAGTTCGAGCGCTGGAATCTGCGGATCATGGCGATCATTCCGCTGCCGCTCGCCGTGATCTTCATCCTGGCGGGGATGTCGGAGCACATCTGGTAGCCTTCCTCGAGCTCACGAAGCCGCGCATCACGCAGCTGGTGCTGCTCACCGCCGCCGCTGGATTCTATCTCGGCTCGCGCGGCGGGGTGGACGTCGGGTTGCTGGTGCGAACCCTCATCGGGGTCGCCCTGGTGGCGGCGGGGACCAATGCCTTCAACCAGGTGCGGGAGCGCGACGTCGACGCGCGCATGCGACGCACCGAGCGGCGGCCCCTGCCCTCGGGGCGCCTCACCCCGCGGGCGGCGGCGCTCTTCGCGGGCATCATCTCCGTTGCAGGGGTGCTCTACCTGGCGCTCGCGGTGAACCTGCTCACCGCCGGGCTCGCGGCGCTGACACTCGCGAGCTACGTCCTGCTCTACACCCCGCTCAAGCGGAAGACCACCCTCAACACGTTGATCGGTGCCGTGCCGGGCGCCCTGCCGATCGTGGGCGGGTGGACCGCGGCGGGGGGCGCGATCGGGCCGGCGGTCGCGGCGCTGTTTTGGATCCTGTTCCTGTGGCAGCTGCCGCATTTCCTGGCGCTCTCCTGGATCTATCGCGAGGACTACCGGCGCGGCGGCCTGGCGATGTTGTCGGTGTCGGACCCCGAGGGTCATCACACGGGCCGCATGGTGCTGCTCTATGCCATGGCGCTCCTGCCGGTGAGCCTCCTGCCGACCCTGCTGGGCGTGACGGGCGCCGTGTATTTCTTCGGGGCGCTCGCCCTGGGCCTCGCCTATACGGGCGTGTCCGTCGCGATGACCAGCGCCGTCACCACCGCGCGCGCGTGGCGCGTGTTCCTGGTTTCGATCGTCTACCTGCCGGCCTTGCTCACCCTCATGGTGGTGGACAAGGTGGTGGCCTGAGTGCATCGGCCATGATCCCGTTTCACCGCCTGCTGATCTCGACGGCCATCGCGTTTTGCGCAGGTTTCGCGGCCTGGGCGGCGTGGAGCTACCGAGAGTCCGGCGACGCCCTGACCCTGGTCATGGCGCTCGCGTTTGCCGTCGCCGCGGTCGCGCTCACTTATTACCTGCGACACTTGAACCGCTTCCTCGGCCGATGATGCTTCCCACCCTGCGCCTGCTGCTGCATGAGGACGCCCCGGCAATGGAGCTGGCCTATTTTTGGGCCGCCGTGCTGCTGGCGCTTACGCCGGTATTGATCTTCGGGACGATCGGGGTGCTGGTGGTGCGCAAGGCCTGGAGGGAGGAGCGCGGAACGCGGAACGCGGAAGGCGGAACACACGGGCCGGCCTAACGTTCCGCGTTCCCCCTTCCGCGTTCCGCGTTAGATTCTTCGCATGAGTTCCAAGCCCGCCGAGAAACGCCAAGTCGTCCGCTTCGCCTTCTACAAGCTCGACAGCACGTGGCGGCGGCTCCCGGCCGAGCGCCAGGCGAGCGCCAAGCTCGAATTCGGCGAGACGATCGAGAGCTTCGCCGGCCGGCTGCTGTTGCGTCCGTACGGGCTCGTCGGCATCCGGGGCGACTGCGATTTCCTGCTGTGGCAGGTCGCGGAGGATCTGGATTCGCTGGTGGCGCTGCAGACCGCCCTCAACCGCACGGACCTGGGGGCGTACCTCGCGCTCCCCTACAGCTACCTCGCGATGACCCGGCGGTCGATCTACGAGTTCCCGGAAGACCCGGGCCAGCCGTCGCGCCTCGTTATCCGGCCGAGTGAAGCCCGCTACCTGTTCGTGTACCCGTTCATCAAGACGAGGGCGTGGTACTTGCTCCCGAAGGCGGAGCGGCAGACGATGATGGACGAGCACGTGCGGATCGGGAGGAAGTATCCGTCCATCCGCCTGAACACCACGTATTCCTACGGGCTCGACGACCAGGAATTCATCGTCGCGTTCGAAGGCGACAACCCGGCCGATTTCCTCGATCTCGTGATGGAGCTGCGCGAGAGCCAGGCGTCCTCGTATACGCTGCGGGACACCCCGACCTTCACGTGCGTGCAGATGTCCCTCTGGGACATGCTCGACACGCTGGGGGGTGCGGGGTCCGCGCAGGCGACCTCGCGACGGCCCACGCGAGCCGACGGGTACACACCGGTGGCGACGCTGGCGGACCTGCCGGCGGGGGCGAGCCGCCGGGTGTACGTGGGCGGCGATGCGGTGGCGCTCTTCAACGTACAGGGCACCGTGTACGCCGTCGCGAACCGCTGTACTCACGCGCGCGCTAGCCTCTCGGAAGGCAGCGTCGATGCCGCCCGCTGCACCGTCACGTGTCCGTGGCACGAGGGCGTTTTCTCGCTCGAGACGGGTCAGGTCCTGGGAGGTCCGCCGTCGCTCCCGATCGCCGCCTACCGGGTGAAGCTCGAAGGGGATACGGTGCTCGTCGCTCCCCCCTCTTCCCCCGCCCCCGCCGAGGCGCGCGAGCCGACGGTTGCCCCGCACTCCTGACGACAGCCGTTTCCTGAAGGCCTGTCGCCGCGAGCCCACCGACGCCACGCCGGTGTGGTTCATGCGGCAGGCCGGTCGTTACCTGCCGGAGTACCGCGCACTGCGGCAGAAGCATTCGCTGCTCGAGTTGTGCCACAAGCCCGAGCTGGCCGCGCGTGTCACGCTGCAGCCGGTCGAGCGGTTGGGCGTGGACGCGGCCATCCTGTTCGCCGATATCCTGCTGCCGTTCGAGCCGCTCGGGTTGGGGCTCTCGTTCGCTACTGGGGAAGGGCCGCAGATCACCCGGCCGATCCGGGAGGCCGGCCAGGTGCTCGAGCTGCCGCCGGTAGATCCCGCGACCGATCTGGCGTACGTGATGGAGGCCGCCCGTGCCGCGGCCCAGGCGCTGCCCCCGCACGTCCCGCTCATCGGGTTTGCGGGAGCGCCGTTCACGCTCGCGAGCTACGCGATCGAAGGCGGCGCAACGCGCACCTTCACGCTGACCAAGCGTTTCATGTACACCGAGCCGCGCGCCTGGCACGAGCTGATGCAGCGATTCGCCGAGCTCGTGGGAGGCTACCTCGCGGCCCAGGCCCGTGCCGGCGCACAGGCGCTACAGCTGTTCGACAGCTGGGTCGGTTGCCTCTCGCCGGCGGACTATGCGACCTACGTGTTTCCGCACAGCCAGCGCGCACTCGAACTCGCGGGCGCGGGCGGCGTGCCGTTGATCCACTTCGGGACGGATACGGCCACCCTGCTCGTTGACTTTGCGCGCGCGGGCGGCGACGTGATCGGCGTCGATTGGCGCGTCCCGCTCGACGTCGCGTGGGAGCGGATCGGGACCTCTCCTCCCCGCGCCATTCAAGGCAACCTCGATCCCGTGGCGCTCTTGGCACCGCGGCCGGAGCTCGAGCGGCAGGTGCGGGACGTGCTTGCCCGCGCCGCCGGACGGCCGGGGCACATCTTCAACCTCGGGCACGGCGTCCTCCCCGAGACGCCGGTCGAGGCCCTGCAGGCGGTCGTGGAGTGGGTGCATGCCGGCTGAGCCCGTCGCCGTGCTGCTGATGGCGTACGGCGGTCCGGGGAGCCTCGACGAGGTCGAGCCGTACCTGCGCGACGTGCGGGGTGGGCGGGCCACGGCGCCCGAGTTCGTGCGAGAGATCAAGCAGCGTTACGCGCGGATCGGCGGGCGGTCGCCCATCAGGAAGCTCACCGAGGCGCAGGCGGCCGGCGTGCGGCAAGCGCTGGCGGAAGACGGGCGGTTCGCCGTCTACGTGGGAATGCGTCATTGGCATCCCTACATCCGCGACGTGGTCGAGCAAATCGTCGCGGACGGGCACCGGCGGCTGGTGGGGATCGTGCTCGCGCCGCACTACTCGGCGATGTCGGTGGGTGCCTACGAGAAGCAGCTGCTCGAGGCCGCCGCGGGGCGGCTGGATGCGGCGCTTGTGCCGCGCTGGGGTGACCACCCCGGGTTCCTCGAGGCCGTGGCCCGGCGGGTCGCCCAGGCGCTGCAGCGGTTCCCGACTCCGGGTGCGGCCCAGGTCCTGTTCACCGCCCACAGCCTACCCGAGCGGATCCTCGCCACCGGCGATCACTACCCCGACGAGCTGCGCGCCACCGCCGCGGCCGTGGCCCAGCGTGTCGGGCTCACCAGCTGGCGGGTCGCCTTTCAGAGCGCGGGCGCGACGGCCGAGCCGTGGCTCGGGCCCGAGGCGGGCGCGGTCATGACCGAGCTGGCCGGGCAGGGCCACCGGGCGTTTCTCATTGTGCCCATCGGGTTCGTGTGCGACCACGTCGAGATCCTGTACGATGTCGACGTGGTGTACCGCGAGCTCGCCGGCCGGCTCGGCGTCCAGCTCGAGCGCACCGCGTCTCTGAACGACGACCCACGGCTCGTGAGCGCGCTCGCGGAGATCGCGCGCAGCACCGCGGCCGCGCGTGGCTGGACATGACAGTCGCCGTCGTGGGCGCGGGGCTCGCGGGCCTGTCGGCCGCCTGGGAGCTGATTCAGGCCGGCGCCGAGGTGGTCGTCCTCGACGCGGGACGGCAGCCCGGCGGGATGATCGTCACGGAGCGGCGCGATGGGTTCATCGTGGAAGGTGGCCCCGACGGCTTCCTCGCCGCCGAGCCGGATATCCAGGAGTTGGCGCGCGCGCTCGGCATCGGAGGTCGGCTGGTGGACCAGGTCGCGCGCGGATCGACGCTGTGGCCGGGGGAGGGACGGCCGCTCGAGCCGCTGGCGGAAGGGAAGGCCGCCGAGCTACTGGGGATTCAGGCAAACCTCAACGTAGGGGCGCAGCATGCTGCGCCCCTACAAAGCGCGTTCCGGAGCTTCGCCGCAGGGATGGCGGACATAGTGGACGCACTCGTCGCCTGCCTCTCTTCACCCCCGCGTCTACGCACGACGCAAGGTATTACCGCGGTCGCGCCCGCGCCGCGCGGCTGGCGGCTCTCGTTCAACGGTTCGTCGTCGCTCGACGCCGAGGCTGTTATCCTCGCGGTCCCGGCCTGGGTGGCGGCACGCCTGCTCGCCGGCCTGGGCGTGCCGGCGGCGCGCTCGCTCGACACGGTGATCTATGCGCCGAGCGTCACCGTCTCGCTCGCGTATCGGGCGGACCAGGTGCCTGGGACGCTCGAGGGGGCCGGCTTCGTTGTTGCGTCGGATTCGGGCGCCGCGGTGCGTGCTTGCACCTACGCGTGGCGGAAGTACCCGATGCGCGCGCCCGAGGGCTATGCTTTGCTACGCGCGTTCGTGGGGGCGGTGGACGGCGATCCCGCCGCGATCGCGCACGCTGAGCTCGCGGCCATCTTGGGGATCAATGGTGCTCCGCTCTGGAGCCGCGCGTTCCACTGGCCGCGAGGGCTGCCGCGCTATCGGCACGGGCACGCCGATCGGGTGGCCGCGCTCCGTGAGCGGCTCGATGGGCTGGCTCCTCTGGCGATGGCGGGAGCCGGGTTCGACGGCGCCGGCGTATCGGCGTGCGTGAAGTCGGGGCGAGAGGCGGGGCGGACGATTCTTGCGCGGCTGGGGCGTGGGTAGGGGCGCAGCATGCTGCGCCCTACATTTTGGACCGTCCTTGCAGCAGCTCTTTGGCTCTCCGTACCACGTTCTCCACCGTCAGCCCGAGTTCCTGATAGATCCGCTGGTACGGCGCCGAGGCGCCGAACCGCTCGATGCCCATCACCACACCGTGGTCCCCGACCCAGCGGTACCAGGGCTGCGGTGCCGCCGCCTCGACGGCGAGGCGCGCGGGCACGGCGGGAGGCAGCACCGCATCGCGGTACTCCTGCGGCTGCCGCGCGAACAACTCCATTGACGGCACACTCACCACGCGGGTAGCGATCCCCTCGGCGACGAGTCGCTGGTAGGCGCCGAGGGTGAGGTCGACTTCGGACCCGCTGGCCAGGAGAACGACCGCCGGCTTGCCGTCGCGGGCGTCCGCGAGCACGTAGCCGCCCAGCCGCAGCCCGTTCGCGGGAGCGTACTTGGCGCGGTCGATCACCGGGACCTTCTGGCGCGTCAACACGAGGGCGACCGGGCCGCTCCGGGACAGGATCGCCGCGCGCCACGCTTCCACAGTCTCGGTCGCGTCCGCCGGGCGGATGGTGACGAGGTTGGGCATCGCGCGCAGGGTGGCGAGTTGCTCGATCGGTTGATGCGTGGGTCCGTCTTCTCCGAGGCCGATCGAGTCGTGCGTGAAGACATAGATCACGGGGAGATTGGACAGCGCGGCGAGGCGGATCGGCGGCCGCATGTAGTCGGAGAAAATGAGAAATGTCGATCCTAGGGGCCGCACGCCACCGTGCAGGGCGAGTCCGTTCAGGATCGCGCCCATCCCGTGCTCGCGCACGCCGAAATGGATATTGCGGGCGCCCCAGCTCCCCGCCGCCACGTCGCCCCCGTTCTTGAAGACCACGTTCGTCGAGGTCGCCAAGTCCGCCGACCCACCGACCAGCTCGGGGAGCCTCGTTGCGATGGCGTTCAGCACCTTCCCCGATGCCACGCGCGTCGCCTGGGGATCGCCGGGCCCAAACGTCGGGAGTCCCTCATCCCAGCCCTCGGCCAGGCGGCCGGCGATCCGGCGCTCGAGCTCCGCCGCGAGGTCCGGGTAGGCCCGCCGGTACGCGTCGTACTTCTTGGACCATTCGGCTTCCAGCCGGGCGCCGCGCTCCCGGGCGAGCCGCCAGTGCGCCAGCGCTTCGTCGGGCACGTGAAACGGCTCGAGGTTGGGCCAGCAAAGGCGCCGCTTGGTAAGCTTCACCTCGTCCTCGCCGAGCGGAGCGCCGTGGGCCTCGGCCGTGTCCTGCTTGTGCGGGCTGCCGTACGCGATGTGGGTGCGCACCATGACCAGTGACGGCCGGTCCGCGACGCGCCGGGCGGCGGCGAGCGCCGCGTCGAGCGCGCCCAAATCGTTGCCGTCGGCGACGCGCTCCACGTGCCAGCCGTAGCTCTCGAACCGCTTCGCCGTATCGTCCGAGAACGTGAGATCGGTCTTGCCGTCGATGGTGATGCGATTATCGTCGTAGATCCCGATCAGCCGCCCCAGCTTCAGATGGCCGGCCAGCGAGCAGGCCTCGTGCGACACACCCTCCATCAGGTCGCCATCGGAGGCGAGGAAGTAAGTGTGATGGTCCACGAGGCTGTGGCCCGGCCGGTTGAACAGCTGCGCGAGGTGCGCCTCGGCGAGCGCCATCCCGATGGCGTTGCCGACGCCCTGGCCGAGCGGGCCGGTGGTCGCCTCGACGCCCGGCGTGAGCCCGTACTCGGAGTGGCCCGGCGTCCGGCTCCCCCACTGGCGGAACCGCTTGATGTCATCGAGCGAGAGGTCGTAGCCGGTGAGGTAGAGGACCGCGTAGAGCAGCATGCAGGCATGGCCGGCCGACAGCACGAAGCGATCGCGCCCGAACCAGTCGGGGTTCGTGGGATTGTACCGGAGATGGCGCTGCCACAGCACGTACGCGACCGGCGCGAGGGCCATCGCGGTCCCGGGGTGGCCGGAATCGGCCCGCTCGACCGCGTCCATCGCGAGGGCGCGGACGGCGTTGATGCAGAGCTGATCGAGTGATGCGGCGGGGGCGGTGGGGGGAGCGGGAGGGGGGGCCGCGCCGCTCACGGGTTTGGTCACAACAGACCGGACTTGGCGGCCTGCCACAGGCTCATGAGGCGATCGAACCCGCTCACCAACATGTCCACCTGCTGCGGGCTCGCGCTGGCTTTGGCCGCGGTCTTGAGCTCCTCGCAGATGCGCGGCATTTCCCTGCGCCCCTGCTTCGCCGCCTCGGCGGCGATCTGGTCCAGGATGGAAACGATCTTCTGGCGCGCCGCTTCGTCCTTGGGGACCTGCCACAGGTAGTCCGCGAGCTGCTTGCCTTCGGCGCAGAGCTTACCGAGGGCATCCATCAGGGGCGGCTGCGCCCGGCGCGGCGGGTTGGGATCGTTCATTGCGCGTTCCAATTATACCAAGAAACGGGCTCGGCGGGACGGTTGCCGGGAGTCCGGGGCGCCCCTAGCTTGCGGTCTCCATGGAGCGACCCTCGATGCTCGAGCGGCTGCGGGCCTTCAACCGCTGGACCAAAGGGTGGGCCGCTTCAGTGGCCGTGGCGGTCGGGATCTGGATCGTGCTGCGCTCCTATCTGATCGAGGCGTTCCGCATCCCGTCGGCGAGCATGGAGAACACGCTGCTCGTCGGCGACTTCCTGTTCGTGAACAAGGCGATTTACGGCGGCGAGCTCGAGATCCCGCTCACCGGGTTCCGCTGCTGCCACGTGCCCGGCTACGCGGAGCCGCAGCGCGACGGCATCGTCGTGTTCCGCTCGGTCGAAGACTCGACGCCCAACCTGAACATCGTGAAGCGCGTGATCGGTGGGCCGACGGACACGCTCCAGATGGCGCACGACACGGTCTACCGCAACGGCAAACGGCTCGACGAGCCGTACGCGCTGCACCTGGGGTCTCACCCCGACGATCCGCTGCAGCTCCGGAAGATCCGGGCGTTGCAGCTGCCCTATTACGTCGGGCGCGACACGGCCCACTATCACCCGACGACCCACGACTGGGGCCCGATCGCGATTCCGGTCGGGCATTTCTGGGTGATGGGCGACAACCGCGACGAGTCCTATGACAGTCGCTTCTGGGGATTCCTGCCGCGGTCGCACATCGTGGGCCAGCCGCTCATCATCTATTTGAGCGTCGCGACCGAACCGCTGCGGATCCGCTGGAACCGGATGTTTCGCCGTCCGAGGTAGCCTTGACGCACCCCGGCGGAGCGGTTAAAACCCCTCTCCGGTTCTGAAAGCCATGGACTCGATGGGATGGCGCAGCTCGTGACGTGCGGGCGAGTGGCGACACTGTTCACCTCGCTGTGCAGCGTGTACTCGCTCTCGCTGGCGGCTCAGCAACGGGACACGACTGCGCATCCGGTTGACAGCCTCAGGGTCTACACGCTGCCCCCCGCCGTCGTTTCGGTCACCCGAGCCAACCCGCCCATCAACCGTATCCCTCAGGCCGTCCAGCTCCTCGAGAAGAGCGAGATCAGCCAGGCCCGGCCCACCTGGGGCCTGGACGAGGCGCTCGTGACCGTCCCGGGGGTGTACGCGGCGAACCGCTACAACTTCTCGCTCGATCAGCGGATATCGATCCGCGGGTTTGGAGCCCGCTCGGCCTTCGCGGTGCGCGGCATCAAGGTGCTGGTGGACGGCATCCCGCAGACGCTCCCCGACGGCCAGGGTCAGCTCACCAACCTGGAGCTCGGCGCCGCCGATCGCATCGAGATCCTGCGCGGCTCGGCGTCGGCGCTGTTCGGGAACGCCTCGGGCGGGGTGATCAGCATCTGGACCGACCCGACCGCCCCGCGGACCGTCCGTCAGGATGTACGCGTCCTGTTCGGCACGTTCGACCGCGACCTGAATCGCAACTGGACCAAGTGGCAGTCGAGCACAGCGTTCCGCGTCGGCTCGGGCAGCGGGCTCGTCACCATTTCGCGACTCGACTACACCGGCCAACGACAGCACTCGGACGCCGATTTCCGCAATCTAAATTCGCGCTGGCATTTCCCGCTCGCCAACGGCTGGTCGCTAGCGGCCACGGCGGACGTCGGCTGGGATCCGCGCGCGGACAACCCCGGAGCGCTCACCGCCGCCGAAATGGGCCGTAACCCCGACTCTGCGGCGGCCATCAATATCACTCGGGTCGCCGGAAAGGACGTCACGCAGGGGCAGGGTGGCGTCACGGTGCGGCGGCAGTTCGAGGGAGGCGGCGAGGCGTCGCTCACCGTCTTCGGCATCACGCGCAGCCTCAAGAACCCCACCACATTCGCCTACATCGATCTCGATCGCCTGGCGTACGGCGCCCGCGCCAGCGTCAGTCGCCCGCTGCCGCTCGGCCACCTGGAGCACCGGTTGACGGCTGGCATCGACTTCCAGCGACAGCGCGACGATCGCCACAACTTCGGCAACAACGCCGGCCAGCCCGATACGGTGCGCTCGCTCGACCAGCTGGAGCGCGTGACCGAGGTCGGGCCGTTCGTGCAGAGCGCTCTACGTGTCACGCCGCACGTCTCGCTCACCGGCGGCCTCCGGTACGATTGGGTGAGCTTCCGGGCGGACGATCGCCTGGTCACCCCGACCAACCCCGACGACTCCGGGGAGCGCCTGATGCGCGCGCTGTCCGGCTCGGTCGGCGTCGCCGTCACGCCGTCCGACGCGCTCACCGTGTACGGCAACGTCGGGACCTCGTTCGAGACGCCGACCACGACCGAGCTCACGAACCGGCCCAACTCCGCGGGGGGCTTCAACCCGACACTGCAGCCCCAGAAAGCCACGAACTACGAGATCGGAGTGCGCGGCGATCTCGTGGGGCGGTTGAACTACTCGCTGGCGCTGTTCCATGCGGACGTGCGAGACGAGCTGATCGGATACGCGTATCCGCCTCCGACCGCCCCTGGCCGGGTGTTCTTCCAGAACGCCGGGAGGTCCCGCCATCGCGGCGTGGAGCTCGGCACCGCCCTAGAGGTGACGTCGGGGTTGAACCTGACCACGACCTGGACCTACTCCGACTTCCGCTATACGAGCTACACAACGGGGACGCAGGTGCTCGACGGTCGTCCCCTGCCAGGCATTCCGCAGCACTGGCTCCATTTCCTGCTGCAGGCGCGGCCCAAGTTCGCGCGCGGGGCCTGGCTGGAGGTCGAGGAGACCCACTCCTCGGGCTACGTCGTGAACGACACGCTCAACACAGCCACGAGCCCTTGGTGGACGACCAACGTGCGCGTCGGCTGGGACGGCACGTTGGGGAGTCTGCGGCTCCGGCCGTTCGTCGGATTCAACAACGTGTGGAACCGCTTCTACGTCGCGTCGGTGGTTATCAACGCGGCGAATGGACGCTATTATGAACCGGCTCCGGGCCGGAACATGTATGTCGGGTTCTCGCTGGGTGCAGGGGAATAGTCGTCGAACTTCAACGGAGGTGGGTATGATGCATTGGGCTCGATGGTCCGCGACCGCGGCGGTCGCGGCGCTCGTCGCGGCACCGCTGTGCGGGCAGGGGTCAGGAGGGGCCACGGATCCGGCCGCCGCTCCGCACGTCGTCGTGACGAACGACATGCTGACGAACGCCGCGGCCAGCGGCGACTGGCTGATGTACGGGCACAACTACTGGAACAACCGGTTCTCCCCCCTGAAGACGATCAACACCACGAACGTCAAGAATCTCGTCCCGCGTGCCGTCTACACCCACGGGTCGAGCACGTTGGGCAGCTTCGAAACCACGCCGATCGTGGTGGCCGGCGTCATGTACATCACCTCGCCGGCGACGCCCAACAACGTCGTGCGCGCGTTCGACTTGCGGACGCAGAAAATGTTGTGGGAGTACACGCATAAGAACGACCCGGTCTCGACGGCGTGCTGCGGCCCCAACAACCGCGGCGTAGCCGTCTCGGGCGGGTCGGTGTTCGTCGGCACGCTGGACGACAACCTGGTCGCACTCGATGCGACCAGCGGCAAGGTCAAGTGGGAAGTCAAGGTGGGCGACGGCCCCGCCGCCGGATATACCGAAACGATGGCCCCGCTGGTGATCGGGGACAACGTGATCATCGGGACCTCGGGCGCCGAGTACGGCATTCGCGGCTACGTGAAGGCGTTCAGCGCGGCGAACGGCGCGCCCGTCTGGACCTGGTACACGCTCCCCGATCCGCAGCACGGCGGCTGGTGGGGTAAGTGGTCGAAGACCACCTGGGAGGGCGATGACCTGAAGCGCGACATCGCGAAAGAGAAGGCCGACTCCGCCAAGTACGCCGATGCCTGGAAGACCGGCGGCGGCTCGATGTGGATGACGCCGGCGTACGACGACGCCACCAAGACGCTGTTCGTCGCCATCGGCAACCCGTCGCCCGACCTGGACGGCTCAATCCGCCCGGGCGACAACCTGTGGACCGAGAGCATCGTGGCGATCAACGCGACGAACGGCGAGTTCAAGTGGGGCTATCAGGAAGTGCCGCACGACGTGTGGGACCTGGACGCGGTCAGTCCTCCGGTCATCGCGATGGTCGGCGGCAAGAAGGCCGTCGTAGAAGCGGGCAAGACCGGATTCGTCTACGTCCTCGACGCGGCGACCGGCAAACTGATCCGCCGCTCGGCGGCGTTCGTGCCGCAGCAGAACATGTACACCCAGCCGACGGCCGACGGCGTGTTCATGCTGCCGGGCGCGAACGGCGGCGAGGAGTGGTCGCCCATCGCGGTTCATCCCGAGCTGGCCTACGCGTACACCGTGGGCCTGCATCAGCCGATGCATTACAAGGTCCACTACGCGCCCTGGGAGAACGGCCGCTTGTGGCTGGGCAGCGCGTTCATCCGGGTGCCGGACGAGAAGGGCGGCTATTCGGGTGAGTACGGCACCGTCACCGCCATCGACCTGAATACGGGCAAGATCGCCTGGCAGCAGAAGACGGAGCTGCCGATGATGGGCGGCGCGACCGCCACGGCGGGCGGCCTGGTGTTCACCGGCGAGGGCAACGGCTGGTTCAAGGCCTACGACGCCAAGACCGGCACCGTGCTGTGGAAGTTCTATTGCGGGGCCGGCGTGAACGCGGCACCCTCGGTGTATGAGCTCGACGGGGAGCAATTCATCGCCGTCGCGGCTGGTGGGAACTTCCAGATCAGCTATCCGCTGGGTAATTCGGTCTTCGTCTTCGGGTTGCCGAAGGCGGGGATGTAGACAGCTACGCTGGGAGCCGGCGCACGGTGATATTCACCGTGCGCCGGCTCCTTGCGTTTAACGGTTCTCTACGGAAGGCTGTGCAAGAGTGTGGAGCAGCGCGTTGACCTCTTGCCAAGTAGTAGCCGGAAGGACGTCGTCGTCGGACTCAACCACGTAGGCGACGTCGTAGCTGCAGTACGCCGACGTCATACTGCGCCGCTGCGCGCACTCCACCAGGCGGTAGACGGCCCCCTGGCGGAGGAGCCAGACCGCCGAGTCCCCCACAGCGGGGTGCGGCAGGTCGCCGAGCTTGAAGTAGAACACCGGCCACGTCTCGTTGCCCCGGCGCAACGTCGCCTGGTACGCCTTCGGGATGTCGGCACAACCGTACATGAGGTGGCGCAAGACACCGCAGGGCTCTTCGTAGCGCCAATCGCGCTCGGTTTTGGCAAGCGTGGCAGTCACCACGAGATCTGCGCCGGCGAGTCGCTGAGCGAGCGGCCGCTGCCCTGCCGCAACAAGCGGGACGCGCGCGAGCGCTGCCTTGTGGGAGTGGAGGCACCCTGCGCCGGCCAGGAGCAGCACGAACATCGCGCCGCGCGCCAACCGGTACAGCCCCAGAGCCAGCAACCACGCAACGACGTGGTCGAAACGCGTGACGCCGGACTTGGAGTACATGCAAGTGCATCCTCGTACGCTGCGCCTACCCTCTCGGACTGGAGCGCCGTCTCGCAGCTGGCTCTCCACCGGCGGCCCAAACGAGCTGCGATTTTGGTTCTCGCAAGGAGGATGCCAGACACCGTCAGGAGCCCTCCGAGGATGGCACGGCAAACCTGAGGTGCCTACGTGCTGCCATGCCTGTCGCTCATGCGCCACAATGTAGTGGTGTGAAGCTCTTCCGCTTCGCGGGAGGCCGTGGTAGGTTCGCCACGGTGAAGTCGTTGTCGGTCGCATGTATCGTGGCTGTGGCGGTGGGCGCTGCGTCGCCGGTCGTGGTTCGCGCACAGGGCGACGCAGCCGCGCCCGCTCCGGCGGTCGATCCGTCGTGGTTGCAGGTCGATACCGCAACCAAGACGGTCACCTTCCAGCTGGTGGCGGGCCTCACCGGTCTCAACGGCGCGCTCAACTTCAACGGTTTCCGGGACGGTGGGCTGACGTTGATGGTGCCGTTGGGGTGGACGGTGCTGATGCATTTCCGGAATCACGACGGAATGCTCCCCCATTCCGCCGAGGTCATCGCGGAGACCCATCCCCTTCCCACAGGGCCAGTTGCGCCCGCGTTCCCGCGCGCGTTCACGCTGCGGCTGGACGAAGGGCTGATCTCGGAACAGACGGATG
>QHUD01000272.1 GCA_003221085.1 Gemmatimonadota bacterium
CAGCTGTACGAGGTGCCGGCCGGCAAGCACTTGCGCGTGCACGAGGGCGACCGCGTGCGCGCCGGCGACCGGCTCACCGAGGGACCGGTGAACCCGCACGATATCTTGAGAATCAAGGGCCCGCGGGCGGTGCAGGAGTATCTGCTCAACGAGGTCCAGGAGGTGTACCGCCTGCAGGGCGTGAAGATCAACGACAAACACATCGGCGTGATCGTGCGCCAGATGCTGCAGAAGGTGAAGATCGTCGAGCCCGGGGACACGGAGTTCCTGGAGGGGGAGAACGTGGACAAGCAGACCTTCTCCGACGCGAAGGACCGGGTCGTGAAGAAGGGCGGCAAGCCCCCGACCAACGAGCCCTTGCTCCTGGGAATCACCAAGGCGAGCCTGACGACGCAGTCGTTCATCTCGGCGGCGTCGTTCCAGGAGACCACGCGCGTGTTGACCGACGCGGCGATCCGCGGCGCGCGGGACGACTTGCTGGGGTTGAAGGAGAACATCATCATCGGCCATCTCATCCCGGCGGGGACCGGCATCTATCGGTACCACGACATTGAGATCGAGCCGCCGGAAGGGTTCCAGCCGCCGCCGCCGCCGCCCGAGCCGGTGCCCGGCGCGGTGCCGAGTCCGTTCCCGGAGGAAGTGGAAGCGGACTGACGATCGGACAAACGGACGGGCGGACGGTTGGACGGTAGGACGGCAGGGTTCAAGTAGGGGCGCAGCATGCTGCGCCCCTACCAATCACGCAGCTTGACGGACCCAGGCCGCCTACGCAGATTCGCAATACGGGTAGCAACCGAGTGGGGTGTTCACCCACGGTGGCCGGGGTTCCGCGAAAGCGGAGCCCCGGTTGTAGTTTTGGGGCTTGCCTGCACTTTGTGGCCGAGCCGATACTCTCGGCAGACCCGAGAGGAGCGAGCCGTGGCGACCGTTGGGGTGAGGAGGCAATGCAGCGCTTTGACCTCACACCCGCTCAGTTACTAATGGTCACCGCCACCCCGGCCGAGGTTGTTGGGCGGCGTCGGGGGTTGCCCTAACCCCAACACCCCCTCTATCTTGCACGTCTATTTGGCAACTTTTTCTCAGGGGTTATGCCGACCATCAACCAGCTCGTCCGCCACGGCCGGCGCGACATGGAAGCAAAAGAGAAGGCGCCCGCGCTGCGCGGTAACCCGCAGAAGCGCGGGGTCTGCACGCGCGTCTACACCACGACGCCCAAGAAGCCGAACTCGGCGCTGCGGAAGGTCGCGCGGGTCCGCCTGACCAACGGTTTCGAGGTGACGGCCTACATCCCGGGCGAAGGGCATAACCTGCAGGAGCACTCGATCGTGATGATCCGCGGCGGCCGCGTGAAGGACCTGCCGGGCGTGCGTTACCACATCATCCGCGGCACGCTCGACGCCGCCGGCGTGAACGAGCGCAAGCAGTCGCGCTCCAAGTACGGCGCCAAGCGGCCCAAGGCGGCGGCCACATGAGCCGCAGAAAGAAAGCGGTCCGCCGGCCCGTCCCGGCCGATCCGCGCTACGACAGCCAGACCGTCTCCAAGTTCTTGAACAACCTGATGGAGCGGGGCAAGAAGTCGCTCGCGGAACGGGTGTTTTATTCGGCGATGGACCTGATCGAGCAGCGCACCGGGCAGCCGGGTGTGAACATCTTCAAGCAGGCACTGTCGAATGTGAAGCCCGCGCTGGAAGTGAAGTCCCGGCGCGTGGGCGGTGCCACCTACCAGGTGCCGGTGGAAGTCCGACCGGAGCGGCGCACCGCGCTCGGCATGCGCTGGCTGATCTCGTTCAGCCGCGCGCGCCGCGAGAAGAACATGGCGGAGCGGCTCGCCGCCGAGTTGATCCTCGCCTCGAAGGGCGAGGGCGAAACGATAAAGAAGAAGGAAGACACGCACCGAATGGCCGAAGCCAATCGGGCATTCGCGCACTATAGGTGGTAGGGGTAGACTAACCCCGGGGCCATGCCTCGGGGCGAACAAACACTAGCACGTCGCAGGGGGGTCGCACCCCCGGACGACAGCGGAGCGAGACCGGCCCGCAGACCGGGCGTCACGGTCGCCCCGCGTTTTTGCTGAATGTAGGGGCGCCGCATGCTGCGCCCTCCGAAAGGGAAGAATGCCGCGTACCACGCCGCTCGACAGGGTTCGTAACATCGGCATCATGGCTCACATCGATGCCGGGAAAACGACTACGACCGAGCGCATCCTGTACTACACCGGCCGGACGTATAAGCTGGGCGAGGTGCACGACGGCACCGCCACCATGGACTGGATGGAGCAGGAGCAGGAGCGCGGCATCACCATCACCTCGGCCGCCACCACCGCCTTCTGGGCGCGCCGCGGTCAACAATATCGCATCAACATCATCGACACCCCCGGCCACGTGGACTTCACCGTCGAGGTGGAGCGTTCCCTGCGCGTCCTGGACGGCGCCATCACCGTGCTCGACGCCGTGGGCGGCGTCGAGCCGCAGACCGAGACCGTGTGGCGTCAGGCCGACCGCTACCACGTGCCGCGCATCGTCTTCGTGAACAAAATGGACCGGGTGGGCGCGGACTT
>QHUD01000274.1 GCA_003221085.1 Gemmatimonadota bacterium
CGGCGCCCTCTTTCCGCTTGGCGCTGAGTGCCGAGCAAGCGCGTGCGAAATCCGCGGCGGCCGTCTCGCGCTGCGCGGCGATCTGTCGGAGGTCCAGGTCGGTCGTGTCGAGCAGCTCCAGCTCGTGCGTCGCTCGGTCGCGGGTGGCGAGGACGTCCGGGAGGGTGGGACCGTATTTCTGGACCAGGCGGAACAGCACGTCGCGCCGCTGTTCGACGGCGCCGAGCCGCTGCGGGTCGCTTTCGATAGCGGCCGCGTAGTCTCGCGCGGCTTGGACGAGCTCTTCGACGTGCGCGAACGCCCCGTCCAGGAGCTCCTGCCACCTGGCTACTGAGGGATCGAGGCGCGCGAGGCCGCCGAACAGTTTGGCCGCCCGCGCGAGGCCGGCAGTATCGAGCGCCTGCTCGAGGTCGCGCGAGAGGCGGCCCAACTCGTCGGCGTGGGCGAGGCGCTTGGCTTCGAGCTCCAAGGCCTCGACCTCGCCGTTCTGGGGGGCGGCGCGCTCGATTTCTTCGACTACATGCCGCAGGTAATCCGCCTTGCGGCGTACGTCCTCCCGTCGGGCCGTGAGCTCCCCCTCGCGCCGCTCGAAGTCGCGCAGCCGGTCATGCGCGTCGCGCACCGCCGTCCGCTCGACCGCCGCGTCGGCGTACGCATCGAGCATGTCACGTTGAGCATCGGCCCGGAGCAGGGATTGGGTCTCGTGCTGGCCGTGCAGGTCGACGAGGACCGCGCCGAGCTGCGCCAGGACACCGATGGTCGTAGGACTGCCGTTGACCCAGGCGCGGGATCTCCCTTCCCCGCCGATCTCTCGTTTCACTATCAGTCGACCGTCGTCCAGCTCAACCCCCAGGGCGGTGAAGGACGGTGCAAGGCGGTGGAGGGCGGTGGAGGTGAATTCGAAGGCGCCCTCGATGACGGTCTTGGACGCGCCGGGACGGACGACGTCGCTCGAGGCGCGCTCGCCGAGCAGGAGGGCCAGCGCATCGACCAGCATGGACTTGCCGGCCCCGGTCTCTCCCGTCAGGACGTTGAGGCCGGGGGCGAGGGGGAGCGTGACGTCGGCGATGACGGCCAGATCGCGGACGCGGAGCTCCGTGAGCATTACTTCCGCTCGCGATCGGAGAGATCGCCCCATTGCAGCTTCTTGCGCATGCGCGCGAAGAAGCCTTCGGGGCCGAGCCGCACCAGCAGCACCGGCTGCGCGGCGCGTTTCACGACCAGCCGCTCGCCGGCGCCCATCGTCGTGCCGACCTGCCCGTCGAAGGAGACGAGCACGTCCTCGGTCCAGGGCGGAATCGGCTCGACGGTGACCGCGGCGCTCGATGGGACGACGAGCGGTCGCACGGCGAGCGTGTGCGGGCAGATCGCGGCCACGACGATGGCATCCACGCTCGGGACGACGATCGGTCCCCCTGCGGACAGCGCGTACGCCGTGGATCCCGTGGGCGTGGCCACGACGATGCCGTCGGACGAGTACTGCCCGACTTCGTCGCCGTCCACCGACACGCGGAGCCGGATGACCCGGGCGACGCCGCCCTTGTGCACCACGGCGTCGTTCAACACGATCGGCTCGGCGCGGCTCCTGCCCTGCTTGTCCTCGATGAAGGGCGCGAGCGCGAGACGCGGTTCGGTGACGTAGGCCCGGCGCACCAGCGCGTCGAGGGCCCAGTCGAGGGTCTGCGACGTGGCGGTGGTGAGGAACCCGACCCGTCCGAGGTTGACGCCGAGGATCGGCGTGCGGGCGCCGTTCAGCGTCCGGGCCCCGCGCAACAGCGTGCCGTCCCCGCCGAGCGTCATCAGGCAGTCCAGCTGGGGCGCGCGGTGCAGCGGTGGAGGCGCGGGCTCGGGCCAGAGCGGCCCGATCTCCTCCTCGGTGTACAGCGTGATGCCGACCCGCGGCGCGACCTGCGCGAGATGCGCGAGGATGTTCTTGAGATCGCGGTAGCTGGGGTTGCCGACGACCCCGACGTTCATGAGTGGGTGAGAGATTGCTCCGCCGCCAGCGCGCGCACCCGCGCCGCGATCCCGGCCCCGGTGAGACCCACGTCCGCGAGCTGCTGCGCCCGGGGCGCGTGCTCGTAGGTGCGGTCGGGGGCGCCGAGCGGGACGACGCGGGTCTCCGGAACAACGGTCTGCACCAGGCCGGCGAGGCAGGCGCCGAAGCCGTTGGTGACCGTGCCGTCCTCCACCGTGACGAGCACCCGGTGGTCGCGCAACAACGCGTCGAGCAGCTCGCGGTCCACGGGCTTCAAGAACCGGCAATTCACCACCGTGACGTCGAACCCCTCGGTCGCGAGCTCCTCTGCGGCCGCAAGGGCCGGCTGACACATCGCGCCCACCGCCAGCAGGGCGCATTCGCGCCCCTTGCGCAGCACCTCCCAGGTGCCGTAGCGGATCGGCGCGACCTCGGCGGCGGGCGGCGTCTCCCCCGGCGCCTTGTCGCGCGGATACCGGAGCGAGAACGGCCCGCCGGTGTGCTCGAGGGCGCAGCGCAGCAGCCCGATGAGCTCGGCGCCGTCCTTCGGCGCCGTGACCGTCAGGTTTGGCACGGCGAGCAGATACGCGATGTCGTACAGTCCCATGTGCGTCTGCCCGTCCTCGCCTACCATGCCGGCGCGATCGAGGCAGAAGATCACCGGGAGCTGCTGGATGGCGACATCGTGGATGATGCTGTCGTAGGCGCGCTGCAGGAACGTCGAGTAGATCGCGACCACGGGCCGGATGCCCTGCGTGGCGAGGCCCGCCGCGAAGGTGGTCGCGTGTGCCTCGGCGATCCCGACGTCGAAAAACCGGTCGGGCCACTTCTTCTGAAAGATGCCCGTCCCGGTCCCCGACGGCATGGCCGCCGTGATCGCGACGAGCTTGGGGTATTCCCCCGCGAGCTGGGTGAGCGCCTCGCCGAACACGGTGGTCCACTGCGGAGGGCCCGCCTTGACGGGCCGCAGCTCGCCGGTGACCGGGTCGTAGGGCGCGCGGGCGTGATACTTCTCGGTATCGGGCTGTGGCAGCGGGAAGCCTTTGCCCTTCTCCGTGATCACGTGCACGACCCGCGGCCCCTTGAGCGTCTTGACGATGTCGAAGGTCTGCACCATCTGTGCGATGTTGTGCCCGTCGATCGGCCCGAAGTAGCGGAAGCCGAGCTCCTCGAACAGCATCCCCGGTGACCAGAAGTTCTTGATGCTCTCCTCCATGGTCTTCGCGAAGTCGACGAGCTTCTGGCCGCCCACGATGTGGGACACGGATTCGATCAGCCCCTTCACCCGCTCGCGGATGCGGACGGTGACGGGGCTCGCGATGATGGAGCCGAGGTAGGTATTGATGGCGCCGACGTTGGGGGCGATCGACATGCCGTTGTCGTTCAGCACCATGATGATGTCGCGCCCGGAATGGCCGGCGTTGTTCATCGCCTCGTACGGCAGCCCGCACGTGAGCGCGCCGTCTCCCACCACGGCGACCACCTTGAACTGCTCGCCCACCAGATCGCGCGCCGCGG
>QHUD01000275.1 GCA_003221085.1 Gemmatimonadota bacterium
GGTGTGCACGCCGGCACCCGTACCGGGATTGGCGATCGCGCCTGGCGAGCGGCAGGTGGCGCTCGGCACGGTCGGCGTCCCGCATCTCGTGGTCCTCGTAGCAGACGTCGATGCGATCGACGTCGTGCCCCGGGGCAGGCGGCTTCGCTCCGACCCGGTGCTCGGGCCCGCCGGAGCAAACGTGAACTTCATCTCACCGACCGCCCGGGCGTCTGAGTGGCGCATGCGGACCTACGAGCGCGGCGTGGAGGACGAGACGCTGGCGTGCGGGACGGGTGCCGTGGCCGCCGCCTGCGCGCTGGCCGACTGGGGCCTGGCCAAGCTCCCCATCACGATCTGGACCAGGAGCGCCCAGCGCCTCGAGATCCGCGCCCGCAAGACGGCAGCGGGGGTCTTTGACGACGTGTGGCTGGGGGGGGAGGCGAGGCTCGTGATCCGGGGTGTGATTAACTGAGCGTCTTCTCCACATTCAGTCGTCGCTCAACTTAACATAACATATCTTATACGAAGTAGCCGTGCTCAGAAAATCACTTTTGACCACTCCCCTTGGTCAACTCGCCGATGCGGACTTTCGCCTCCCCAGCCGCACTGGTCGAATCCAGCTTCTCCGCGATCATCCGGTACGCCGCCAGCGCCTTCGCGCTATCACGCGCCGCCAGCCACGCCCGCCCGGCATCCGAAAGAAACTGAGCCCGGAGGAACGGATACAGCGCCGCAGCGGCGGCGGATTCATACGCCGTCGCGGCGTCCTTTGGCCGGAGCGCGTTCTCGTACGCGGCACCGAGCAGACCGTACATCTGAGCTCGGAAGTACCGGTCGGCCTTCGGAGCGGACCGCTGGAGCACGTCGATCGCCTGCTGGGTCTGGCCCTGCGCGAGCCGGGTCTGCGCGAGGAGGATGCTGGCCTCCTGGGCGGCATGGGTCCCGGAGAAGTTCTCCACCACCTGGGAGAGCACGCTGGCGGCGAGCGGGTAGTTCTTCGAATCGAGGGCGAGACGCCCCTGCGCGATTTGGCGGCCGGCGCTCCGCTCCGCGGTTTTCGCCGACAAGAAGTTCCACGCGAACAATCCCAGCGCGACGACGAGCGCCACCACCAGGTAGACCGCTGCCTGTTTGTGGCTCCTGATCCAGTTGGTGAGCCACGTCAGCGCGTTGGACTCCCCGACCACCGGACGTCCCGCTGTGGTAACCGTCGTCGCCATAAAAGACCTTGTGGAGGTTATGGAGGTTCGGGAGGTTCGCAACCTCCCAAACCTCCTTCAAGCGTGCCCCTGGGGTGACTCGAACACCCGGCCAACGGTTTAGGAAACCGCTGCTCTATCCACCTGAGCTACAGGGGCTAAGCCTCGAAATCTAGCGAGGTTACGCGTAGTGGAGCAAGGCCTCAACGCACTCGTTTCGGAGCCGCTCCCGCCCTTTGAGAAAATCCAGCGCGATCAGGAAGGTGAAGCCCACCACCTCCGCACCATGCGCCCGCACCAACTTCGCAGCTGCTTCAGCGGTGCCGCCCGTCGCCAACACGTCGTCCACAATCAACACGCGGTCACCCGAACCAACCGCATCACGGTGCAT
The DNA here is from genome assembly GCA_003221085.1 of Gemmatimonadota bacterium. GTDB lineage: Bacteria > Gemmatimonadota > Gemmatimonadetes > Gemmatimonadales > GWC2-71-9 > AG41. The sequence goes on from QHUD01000275.1 coordinate 1,573, forward strand.
CTCGAGCGCGTCGGTGCCGTATTCCAGCAGCAGGAACCCGCGCGATTCGATCGAGACCACGCGCCGCACCTTGGATCCGCCGAACGGAGCCGCCATCAGCTCCAGCGCCCGGCGGAACCGGGCCGGGTCGAGCAGCAACGGCGTGATGTCTTTGAACATGATCCCCGGCTTGGGAAAGTCGGGGACATCGCGAATCGCCTGATAGATCTCCTGTACTGTGACTGCTTGGGTCAAGCTCGGGCCTCGCAACTATTTGATATCAAACCCATTCGGGATCGGGACCTCATGTGGAACGTTGTGTTTTTCCACACGCTCCACCTGTGCCGCTGGCGGTCCCTGCGCGAGCACACGCTCCAGGTCCGCCAGGCTTGAATCCGAGCCTTCCGCGATCACTTCAACCGACCCATCACGCAGGTTGCGGGCGAGCCCGTGAAGACCCAGGCGCGTCGCCTGCCGCCACACCCACCAACGAAAGCCCACCCCCTGAACGTGACCGTGGACGAGGAAGCGCATCGCGGCCATGTGGCTCTCTATCCTTGGCGGCCCTGCGCTGCCCGCCTGCGAAACCACCAGATGTAGGCGGCCGCGATGGCCGCCAGCACCGGCAGGGCAACCAGCACGGCGCGCCCGGCGTAGCGCTTCGCCTCTTGATTGAGTACCTCGAGGATCACGTCTTCTCGACTGCCGATGAACCACCCGATCGAGGTCAAAATCGTGCACCAGACCAGCGCCCCCAGTCCGGTGAACACCACGAACCGGCCCGCATGCATGCGTGCGACACCGGCGGGAATCGAGATGAGGTGACGCACGACGGGAAGCATGCGACCCAGAAACGTGCTGATCTCGCCGTGGGCCGCGAAGTACCGCTCCGAGCGATCGAGCGCCTTCTCGGTGACGAGGGCGTACTTCCCCACCCGCAAAAAAAACGCGCGCCCCAGCCAATGGGCCAGCCCGTAGTTCGCCAGCGCGCCGAGGATGCTCCCGAGCACGCCGCAGGCGATCGCGACGACGAAGTTCATCTCCCCTTTGGCCGCGAGATAGCCCGCCGGGGGCATCACGAGCTCGCTCGGCAGCGGCAAGATCGATGACTCCACGGCCATGAGGACCACGATGCCGGGGTATCCCATCCCCCGGAACAGGTCGAGTAGCCACTGGACGAACGCGTCAAGCATCGCAGCCGTGCTCTCCCAGCAGGGGGACGAAGCGCGCCGCGCCGAGCGGAGTGCGGCGGAGCTCGGAGGAAGCACCCTGCCCCACACGCTCGACCAGGGTGAGCGTCTGCACGCCGCCCTGGCCCAGCGGAATCAGCAGGCGGCCGTCCGGTGCGAGTTGCTCGACGAGCGGCGGCGGAACCTCCGGGCCGCCGGCGGCGACCAGAATCGCGTCGTAGGGCGCATAGGCGCTCCACCCCAGCGTCCCGTCGCCGAGCAGCACCGAAACGTTCACGATCCCGGCCTGGCGCAGGGCCCCCTGAGCCGCGAGGGCGAGCCGCTCCACGCGCTCGACCGAGAAGACCGTGCCCGCAAGGGCCCCGAGCAGCGCTGTCTGATACCCGGAGCCGGTACCGATTTCGAGCACACGCTCCCTGCCCGTGAGCCGGAGCG
>QHUD01000213.1 GCA_003221085.1 Gemmatimonadota bacterium
CTCGGGCACTGGGTCGAGATGCGCTCGGTGCTCGGCGCGTCGCGGGCGCTCGAGCAGCTCGTACGGCTCCTTCCGGTCGAGGCGCATCGTCTCCACCCCGACGGCTCCATCGAGGAGGTTGCGCTCAATGCCCTGCACCCGGGCGACCGGGTGGTCGTCAAGCCGGGAGAGAAGATCCCGACCGACGGGCTCGTCGTGCAGGGTCGCACGAGCGTCAACCAGGCGATGCTCACGGGCGAGTCTCAGCCGGTGGAGAAGGGGGAGGGCGACGAGGTCATCGGCGGCGCGGTGAACGGCGAGGGCTCGATCACGGTCGAAGTCCGGCGCACCGGCGCCGACACCTACCTCTCTCAGGTCATCGAGCTGGTGCGCAAGGCGCAGGAGACGCGTTCTCGCACCCAGGATCTCGCGAACCGCGCCGCCCTCTGGCTCACACTCATTGCCGTGGGCGGCGGGACGGTCACCCTCCTCGCCTGGCTGAGTGCAGGCCGTGATTTCAGCTTCGCGCTGGAGCGCATGGTGACCGTCATGGTGATCACCTGCCCGCACGCCCTCGGGCTCGCCGTACCGCTCGTGGTCGCGGTATCCACCGCCCTGTCGGCGCGGAACGGCCTGCTGATCCGCGACCGCTCGGCGTTCGAGCGGGCGCGCGAACTGGAGGCGGTCGTATTCGACAAGACGGGCACGCTCACCGAAGGGCGCTTCGGCGTGACCGACATCGTGCCCCTCGGCGGGCGCACCGAGCACGACGTGCTGCGCCTCGCCGCGGCGCTCGAAAGCCGCTCGGAGCACCCGATCGCCGCCGGGATCGTGCGGGCGGCGACCGACCGCGGGGTACAGTTCCCGGCTCCCGTCGGGTTCGCCGCCATCCCGGGGAAGGGCGCGCAGGGAACGGTGGACGGGACGGCGGTAAAGGTCGTGAGCCCTGGCTTCCTGAAGGAGCACGCGCTGGCCGTCGCGGACCAGCGGGTCGCACGGCTGGCCGACCAGGGGAAGACCGTCGTGTACGTGCTCGCCGACGGAAAGGCAATCGGGGCGATCGCGTTGGCCGACATCATCCGGCCAGAGTCGCGCGAGGCGCTCGGCCGGCTCAAGGCGATGGGCATCAAGCCGATCATGCTGACGGGGGACTCCGACGCCGTGGCACGGTGGGTCGCGGGCGAGCTGGGGCTGGACGATTACTTCGCCGAGGTACTGCCGGACCAGAAGGCGGCGAAGATCGAGGAGGTCAAGCAGCGCGGCCTCACAGTCGCGATGGTGGGGGATGGCGTGAACGACGCCCCCGCCCTGGTCGCGGCAGATGTCGGGATCGCGATCGGCGCGGGCACCGATGTGGCGATCGAGTCCGCGGATATCGTGCTCGTGCGCTCCGACCCACGCGACGTTCCGACGATCGTTGAACTCGCCCGGGCCACGTATCGCAAGATGGTGCAGAACCTCTGGTGGGCGACGGGCTACAACGCCGTCGCAATCCCCCTCGCGGCGGGCGTGCTGGCTCGCGCGGGCATCCTGCTGTCGCCGGCGGTCGGCGCGGTGCTCATGTCGGTATCGACCGTCGTGGTGGCGCTGAACGCCCAGCTGTTGGGGCACGGCCGCGGGAGGCGACGGGTGTATAATTGACGCCATGAAGTCCGGTCAGCGTTACTCGGGCCTCGTTCGCGCCTTTGCGGCCGCTCTTGCGCTTACCGTCACGGCGCAGGGTGGGGAGGTCCCGATGTGCGTGTCGCTCCTCGCCAAGGCTGCGGCGCCGTGCGCGATGCACGCCCGCGGGGCTCACGCCACGCACGACGGGAGCGTCGCGAGCATCACTGCGGCGCCATCGGGGCACCACGCCTGTCATACGGATGCCGCGAGCCTCGGTTGCACGGCCGGCGGCTCCTGCCCGACCGGCGGCACCGCCGCGCCCGTGTGGATCAATGTCCCGATTGTGTCGGGGGCCGCGTCGCGCAGGGTCGCTACGGGACCGAGCTCCGCGCCGATTTCCTACCTCGCTCCACCGCTCGCTCCACCGCCTCAAGCCTAAGTCGGCCGTACCAGGTGTGTGTATCCGCGCCGCGCATGCGGCGCGCGCTTGCGACTTTGGCTCGAGGAGATCTGGAGATGCGAAGGCTCTTGCTGGCCCTCATCGGGTGCGCGACGTGGCCGCTCCGAGCGCAGATGGATATGCAGCATTCAATGGAGATGAACGGGGGACCCCTCGGCATTCCCGAGTCGCGAAGGGGTTCGGGCACGTCCTGGCTTCCCGATGCGTCGCCGATGCATGCCGCCCACATCATGCTCGGCGACTGGACCCTGATGCTGCACGGGCAGGGCTTCGGTCAATACGACCGGCAGGGAGGCCCCCGGGGCGGCGATCAGCTCGGCATCACCAATTGGGCCATGGCCGCCGCGAGCCGTTCGGTGGGCGGGGGTCGGGTCGAGGTCCGGGGCATGCTCAGCGCCGAGCCCTGGACCGTCGGCAGTCGGGGCTACCCGTTGCTCGTCCAGTCGGGCGAGTCATATCGGAGCGCGCCGCTGCACGATCGGCAGCACCCGCACGACCTCTTCATGGAGCTCGCCGCGCTGTACGAGCGGCCGGTGGCCCGGAACGTCGGGCTCTCGCTCTATCTGGCTCCCGTGGGCGAGCCGGCCGTGGGCCCGGTCGCGTTCCCGCACCGACCCTCGGCGGCGGATGATCCGTTCGCGCCCATCTCGCATCATTGGCAGGACGGCACCCACATCACGTTCGGGGTGGTGACGGCGGGCGTGTTCACGCGCGCGGTGAAGCTCGAGGGGTCGTGGTTCAACGGCCGGGAGCCCGACGACAATCGCACCAACTTCGACTACGGGGGACGGAGGCTCGATTCATACGGCACGCGTTTGACCGTGAACCCAGGGCCGCGGTGGAGTGTGTCCGCCTGGTACGCCTACCTGAAGAGCCCCGAAGGGCTGCACCCGGATGAGTCGCTCCACCGCTACGGTGTGGCCGCACTCACGACGCAGCCGTACGGCCGGGGTGGCCAGTGGGCGAGCGCGCTCATCTGGGGGGCGAACGACCCGCTCGGCTCCGGGCACGCGTCGAACAGCGTCGTGCTCGAGTCCAATCTCGCCCTCGACGGGACGAACACCCTCTTCGGTCGTGCGGAATACGTGAGGAAGAACGCGGAAGAGCTGGTGGTCCCCTCGGCGCCTCCCACGGCCGAGTACGACGTGGGCGCGCTGGCCCTGGGCTACGTGCGGACGATCGGAACCATGGGAGGACTCGTGGCCGGCGTGGGCGTCCGCGGGTCGGTCAATTTTGTCCCGTCGAGCCTCGAAGCCGAGTACGGTAGCCGCACGCCGGGTGGATTCGTGGTCTATGTCCGCCTGCGCCCGGTCGGCACTCATTGACATATCAACAGAACTCGCACTTATATACTTGACAAAGCGTAAGAGGTCTTGATATGATGGACCATGCGACTGGCCTGCCTCCCGAAGATTCGAGCCCCACCATTACGGTCATGGTTCCTGTCTTGATCGAGGCCATTAGGGCAGAGGTCGCGGAGTTTTTCAGGTGGACTCCGGTTGAGACGATTGCCCTTGTTGAAGGAGAATCGCTAGCGCAGAACGTGCTTCATCGTCTGCGAGAGCAATCATGTCGTGCAGGGTCTGTACTAGCCGCTCTGCCCGTTGCACAGCTGCCAATTCTTGCTCAAGATCTTTCTTCCGATATACCATGACAAGCGACTGGTCTAGCCCATCCACGAATCCCGCCAGCTCGGGTGCTTCAGGAGCGGTGGTCCAGTCCGCATCGCTGCCCGGATGTGTGTTTACCCAGCGTATCCATTCGCGCATCCCTCGAAGGGTCACGATGTATTTCGCGTTATGGCGAGCCAGGGCTTTCGGATCAATGAGTAAGAGCGCTTCTGGCATTGAACGGGCATATGCCCAGATCGAATGCGCGAAGTCATTACGATGTTTCTCGATTGGTCCCAACCGTTTCATAACCTGGACGTATAGTTCCCTATCATTCTCCGACAGGGTGAGCGAGGCCGCATCCCTGACGGCGCGTCGCTGGGTGCTGCCGATTAGGGCGATAAACATTTCATTAACTACCTCAAAGTCGGCGCGCAAAAAGACCGAAATGAGGTCCGTTAAGGCGAGGTCTACATACGACCACGTCGCGATTACACGCATGACCAGTCCCACGAGAACTGGATCGGCGATTTCCAGAAACGCCGGGGTTATGATGAGGTCATTCAACGTGCTGCCGGGCATGACCTTCGAGAGGGGTTGCGGGGTCACTGTCCTTAGTCCTTGCCAAAGGTGGTTGCTGCCTTACAAGGAGGGATTGTTCTAATGGCGAAACAGAAGCATGGGCCGGGAGAAGTGCCTTCTGGTCTCACAATGGATGACATTGCGAGGCGCTTTCTCAGCGCTCCCCCCTCGCCAGACCGTCCAGCCAAAGCTGGAAAGCGGAAGGCGAAGAAAAGCGCGCCTCCATCTCGGCGTAAACGGTCTCGGCGCTCTTAGCTGTGAGTCCGCCGATAGGTGAGGCGCTTGCGCTCGATGCCGCGCAGCATGGCGGTGGCTCGCTCGGTGTCCGTCACGGGGCGGGGATCGCTCTCGGGCATATCCCTGACCAAGCGGTGGTTGTATCGGAAATCGAATTCAGCGACATAGCGGTGCAAATGCTGAACGCCTACGTGGTGAAACGTGCCAACCAAACCGCCGGTCATGCTTGGCGAACTCGCGCCCGACCTTGCGGTAGTGCTTGGCATCGTCCGTCATCAAGTGGCTCTGCTTGTCGGCCTGTTCGTCCAGCACGTGACGGACCGCGCCCGCCGTGGCGCTCGGCACATGGAAACTGCGAACGTCGCCGCCGCGCTCGACCAACGAGACGATGACGTTCTTGTGCTGGTAGCCGCCGCGTGGCTTGCGCGCGCCCTTCTGGCGTGGCTTCTGGCCCCAGAACGTTTCGTCAGCTTCCAGCGTCTTACCGCTCCCACCGATGCGCCCGACGTGGAGGGTTTTCATCGTTTCGCGGATACGATGCCCCATAAACCACGCCGTCTTGTAGGTGATGCCGAGCATACGGTGGAGTTGGTGCGCGCTCACGCCCTTCTTGCTCGATGCCATGAGGTGGAACGCGAGCAACCACTTGTGCAACGGCAAGTGCGAACGCTCAAACAGGGTACCCACCGTCACGCTGAATTGCTCGCGGCAGCTATTGCACTGATACAGGCCTGCGCGGTGCGCATCGCCGTTCATGCTGGTCACGTTCTCCGTATCGCCGCAATGCGGGCAGAACGCGCCGTTAGGCCAGCGCAAGCCTTCCAAATGCGCGCGCGCCTTCGCCTCATTGGTGAAGATCGGGGCGCTCAGGTCAGCAGGTCCGGCTTTCTTGGCTGGCATCGTATCTCCTTGTGCCCTAACGATACCGCCATAGACCAGCTTTGTCAAGTATATAAGTGCGACAGAACTTGATACATTCTCCACCATGCCCGTCACGACCGTTCCCGACGCTAGCCGAGCCGCCCAGCTGTTCCACGCGCTCTCCGATGAGACACGGCTCGAGATCGTACGGCTCTTGTCGCACGGGGAGCGCTGCGTGTGCGAGCTGCAAGACGTCCTTGATGCGGCGCAGTCACGCCTCTCCTTCCATTTGAAGACGCTGAAGGATGCGGGGCTCGTGAGCGACCGTCGGGACGGTCGGTGGATCCATTACGCCTTGAACCGTGACGCGCTCGATGAGATCGCCGAGTTCGCGTCCGGGGTGAGGCCGGGGAAGCACGCCGGGAGTTGCGCGCAGGCCTGCTGCGACTGAGGCGAGGTGACCGGATGGGCGGCGACGAGATCAGGCAGACGGTCAAGGAGAAGTACGGACAGGCCGCGCTCCGCGTGGCCGGCGGCGAGCGCGGGAGGTGTGGCGGGACCGGCCGCTGCGTGCGGGCGCGGAAGCCGCTCGAATAGACGTGTTCCGCGTTTTGTTTCTCTGCACCGGGAATTCCGCCCGCAGCCAGATGGCCGAGGCGCTGCTCAATTGGAAGGGCAGAGGGCGATTTCACGCCGAGAGCGCCGGCTCGCGCCCCGCCGATCGCGTGAATCCTCACGCCATCGAGACGCTCCGTGAATACGAGGTTCCATGGCAAGGCCGGGCACCGCGCACTATCGACGGGTTGGAGCGGGAGTCCTGGGACTGCGTGGTCACGGTGTGCGACCGCGCGAAGGAGTCGTGCCCGATCTTTCCCGGCCAGCCGGTCATGGCCCATTGGGGCATGCCGGACCCGGCTGAGGTCGGGGGCGACGAGGCCACGAAGCGGAAGGCGTTCGAAGCCGCGTTTTTGTTGTTGAGTCGCCGGATCGATCTGCTGTTGGCGCCACCCATCGAGCAGCTCGAGCGGCTCGCACTCGAAGCTCGGGTGCGGGCGATCGGCAAAACGACCGGGGACAGCACCGGATAGCGCACAGGCCATCGGAGGCGTATTACTAGCCTCCAGGAGGTGACCCGTGAGATCGACCCCCGTTCCGCTGTTCGTCCCGTTCCTGCTCGCACTCCCCTTGCTCCCCTTGCTCGCCCAGCAGACCGGTACCGTTTCCGGGACGGTCGTGGCCACCGAGTCGGGCGCACCGCTCGCCGGGGCGAGCGTCGTGGTCGTCGGGACGGCGCGGAGCGTGCTTACGAACGAGAAGGGACAGTATCACCTGAGCGTACCGGCCGGCGCGCACAGCGTGCGTGCCCGGCTGATCGGTTACGAGGCAGCGGAAGAGCGCGTGGTGGTACCCGCGGGGCAGACGGTCACCGTCGATTTCAAGCTCGCCGCGACGCCCCTTTCCCTGAACGAAGTCGTCGTGGTCGGCGCACGCACGTCGCGCACCGCCGTCGAGACGCCCGTGCCGGTGGACGTGATCACCTCTCAGGAGATACAGGAAAACGGCCACACGGAGGTGAACCAGGTCCTCGCGACCCTCGCGCCGTCGTTCAACGCGTCGCCCCAGACCATCGCGGACGGCTCGGATCACATCAACCCGGCAAGTCTGCGCGGCCTCGGTCCCGACCAGGTGCTCGTGCTGGTCAACGGCAAACGGCGGCACGCGCCGGCGCTGGTACACGTCAACGGGACGTTCGGCCGGGGCACGGTGGGCGTGGACTTGAACGCGATTCCCGTGGCGGCGATCGAGCGGATCGAGGTGCTGCGCGACGGCGCCGCGGCGCAGTACGGCTCGGACGCGATCGCCGGCGTAATCAACATCGTGCTCCAGAACCAGACGGAGCGCTTGGAGGCGAGCAGCACCGTGGGTACGACGCCAGGCGGTGGTGCGTTCGGGGACATCACGGACAACCACGATGGCGACCAGGTCAAGGCCGACGCGAATTACGGCTTCGCTATCGGGGACCGCGGCTACTTCAATGTCACCGCCGAGTACCTCGACCGGGGCGCGACGAACCGTGCCGCCACCTGGTCGGGGCCAATCTTCGTGAGGCCGGTGCCGGGCACCCCGGCTGCGTACACCGACTCATTAAAGCGGATCGACGACGACTCGCTCGCGAGACTGGGCCTGACTCGGGTTCCCTTCACGATGAAGGTCGGTCAGGCCCAAGCGACGTTCGGAACCGCGTTCTTCAACGCGCTCGTGCCCCTCAGCGAGAACGCCGAGTTCTACAGCTTCGGCGGTTTCTCCTCGCGCGACGGCCGGGCGGGCGCCTTCTACCGACTGCCAGACCAGGAATCGCAGGTCGCGCCTCAGATCTTTCCCTACGGCATGCTGCCGTACATCAACACGGGGATCACCGATCGGTCGTTCAGCGCCGGGGTCCGTGGAGCGAGCCGCGGCTGGGATGTGGACTTCAGCCTCACTCACGGCCGCAACGACTTCCAGTTCATCGTCGACAACACGGTGAACGCCTCGTTGGGTGCGGCGAGCCCCACGACGTTCGACGCTGGTCGCTTGGCGTTCGGCCAGACCACGGGCAATCTCGACCTGGTGCGCCCCCTGGCGATCGGAGGGCTCAAATCGGTGTCGTTCGTGACCGGGGCCGAGTTCCGGCTCGAGAATTACCGGATCGAGGCCGGGGATGCGGCATCGTGGCAACTCGGCAACGGCGGGACCCGGAAGGGAATCGACTATGACACGACCTCGGCGGGAGGGGCGAAGCAGCCCGGGTCGCAAGGCTTTCCCGGCTTCCAGCCGGGCAACGTGATCGATCGCTCCCGGACCAGCCTCGGCGTTTATGCCGGGCTCGAGAGCCAGTTGACCGATCGTCTGCTCGTCGACGCGGGCGGCCGCTACGAGAGCTACAGCGACTTCGGAAGCACGATCAATGGCAAGCTGGCCGGACGCTACGAAATCGTCTCCAACGTCGCGGTGCGTGCCGCCGTCAGCACCGGGTTTCGCGCCCCATCCCTGCAGCAATTGTGGTTCAACAACATCAGCACGCAGTTCGTGTTCGTGAGCGGCGCGCTCGCGCCGCAAAACGTGCTCACGAGCAACAATCAGAGTCGGGTGACCAGGGCCTTCGGGATCCCCGACCTCAGCGAGGAGACGTCGGTGAACCTGAGCGCGGGGATCACGGCCCGGCCGCGCCCCAACCTGTCGGTCACGGCCGATGTCTACCGCATTACGATCGACGGCCGCATCGTCCTCACCAGCCAGTTCTCGACGAGCGACACAGTCGTCCGGCGCATCCTCACCCCGTTCCAAAGCCAGGGCGTCACCACCGCGCAATTCTTCACCAACTCGATCGACACCCGCACCACGGGCGTCGATCTCGTGGCCGCCTACGCGCGGGGGCTCGGTCGCGGCACGCTCAACCTCACCGGCTCGGCGACCTTCACCAAGACCGAAGTACTCCGGGTGAACGTGCCCCAATCGATGGCGGACACCTTCCGGACCACTCTCACGACCATTCAGAATCGGATCTTGAACCCCGAGGACCGTAACCGGCTCGAGGATGCGCTGCCCCGGTCGAAGGGCTCGCTCGCCGCTCGCTACGGTCTCGGTCGGTTCGCGGGCGTGGCTCGCGCCACCTACTACGGCAGCATCGAATACCACCATCCCACCGACCCGACGCTGAACGAGCACTTCGGGGCGAAGACACTGGTCGACCTCGATCTGTCGTACGAGCTGGCGGGCGGCGTACGCCTTGCGGTCGGCGCGAACAACCTGTTCAACACCTATCCCGATCCGCAGGTGCACCCGGTCAACCAGAGCTTCGGCCGCTTTGTCTACAGCCGCCGGGTCACGCAATTCGGGATGAATGGGGGGTTCTACTACGCGCGGATGCAGCTAAGGCTGTAAGGACCCGAGGCGTCAGCCCTGATCGCCCGACCGTCGCCACAGCGACGACCCGAACGCTAGGCTGGCCACGATGACGTTGGCCACGATGATCGGGAGGGAGTGAATCAGCACGCCGTAGGTGGCCCACGCCAGGGCGGCGAGTCCCTGAACGCGGCGCAGGGTGGTGGTGCGCTTGCAGAAGTACGAGGCCGCGAAGATGGCCGTCGCGAGCCACCCGATCAGGTCAGGCATGAGCGCCCCCCCGCCCCCCCCGCCCCCTCCGTCCCCCCCGCCGCCGGCGGATCACGCGAGCAGTGGCGGCGCCGTGTCCGTCTCCCGGATCGTCAGCAGATCCGTCTGCACCTTGTCCCACTCCTGCAGCACGAGCCCGCGAGACTCGAACAGCGCGTGAATGCCGCCCGCGTCCATGCCGACGATGTCCTCCAGAATCGGCACCAGCACACTCACAGCGTCGTCGCTTAGAACCGTGCGCTTCGCAATCTGCGCGAGGTACTTGTTCTCGGACACCGCGATCGTGAGCCCGTTCAAACGGTTGACGTGCAGCATCACATGAATATCGGAGCTGCCGTCGCCAACGTAAATCACCCGGTCGTGCCCAACCGGCAGGAGCGCGCGCAGCTCCTCGAGCAAGGCCACCTTGCCGTATCCGGCGGTGACCCGCTCGATCGACTGGATCTCGCCGGAGGCGGGGTCGTAGTGGAACCGCGTTCCGTAGATATGATCGGGCGGGACGATGCCCTCCAGGGCCGACTGGATCACCTCCTGGGGAGCCGCGGAAATGACGTAGAACGCGAAGTCGTACCCGTCCAGCTCCCCGAGCAGGCGCGGGAGCAGGCTCAGGTTCTGCTTGAGACGGACCCGCTTCCCCACCTCGACGAGGTGCTCCTTTCGCACTCGCCGGTACTCCGGATCGTGCAGCAGCAGGTAGGCGAGCTCCGCGCCTTGCTGCACCAGGTGGATGCGTGAGAGCCCCGCGGTCTTCTCGCGAAAGTCGGAGATCCCCAACAGCTCGCTCAGGACGATCCCCGAGTCGTTGAAGCTGAGGGTTTGGTCGAAATCGCTCGCCAGCAGATATCGCTTCATCAGTCGCTCCTCATTCGATAGCAAATCAAAGCCCCCCACCGGGCACAGCTCCGGAGGGGGGCGTTGGCACACGATGGTGCCACCCAACGGGCCGGTTCGCTCAGGGGCTCGACCAGCGGCAATTGCAGTTGAACACCGAGTTATTCATCCTGGGTTCCAGTCTCGCGGGTTCTGATACGCACTCTAGACACGACCGTAACATGTGTCAAGGCTTTGCGCTCTGCGCGAGCAGCTGGCGCAGCACGTACTCGAGGATCCCGCCGTGCCGGTAATACTGCAGCTCCTGCGGCGTGTCGATGCGGACGGTCACCGTGAATTGCGCGCTCGAGCCGTCGGGTCGCGTTGCCTTGACCATGAGCTCCTTGCCGCGCGGGAATCCCTCCGCGAGCACGGCCGCGAGCCCCGTGATCTCGAACACTTCTTTTCCGGTCAGCCCCAAAGTCTCCGGCGTCTCGTTGGGCAAGAATTGCAACGGCAGGATGCCCATTCCCACCAGGTTCGACCGGTGGATCCGTTCGTAACTCTGCGCGATCACCGCTCGCACGCCGAGCAGTCGCGGACCTTTCGCCGCCCAGTCGCGCGACGAGCCCGAGCCGTACTCCTTCCCCGCGATCACGATGAGGGGCACGCCCTCGGCCTGGTATTTCACCGAGGCGTCGTAGATCGTCATCTGGTCGCCGTCGGGGAGGTGTAGTGTGACCGGCCCTTCCGTCCCTGGTGCGAGCAGGTTCTTGAGCCGCACGTTGGCGAAGGTGCCGCGCACCATCGCTTCGTGATTGCCCCGGCGCGCGCCGTAGGAATTGAAGTCCTCGGGTTTTACCCCGTGGGCGATCAGGTACTGGCCGGCGGGGCTGGTTTTGCGGATAGAGCCGGCCGGCGAGATGTGGTCGGTGGTGATGCTGTCAGCCAGGAGGCACAGCACTCGCGCCCCGCGGATGTCCGTGACCGGCGCCGGCGTCCGCGGCATGCCGTCGAAATATGGTGCCCGGCGGATGTAGGTCGAATCGGGCTCCCAGGCGAAGCGATCGCCCGCGGGGACCGGCAGGCCGCGCCAGCGCTCGTCTCCCGAGAAGACCTCACCGTACTGCTGGTGGAACATCGCCGACTTGATGGACGAGCGGATCAGCTCGTCTACTTCCCTGGCGGACGGCCAAACGTCGCGAAGATAAACGGGCTTCCCGTCCGTGCCCGTGCCCAGCGGCTCCGACTGGATATCGAGATCGATCCGCCCGGCGAGCGCGTAGGCAACGACCAGCGGCGGAGACGCGAGGTAATTGGCCCGCACTTCCTGCTGGATGCGGCCCTCGAAGTTGCGATTGCCCGAGAGTACAGCGCACACCACTAGCTCTCCCTCGGCGACCGCGGCGGACACGGCCTCGGGGAGGGGCCCGGAGTTGCCGATGCAGGTGGTGCACCCGTAGCCGACGAGGTGGAACCGCAGCTGCTCGAGATACGGCATGAGGCCGGCCTGGTCGAGATAGTCCGTGACCACCTTGGAGCCGGGCGCGAGGCTCGTCTTCACCCACGGTTGCGCCTTGAGGCCCCTCTCCACGGCCTTTTTCGCGACCAGGCCTGCGGCGATCATCACCGACGGATTCGAGGTGTTGGTGCAGCTGGTGATCGCGGCGATCACGACGGACCCGTGGTGGAGTTTGCAGTCCACCCCGTCGAGCCGGAGATCGACGTGCGTGCGGCGCCGGGGCGGCGTTTCCACCGCGGTCGCGACGTGACCGCCCTCGGCCTCCCAGCGACCCGAGTTCGCCGCCGGCGCGATGGGCGACGTGGGCTTGACCAGCGCCGGGAGCGCGAGCTGGAAGTTCCGGGGCAAATCGCGCAGCGACACCCGGTCCTGCGGCCGCCGCGGCCCGGCCAGGCTCGGCTCGACGGTCGACAGGTCGAGGGACAGGGTGTCCGAATAAACGGGCTCCGGCCCGCCCGCCGAGTGGAACAGCCCCTGCTCCTTCATGTACGCCTCGACCAGCTGCACCTGCTCCTTCGGCCGGCCGGTGAACTCGAGGTAGCGCAGGGTCTCCTGATCCACCGGGAAGATCCCCACCGTGGCGCCGTATTCGGGCGCCATGTTGCCGATGGTGGCGCGGTCGGCGAGGGGCAGGGTGGCGATTCCGGGACCGTAGAACTCGACGAACTTCCCTACCACACCCTTCTTGCGGAGCATCTCCGTCACGGTGAGCACGAGGTCGGTCGCCGTCGCGCCCTCGCTGAGCTTTCCGGTGAGCCGGAAGCCCACCACCTGGGGGATCAGCATGGAGACCGGCTGCCCCAGCAGCGCGGCCTCCGCCTCGATCCCGCCCACACCCCAGCCGAGCACCCCGAGCCCGTTGATCATCGTGGTGTGCGAGTCGGTGCCCACGAGGGTGTCGGGATAGGCCTGGGGCATGTGGCCTTCGGTCGTGAATACGACCCGCGCCAGGTATTCAAGGTTGACCTGATGCACGATGCCGGTGTCGGGAGGTACGACGCGAAAGCCCTGGAACGTCCGCTGCGCCCACCGCAGCAGCGCGTACCGCTCGCGGTTGCGCTGAAACTCGAGGTCGGCGTTCACCTGGAACGCGGTGGGCGTGCCGAACTCGTCAACGATCACC
>QHUD01000019.1 GCA_003221085.1 Gemmatimonadota bacterium
CTGCTCGAGTGCATCCAGCAGCGCCACCCGGCGGATCTGTTCGAGGCGGAGTACGAGGGGTTGTACTGCACCGGGTGCGAGGAGTTCAAGACGGGCGCGCAGATCGTCGACGGGCATTGCATCGAGCATCCCACCCTCGAGCTGATCCCTACCAGGGAGCGGAACCACTTCTTCCGGCTGAGCGCCTATCGCGACGCCGTCCTCGACCGCATCCGCTCGGGCGCGCTGAGCGTACAGCCCGAGATCCGTCGCAACGAGGTCCTGCGCCTCGTCGAGGCCGGCCTCCAGGACATCTCGATCTCGCGCCAGCGCCAGCCCTGGGGCATCCCGTTCCCCGGCGACCCGCAGCAGACCGTGTACGTCTGGTTCGACGCGCTGATCAACCGTCGTGGGCAAGGGCATCACGCGCTTCCATTGCGTCATCTGGCCGGCGATGCTGCTTGCCGCCGAGCTGCCGCCGCCCCGCGCGGTCTGGGCGCACGGCTACGTGCAGTGGTCGGGCGCCAAAATGAGCAAGACCGCCGGCACCGCCGTCACCCTGGGCGAGGCGATCGATCGCCACGGTGCGGACGCCCTGCGCTACTTCCTGCTGCGCGAAGTCGGATTCGACAACGACGGCGACTTCACGTGGGAGCGCTTCGACGCGCGCTACACAGCCGACCTCGCCGATACGTTTGGCAACCTCGTTTCGCGCTCCCTCGCGATGATCCATCGCTATCGTGCGGGCACCGTGCCGCGCGCTGAGCGGAGCATCGGGTCGCGGTTCGATAGCGGCGTCCGGGATGCCGTCGCCGTGTACCAAGACTGGATGAATGCGAACCGGCTCGCCGACGCGGCCGGTCAGTTCATCGCCATCGCGGCGAGCGCAAATCGATACATCGAGGAGCAAGCGCCGTGGAAGCTCGCGAAGGAGGAGCGGCAGGCCGAGCTCGACGTCGTCCTTGCGAGCCTGACGCGGACCGTCGTACGCCTGGCCATCCTGGCGTACCCCTTCATCCCGGGCAAGGCGGAGGTCATTTGGGGGTTGGTATGCCCAGGCCTCCCCCTCACGGCGAAGTCCTTCGAGGAAGCGGTGCTAGGGGTCGAGGGCAGGACGGTCGGGAAACCCCCTATCCTGTTCCCCAAGCCTCGGTTGGCCCCTGCCTGATGAACCGGACCCCACGCCCTGTCCGGATTCTCCCTTTGGCAGGTCCTGAAGGACCGGCGCTTTTTCTGTGCCGGGCCAAACGGTTTTGATGCGAGGTCGCGGCGAGCGGATGCGGAAGAAGGCGGAGCGACGCTGGACGGTCATGGTGGTGCCTCACGGCTCGGGGTCGTCCCGCGCCGTGGAGGTGTCGCAGACGTTCGTCAAAGCGCTGGTGGGCATCGGCAGCGCGGTGGCGCTGACGTTTCTGGTGCTGGGCGTCGCCGCCATCTCGCGCGGCGTGAGCATCACGCACAGTCGCGTGCTCGAGAACGAGAACCGCATCCTCGCCGACGAGATCCAGCGGATGCGCGAGCGGATGACGGGCCTGCGTGACACGCTGCAGCGGTTCGGGAAGCGGGAGCAGGAGCTGCGGCTGCTCGCGGGGCTCACGCCCACCGACACGATGGTGCAGCAGGCGGGGATCGGCGGGCCGGCGGGCGCGTGGTCGGAGCGTGACAGCCTCAAGTCGCTGGGCCCGCAGGGACAGCAGGCGCTCGCCGCGCGACTCGACGTCGATGCCCTCGCCCGCCGGGCCAATATCCTCGTCCGATCGCTCGATCAGGCATACGACTCGCTGTCGCATCAGCGCGAGCGCCTCGCCGCGATGCCCTCGATCATGCCGACCCGGGGGTGGCTGACGAGCGCGTTCATGTCGATGCGGATGCATCCCATCCTGCACCTCGCGCGCCCGCACGAAGGGATCGACGTGACCGCGCCGATGGGCGCCGAGATCGAGGCGCCTGCCGCCGCCATCGTGACGGACGTCAAGTGGGAAGAGGGGTACGGCAACATGATCACCCTGGACCACGGCTTCGGGCTGGTGACGCGCTTCGCCCACTGCTCGAAGATCCTCGCGGTACGGGGTCAGCGCGTGAAGCGCGGACAGAAGATCGCGCTCGTCGGCTCGACCGGGCTCTCCACGGGCCCGCACCTGCACTACGAGGTGTGGGTGAACCACAAGCCGGTGGATCCGATGAAGTACGTCATGCCCGATGCGATCGTGGACTGAGGCGCGGTCGAGGCGAGCTGGTGAGGGGGGGCGCAGCGTGTTGCGCCCCCTGCGTCGTTTCTGGCTCCTTGGCCTCGGCTTCGTGAGCGCGGCGGGCTGTGGTGGCGCGCGCGCGGGGTCGCCTCACGGTACCGAACGTGCATCTCCGGGAGCGCCGTGGTCGGGCAGCTGGAATCGAGCGCCGCGGGCAAGCGAGCATCTACCTCGACGACCAAGTACGCATCATTCTCGACAACGTACGCATCTACGACGTGCAGTTGCTCCAGCAAATTGCCGCCGGCGACATCCTCACCATCGAGCTCCTCTCTGGGCTCGATGCGACGACGCGCTACGGTGCCAGCTCAACGGCTGGCGCCATCGTCATCACGACGACCAGCGGTCGCCCGTGAACAACACTGCGGGGGCGCCACACCGGCCGCCCCCGCATCGCGTCGATTGCTCTTCCCACTACCGACTTACGGATTCCGGTCGGTGCACCCCTGAAAGTTTGGGTTGTTCAGCTCTTCGATGGGAATGGACATTTGGATCGCGTCGCCGTACGTGCCGCCCTTGAACCACTGACCCTTCGGGTACACGGTGTTGGCGGAAAAGAAAGCCGGGTACTGTCGTAGCTGTCGGCGCATGTCACCCAGCCGGTGACCGGTGCTGAACATCCAGAAGGCGCGCTCGTAGAACATCAGCTTCGCCCGCGCGGCGGCAGTTCCTGGGTCGACGAGCGGCGCGAGTGTGGTACCGGCCACTGGCCGGTAGCTCGTGTCCGGGGGCACGGGCAGCACGGCGCCCGCCCGTAGCGCGTTGAGCTTGTTCAGCCAGCTGGTCGTGTCGCTGGCTTGAAGCGCGGCCTCCGCCTCGATCAGCCGAGCCTCGATCCCCGTCGCGATCCTGACGGCGCTCGTCTGTCCCCAGATCCCCTGTCGGAGGATCCGAAAGCCGTACTGACTGTCGAAGATGAGGTCGGTCGTCTTTCCGAGCTGCGTGGGGAGGCGTGGATCACGGGCACTCACGAAGGGTAGCCCGTTCACGCCTTCGGTGTCCGCCACGGTGTATCGCTTGGCGCCGTTGTTCAGCGCGTTGATCTGGTTGACGTTGACATTGACCGAGTGCGTCACGTCGTAGTGGAAAGTCGTCGGGACCGTGGTCACCACGGCATTCGCCCCCACGAAGTCTCCCCGGTCCAGCAACGCCCGGCCCTGGATGACCCTGGCGAAGTTCGCCACCTGCGTGCTGTCCGCGCCGCCGAGGTTCGCAAGGGCCGAGTCGGCGCTGCGGATCGCCAAACCGAACACGGAGTCGTCCGAGATCGGATTGGCGTAGACGATCGTGCTGCCCGCGACACTGTCGAGCGGAATCCCGTTACAGTAGTGCTCCCCCATCAGCGTCTGGACGTAGCCTATGAAAGCGAACATCCGGCCGACGTTGGTGCGCGGCGTGGGGAAGTACGTACGGAGTCCGTTGATCGCGGCCCACCCCTGTGTCCGAACTCGGTTCAGGTTCCGGAAGGGACCGGCGTTGAAGGTGTTGGCCGGATCCCAGATGCGCCGATCCTGGTTATTGCGCTGTACGAACGTGTCCCCCGAACGCCATTCGTCCGCCAAGAGACCCCCAAAAAGGAACAGGGCGTCCGGCCCCTGCGTACCGGTCACGGCCTGCGCCAACCGCAGCACGGCACCGTCGTGTAGCGCGATGGCGCCGGCGGCCGAATTGGCTTCGGGGATGATGTCCGGGTCGGTCACACTCAGAAAGTCCTTGCACCCCAGGACGAGCAGTGTCGCCGGCAGGCTCAACAGGCCCAAGGCCAGCGGCAGCCAGTTGCGCTGGATGTATCGAGTCATGGTACGCCAGTCCCCTTTCCCAGTCGTTGTCCGGTCTCGTGCCATCGCCGTCGCGTCAGAAGCCCACGTTCAGACGGAACGTCCAGTAGGTCGGCGGTGGCGCGGTCTGGAAGTTGCTCACGACCCCGGTGGCCCCTTCGAAGTAGTTGGCCTCGGGATCGATGCCGCTGAACCCGGTGCCTTTCCAGAGATTCCGGCCTGCGACCGTGAAGCTGAGCCGCTCGGCTCGGAACGCGCGGGCCCATTCGGCGGGGAACTCGTAGGTCGCCGACGCCTCGCGCAGCCGGACAAACGACGCTTTCTCGATGAAGCCCCATTGCGTGCCGGACGGCGTCTCACGCAGCGCGACAACGCGCGCCTGCTCCCACAGCGGCGCCGTCGGATCCACTAGACCGCGGCAGTTGTTGCGAGACTGACAACGGATGCGGTCGGTGCCGTTGAGCTGGTAAAAGCCGCTCTTGTGGTCGAACAGACCGACAATGCGCAGTCGCTTGTTGAGGAGGTCGAACCCGGTGGTGTACGTCACCTCCCAGCGCGGATTCGCGTACCCCACGAACACAGCGGTGTCCCCGACCGTGATCTCGTTGGCCGTGATGATCCCGTTACCATCGAGGTCCTTGTAGGTATACGGCCGCTGCCACCACCCGTTCACGGGGTACCCGACACGGTCTTGCGTGGTGCTGCTGACGATGATGGCCGTCACCTTCCCCATGTCAGCCACGAAGTTCGTGTTGTAGGCGGCATTGACCGCGACGTCCCAACCGAAGCCCGGCTTGTCGATCAGCCGGAGGTTCCCCAGCGCCTCGATACCCCGGTTCACGATGGACCCGATGTTCTCGAACCGCGTGATCGGCCCGCCCGCTCCCGGCGGCTGCTGGATCGCAATGAGCGCATCCTTGGTTCGCTTGTTGTAGTAGGTGAGCTCGAGGTATGCGCGGCTACCGAACAGGGTCGCGTCCCCGCCGATCTCGTACTCGCGCGCGCGTTCCGGTTTCAAGCCCTGGTTCCCGATGGCGCTGAAAATGATCGCCGGATTGTCCGTGCTGTTGACGCTCGCCGTGGTCGGCAGGAAGAACCGGATCGCATCGGTCGCGCCCGGCTGGACGCCGGACGCGCCGATCGCACCCCGCAGGCGGAGGCTCGTGAGCCAGCGTGGCTTCGGGAAGAACGGCTCCTCCGAGATCACGTAGGAGAAGTTGAGCTTGGGGTAGTACACCGCCTTGAAGTTCGACCCGAAGGCACTGTTCCCGTCGGCTCGCAGGCTCGCCGTGAGGTAGAGCCGATCCCTGTACCCAAAGACCTGCTCGACGAACCCGCCGAGCGTCTTCGAGATCGTGGTACTTTCGGCGACGGACGGCACTGCCCCGGCCGTTAGCGTCGTCGCCGTCGGCGGCAGGTTGTACGCGAACGCGACGTTGAGGTTGTTGTTGTTCTTGAAGTACTGCACACCCGCCGTCGTCCTCGACGTGAGGGTCGGACTGAGGGTGAAGGACGCGGTCCCGTGGACGTCCAAGGTGTATTGGAAGAAGCTGGTCCGATTATCTTGCTTGTAGCCAAGCGTATCCGCGAAGGTGCCGACAAAGTTAATGCACTGGTTGCGGCGGCAGAGATCGGTGTCCAACCGACTCGTGTAGTCGATCCCCCCGACCGCGTGCAATGCGAGCCAGCTCGTGGGCCGCCAGTTGGCTGTCCCGCTACCGATGAACCGGTTGATATCCTGCCCAATCGCCTCGGCGAACATCGAGTCCGGGGTGAAAAGCCGATATCCGTTGTGTCCGTTGTTCTTGTTGCCCGGCCCGCCCAGCGCGTTCGAGAGCAAGCCCGTCGTGTTGTTGTCGGTGGGCGGAACGCGCAGAGCGCTCGAAATGAAGTTGGTGGACGCCTGAACATCGATCCGGGGCGTCAGATTCGCCTGGACGTTCGCTCGAACGCTCGTCCGTCGAAGCGCATTGGGCTGGAGTTGCTCGTCGGGCACGGCGCTGATTTGTCGCACCTGCAGCAACGTGTCCACGGCGAAGGGCGGCATCTTCAGGTAGCCGACTTCGTTCTCCCACTCGCCCGACAGGAAGTAACGCACCGCCTCGGACCCTCCCGACACCTGAACGCCGTACTGCTGCCGGTGTCCGGTCGCATTGGGTGACGTTTGCGGATCATTGAAGAGGTTGAACGAGGTGACGCTGTCTTGCGTGCAGGTACCCGCGGCGACCTGCGTCAGGATACACTGTGTTCCGTTGGTGGGCCGCGAGTTATGCGCCGTCGTGGTGTCCAACGTGGTGCTGCGCCACCCGCGATACGCTGTGGGATAGTCGTTGTAGTCCTTGATAAAGCCTTGCTCGGCGTACACGTTCCAGCGCGTGTGGCCCGCCGTCCCCCGTTTCGTCGTGATGACGATGACACCGTTCGCTGCGTCGGTGCCATACAGCGACGATGCGGAGGGACCCTTCGCGACCTGGACCGACTCGATCTCGTCCGGGGAGAGATCGTTGACGCGGCTCGGCGGCGAGCAACCGACGTCGCACACGGACGAAGAACGGTTCTGACTGATGATTCGAATGCCGTCCACGACGTAGACCGGCTCGTTGTTCAAGGATAGGCTGTTGGTCCCGCGGACGCGTACCCGGGACGGCGACCCCGTCAACGTGCCCGGCAGCACCTCCACGCCGGGCGTGCGCGAGCCCAACAGGTCGGTCAGAGTCTGGATGTTACCCTTCTCGACCTCCTTGGGAGCATCAATCCTGGAAATGGCGTTTCCGACCTCTCGCTTCGCCTGATCCCCCGTCGCCGTTACGCGAACCTCGTCGAGCGAATAGGGCGACAGCGCCAGCACGAGGTCGGCGACCGCCGTTTCGCCGGGATTGACGGTGACCACGCGCGACGCCGCCCCGAAGCCCAGGGCGGTGGCCCGCACGGTGAGCTGTCCGCCGGGGACACGCGACAGCGTATAGCGACCGTCGGCACTGGTCTGCGCGATGAGCGCCGTCCCCATGACGGTGACGCGCGCGCCAGCGAGCGGTTGCCCGCTGGCTTGGTCGGTGACGCGGCCCGCGACTGTACCCTGCTGGGCCCGCGCGACGGCGCCGAAGCCGCCAACGAGCCCGCCGAGCACTACAATCGCGCGCAGCGTGGAGCGAATGGCAAAGCGCATACGGACTCCTCCTTCGAGGTGACGACAAAACCCCTCGCCGCCGAGCTCGCGGCGAGGATGGCTGACCTTCTCGAATGAGCGAATGCGCACTCGTGCCCAACGGCAGACAGGACACGAACGGTGCTAGAGTCTATTGTGCAGCTTGTATCACAACGCGGCAAGGTTCGCCGGAGCGTCTTCATGTATTTCTGACAATTCCAACGGGACTAGGGCGTGCCGCGTCCCGTCCGCGCTAGTACCGGTCCGCCGGCCGCCGGTCGACCAGGATGATCGCGCCCGGTGTCGCGAACGACGCCGCCATGCTCCCAGGGACCGACGGCGGTACGATGACCGCGGTCATGACCGAGCCCCCGATCCGCGCCCCTGCGATCGGATTCACGCGGTTGACGGTGTCGGCCGCCACGCCGACCGGGAACGAGACCCGCGCGAGAACCGGCGCCGTCGTGCCGGTCGCCGTCACGACGATTTGCAGCACTTGGCTCCCCGTGTCCGCGGCGACCGGCGTGTAGACGCTGAACGCGCCATACGCGACATTCGTCGCGATCGGGCTCGCGAGCGCCGTCGTATCCTGCGGCCGCCGGATCAGAAAGGCGTCGAGGTTGCCGAGCCCCGCGCCGACGTGGATCACGCGCACGCCGACACTGCCGGCCCCCGGATCAGGGGCCTTGTCGGTGAAGAGGCGCACCACGCGCGCCGGCGTCGAGCCCGTGCGCGCGAACCCCATGTGAATGAAGGTGACGCTGTCCGTGGCGGCGAACGCGATGGTCGTGTCCACCAGGATCTGCTGGGCGATGACCGGGTCCGTGCTGTGGTTGAAGATTCGGATGCGCCGCGTGCCCGCCTGGATCCCCTGGTAGAACATGTTCGCGCCGCGGAAATTCGCGGCGTACAACCCCGCGTTCGACACCATATCGATGATGCGCATGTCCTCCTGCATCGTGTCGGGCACCGCCTGCACCCAGTGGATCGCCGCGTTCGGCGGGATCGGCTCGGTGAAGGTTGCGTCGCGCTTGCAGGCCGCGGACGTGAGAGCGAGGACGGACACGAGAACCGCCGAAGACCGGATTGCGATCATAGTGCGCTCGCCATCAAGAAGTAGTGATCTCATTGTTGATTCCCCCCACCTCCACCCGACGACCCCGCCAGGGACCCGATCCCGAACAGATGCCGGGTCACGACGAACGTCGTCAACCCCGCCGTGAGGGCCCCCACCAGTACGTAGGTACGCGGCTTCGAGAAGCGCCGCTCGTACGCGTTGCCCACCCAGGTGCGTCGCAGCGATACCTGTTCCCCGCTCCAACGGCTTTCCCGACCCCGAATATCGGTCACCCCCGCGATCCGCAGCGTGTACTCGCTGTCGGTCGACCCAATGAGCGCCCCTTCGACACGGGCGATCCCGGGCCCCATGCTGGTACCGGCCCCCACCCGACCCACGTCGG
>QHUD01000020.1:0-8102 GCA_003221085.1 Gemmatimonadota bacterium
GCAGCTCGCCAACAAGCCGCTCGGCTACCTCGGATCGGCGTTCGTCGGCGTGACCTTCGCGGCGGCCTGGACACCCTGCATCGGTCCGATCCTCGGCGCGATCCTCACGCTGGCCGCCGCGCAGGGAAGCGTGGGGCGGGGCGCCGGGTTGCTCACGGTGTACGCATTGGGCCTAGCGGTGCCGTTCCTGCTCGCCGCGCTGGCCCTGGACCGTTTCCTCGTCTGGTTCCAACGGTTCCGGCCCTATATCGTCTGGGTCGAGCGCATCGCAGGGATCCTATTGATCCTGATCGGCCTGCTGCTCGTCACGAACCGCTTCACGCTACTCGCGAGCTGGCTCCAGGGGCTGACACCCGAGTTCCTGAAAAGCCGGCTCTGAACCGCAGTCGTCCCTCTCCACGCGTCCCCACCCTGAAAGGGTGGGCCCGGGAGAGCGGTGTCCTAAAGGACAATACGCGCGTGCTTTAGCACGGTGTGGGGCCGGGCCCAGGCTTTTAGCCTGGGAACCTTGGGAGCCACTTTCCTATATTAGGTGCCTGTATTAGGTGCCTGCGAAACTCACCGAGAGGGACGAAATGATCAGGCTACAGAAGCACGGATGGCTTGTCGTGGTGATGGCGGGCGCGGCGCTCGCCGCCTGCGCACAAGGTGAGCAACGGAGCCAGTCGGCGGACTCCACGGCTCGCAACCTGACGCTCGCGCCGACCGAGTCAACAGCGGCACTGAAAGACGTGCCGCCGGCGGTGACCGAGGCCGCCAAGCCGGCGCCCGAGAAGAAGACGGCCGTGAAGAAGCCGGTCGCGCCGAAGCCCGCGGCTCCGGCTCCGCTGATGCTGGCGGCGGGAACCCGTGTGCCGGCCACGGTCAGCGACACGATCTCCACGCGCTCGGTGAAGGCGGGTGATCCGTTCACGGCGACGGTGAGCCAGGATGTGAAGGACCCGACCGGGCGAGTCGTGATCCCGGCTGGCTCGGCCGTGTCCGGGACGATTACGGCGGCCGAGCCGGCGCCGAACCCGAACTCCACCGGCAGGATCGAATTGTCGATCACGACCGTCAGCGTGAAGGGCAGGAGCTACGCGGTCGACGCCTCCGTCGTGGGGATGGATACTATCATGAAGGGCCGCGGGGTCACGAAGGCGGACGCCGCCAAGGTTGCCGGGGGGGCGGTGGCCGGGGCGATCGTTGGCAAGCTCCTCGGCAAGAACACCAAGGGCGCCGTGATCGGGGGCGCGGCGGGCGCCGCGGCCGGCGCGGCCGCCGCGCGCGCGTCGCGCGATATCGACGTCGTGGTCCCCAAGGGGGCGGCGATCACCATCAAGCTCAACGCGCCGCTCACGGTGAAGGCGGCCTAGCCCGCCGCCTAGGAAAGCGGATCCTTCGCGCCTTGCGGCGCTCAGGATGACAGGCTCCGTCGCTTCGCGAGGGGGGAGGGGGAGAAAACCACCCTCCCTTCTTCCTTACTCCTACCGAAGCCCCGCCGGCGCTGTCATCCTGAGCGAGCGCGCGGCACGCGCGCGAGCGAAGGATCTGGTGTGGGATGGGCATCCTTAACTCAGTATCCTGCAGCCCCCCCGCCGCGCCTGGGATCTGCTACGCCCACCCACCCGGCGGCAGCGCGCGCGATGGCGTTCACCTCGGTCTTGTAGTTCCAGATTCTCACGTTGTGACCCATCGCCTCGAGCGAATCGATCGACGCCCGGACGAAGCCGTCTCGTTCCAAGTGGAGTGTGTCCGGGACTGCTTGATGGTGCAGTCGGGGCGCCGCTATGGCGGTCGGCAGCGGCATGTCCTGGTCGATCACGTTGCTCAGCACCTGATAGACGGCCGTGGTGATGCGCGAGCCGCCCGGTGACCCGAGCACCAGAAACAGCCGCGCGGCTGAATCGAGCACGATCGCCGGCGTCATGCCCGACAGCATCCGCTTCCCCGGCGCGATAGCGTTCCCTTCACCCTGGACCAGGCCGAACAAATTCGGCTTACCGGGCGCCGTCATAAAGTCGTCCATCTCGTCGTTCAGCAGGAACCCCGCCCCCGTCACGGTCACCGCACTGCCGAAATCGTTGTTCAGCGTGGTGGTGCAGGACACCGCGTTTCCGTCGACATCCACGACGGAGTAGTGCGTCGTCTCGGTGCCCTCCGAGCGTGCGCCACGGGGCTGGACAGAAGGTGTCGCGCGCTGGAGGTCGATGTTCGCTCGCAAGGTGGCCGCGTACGCTTTGGAGAGCAGCCGCGCAAGCGGCATCTCCACGAAGTCCGGGTCGCCCAGAAAGGCGTTGCGATCGGCGTACGCGCGCCGCATCGCCTCGGTCTGGAGGTGCATCAGTCGAGCGCTGCCAAACGGCGGGAGGGGCGCATACCCCTCCATCACGTTGAGGATCTCCGCGAGCGTCACCCCGCCGCCCGAGGGCGGCGGCATCGTGTAGATCGTGTAGCCGCGGTAGCCGATCGCGATCGGGTCGCGCCACTTGACCCGATAGCGGGCGAGGTCCTCCCGCGTGATCAGCCCGCCGCCGTGAGCCATCTCCTGGACGATCAGCTCGGCGATGCCGCCCTGGTAGAACACCTGTGGGCCGCTGTCGGCAATGAGCTGCAGCGTGCGCGCGAGATCCGGCTGGACGAACCGCGTGCCCGCCGGGGGCGCTTCGCCGTTGACGAGGAACTGGGCGCGCGAGGCGGGAAACCGGGCGAGTCGCTCCGCCTCCCGGGCGATTTGCCGGCTCCGCACGCCGTCGAGCACATGTCCGTCGCGCGCCAGGCCCACGGCGGGCGCAACCAATTCTTTCCACGGCAAGCGCCCGAACCTGCGATGCGCCTCGAACAGCCCCGCGACGGTCCCCGGCACACCGACCGAGCGGTGGCCGGTCAGGGACGACCCCAGTACGTTCCCGGCCGAATCGACGTACATGGACCGCGTGGCGCCGGAGGGCGCAGTCTCGCGAAAGTCGAGGGCGCGCACCGTGTCGTCGTGCGTCCGGATGACCATGAACCCGCCGCCCCCGATGTTGCCGGCCACGGGGTGCACGACGGTGAGGGCAAACGCGACAGCGACCGCAGCGTCAACTGCGTTGCCGCCGCGGCGCAGAATATCCACGCCGACGTCGCTCGCGAGCGGGTGCGACGTCACCACCATAGCGTGCTCAGCGGCGACCGCCCTGACACGCTGGCCCAGAGGCCAGTCGGTCGCGATGAGCGCGGGACGGGCCGTTCCTCCCTCTGCTGCCGGCCTTGCGGGCGCCTCGGGCGGCGCCTCCGCGGGGGGGATGGGCGCGAGGACGCCGGGCGTAACGGGGATCGTCTCAGGCAGCTTAATGCCGCTCCTGCACGCCGCCAGCACCAGCAGGCCGAGACCGAGGAGTCTGTGCATGTCGAATTGTGCACGTTGACCCGAGTTCGGGTCAACGGGGAACGATTGTGTGGGTGAACCGACCATCCGCTCATTAGCACCACGGGCAGCCGACGTGACATTTACATCGCAGCGCCCGTCGTGGGGGGCGGCGCGCGAATGGCTCATCTGGGGCATGCTGCCGTTCCTAGGTCGGCTGGCGATTATCGCCCCACTGTTGGGTGCGGTACTTGTGATCGAGGCGGTGGGCTCGCTCTGCCTAATCAACCAGACCCACTTCTTCAAGAACGTGGGGATGATGGGGGGGTTGTTGATGATCACGGCGTGGCGTAGCCCACCCCGCTGGTCCGAACCCGGGTCAGTGTCTAACTTGGGGGCCATCCGACACCACTCATGACTGTTCCCGACTACCGCGACCCGCGGCTCACCGAGCAGCGCAACCCCCGCACCGAGCGCATCGACGTCGCGTCGACGCTCGAGATCGTGGACCTCCTGAACGCCGAGGACGCGAGCGTGGCAGCGGCGGTGCATGCGGTGAGCGGCGACATCGCCCGCGCCATCGACCTCGTGGTGGGGGCGTTCGGCCGGGGCGGCCGACTCATTTACGTGGGCGCCGGTACCTCCGGGCGGCTCGGCGTCCTCGACGCGAGCGAATGCCCGCCGACGTTCGGCACGCCGCCGGAAATGGTGGTGGGGGTGATCGCCGGCGGTTACTCGGCGCTGGTGAAGAGCGCCGAAGGCGCCGAGGACGACGTGAATGCGGGGATGGCCGCGATGGATCAGGCGCGGGTGGCGCCCGCGGACTTCGTCCTCGGCATCGCGGCCAGCGGGACGACGCCGTTCGTCCGCGCGGCGTTGTCCCGCGCGCAGACCATCGGGGCGGCGACCGGGCTGCTGTCGTGCTCCGATCCCCCCCGGGTGCTCGTCGAGACCTGCGACGTCCTCATCCTTCCGAAAGTCGGACCCGAAGCGCTCACCGGCTCGACGCGCATGAAGGCTGGTACCGCCACGAAGCTCGTCCTCAACACGCTCTCGACCGGTGCGATGATCCGGCTGGGCCGCGCGTACGGCAACCTCATGGTGGACCTGATGGCGCTGAGCGACAAGCTGCGCGACCGCGGGGAGCGTATCGTGATGGAATGCGCCGGCGTGGACCGCGGGGCGGCGCGCCGGGCCATCGAGGCTGCGGGCGGGAGCGTGAAGCTGGCGATCGTGATGACCCGGCGGGCGGTGGGGAAGGCTGAGGCCGAACGCTTGCTCGCGCAGGCGGGCGGCTTTGTGCGCACGGCCGCGGGCGACCCGCCGCCCGTGACCGGGACCGTGTGACGACCGCGCTCGCCGTGGGCGTGATGTCGGGCACGTCGCTCGACGGGGTCTCCACGGCACTCGTGCGGCTCACCGAGAAGCCGGTCGCCGCGCAGCTCGTCGCGTTCCGCCAGGACGCCTACACGGCACCCGAGCGCGGGCAGATCATCGAAGCGATCGCGCGCGGCACCTCGAAAGATCTGGCCCTCCTGCACGTCGCCCTGGGAGAACGCTTCGCGGGGGCGGTGCTGCAGCTCCTGGCCCAGGCGAAGGTGGCCCCTCGGGATCTGTCCTTCATCGGGTCGCACGGGCAGACGATCTGGCACGAGCCCGGCCGCGCGACGCTGCAGCTGGGGGACCCGGCGGTGATCGCCGAACGCGTGGGCGTGCGCGTGGTGAGCGACTTCCGCTCCCGCGACGTAGCGGCGGGCGGCCAGGGGGCGCCCCTGGTGCCTCTCGCCGACGTGGTGCTGTTCGGTCACCCAGAGCAGGGGCGGCTGCTGCTGAATCTGGGGGGCATCGCGAACGTGACCTTCGCGCCGCGCCGGGGCGTCACGGGCGGCGCCATCGCGTTCGACACCGGTCCCGGCGTTGGGGTGGTCGACGCGGTGACCCGTCGCATCGACCCCGCCGCCCGATTCGACGCCGGCGGCGAGCGGGCGCGGCGCGGCAGGCCGTGCCGCAAGGTGCTCGACGCGTTGCTTGCGGATCCCTACTTCGCTGCGGCGCCACCCAAGAGCACCGGGCGCGAGCGCTTCAGCCCCGACTACGCGGCGCGGCTGATCGACGACGTGAAGCAGGCAGGCGGGTCCGACAACGATGCCGTGGCGACGGCGACGGCGCTGACCGTGGAGACCGTCGCCCGCGGCATCGAGCGCTGGACGCCCGCTCGCGCCTCCGACGAGCTGGTCATCTCAGGCGGTGGTGCGCGCAATCCGCGGCTGGTCGAGCTCCTCACCGCTCGGGTGGCTCCGCGACCGGTGGTGCCGTTCGATCGGCTGTTCTTCGACGGGGAAGCCAAGGAGGCTCTGGTGTTTGCGTTCCTCGGCTTTCTCACGATCCGCGGCGAGCCTGGGAACCTGCCCGCCGCGACCGGCGCCCGTGGCCCCCGCGTGCTCGGCCACATCACACCGGCGTGACCGGGTCGCTCGCCCGTCTCGTCTTTCCCTCGCTGCGCTGGCGCCGCGAGAGTTTCGCGCACGAGCGCTCCAAGATCGACGCCGCGCTCGCCGCCGGTGTGGGCGGATTTATCGTCTTCGGTGCGGCGCGCGAGTCAGTCGCCACGCTCACGCGGGAGCTCGTGGAGCAAGCGGGACGCCCGCTGCTCGTGGGTGCGGACCTGGAGCGGGGCCCGGCCCAGCAGGTCCAGGGGCTCACGGAGCTGCCGCCGCCCGCGGCGCTCGGGTGGATCGACGATCTGGACGCCACCCGCACCTGCGGGATGATCACCGCGACCGAGGCGCGCTCGGTCGGGATCAACTGGGCGTTCGCTCCCGTGTGCGATCTCGATCTCGAGTCCCAGAACCCGATCGTTCAGACGCGCGCCTTCGGCGCCGACCCGGTGCGGGTGGGCGAGCAGGCAGCCGTGTGGATCCGCGGGGCTCAGGAGCACGGCGTCCTGGCGTGCGCCAAGCACTATCCCGGCCACGGGCGCACCACCCAGGACTCACACGCGACGCTGCCGCGCGTGCACGCGGCCCTCACCGCCGCCGAGCGAGCGGCGAGCTTCTCGCCCGACATATTGGGTTACCTCCGGGACACGCTCAACTTCGGCGGCCTCGTCGTCACCGATGCGCTGATCATGGCGGGGGCCCGGGCCGCGCAGCCGGTGCCTGCCGCGACCGTGGGCGCAGTGGCCGCCGGGTGCGATGCGCTCTTGTACCCTGAGAACTTCACGAGCGTCGTCGCCGCGCTGGACCGCGCCGTCGGTGCGGAAATCTCGTCCGCCCGGGCGGACGAGGCGCTCGCGCACTACGACGCCGCGCTGGCCGCGTGGGGTGTGCTGCCCGACCAGGGGGAGCCGGACCTCTTGGGCCATGCGGCGTTCGCGGATGCGCTCGCCGACCGGGCGGCTCACCTGGTGCGCGGTGATGCCCCGAACATCCGGGTACCCCTCACCGTGTCGATCGTCGATGATGATGTGGGCGGTCCGTACACGGTCGGACCGCGAGATGTGTTCCACCGGACGCTACGGGAGGCGGGGGTCTCCCTCGTGCAACGTGCAACCGGGAACCTGCAACGCATTGTCTTGTTGTACGCCGAGCCCCGCTCGTGGAAGGGCCGGGCCGACCTCGGCGCGCGCTCGCGCGCGGCCCTACGCCGTCTCGTGCCCGGGGCGCAGCTGGTGGTGCTGCTCGGCCATCCGCGCCTCGCGGCGCAGATCCCCGGCACCGCCCCCATCCTCTTATGTTGGCACGGGCAGGCGCTCATGCAGCGCGCCGCCGCCCGACGCGTGGTGAACTGGCTGAGGTGAAGGGCCACGTGAAGACTTGCCCGACGCGCGCGCCGGAGAGGAACGTGAACTGGACGGTCACT
This sequence comes from Gemmatimonadota bacterium, assembly GCA_003221085.1. Lineage (GTDB taxonomy): Bacteria > Gemmatimonadota > Gemmatimonadetes > Gemmatimonadales > GWC2-71-9 > AG41. The sequence continues at coordinate 7,187 of QHUD01000020.1, forward strand.
GGCTCCGGTTGGCCAGGTAGAGCGCCACGGCCGCGGCCGCCGCCATGACGAGCAGCGCGATCACGCGCCGGCGATTATGCGCCGCGGGCTCGGGGACCGGGCTCCCACGGTAGACCGGCACCGGCTCCGTGCTGGTCTCGGTGTCGATGAGCGGGTACACCTGATGGCCCATCTGTCCGTTGGGGTCCGGCGGCCGCAGCCCCTCGCCGTCGAACCGCGCCAGCACGACCGTGATGTTGTCCGGGCCACCGCGCTCGTTGGCGAGCGCGATCAGCCTGTCGCACGCGGCCTGCAGGTCCCGCTCGCGCGTCGCGATGGCGGCGATCTCTTCCTTCTGTACCTGGCCCGACAGGCCGTCGGAGCACAGCACCAGGATGTCGCCCTTGCGCACCTCCTGATGGGTGAGATCGACCTTGACGCGCGCGTCGGGTCCCAGGGCCTGGAGGATGATGTTGCGGCGCTCGCTCCTCGCCGCTTCCTCCTCCGTCAGCTCGCCTGCTTCGACCAGGCGCTGCATCAGCGACTGATCCCTCGTGAGCTGCACCGCCTCCCCGTTCCGGATCAGGTAGGCGCGGCTGTCGCCCACCTGGGTTAGGAAGAAGTGATCGGCCAGCACCCCGACGGCAGTGGTGGTGGTTCCCATCCCGCGGACTTCGGGGTGTTTCGCGGCGTACGCGTGGATTTGCTCGTTCGCTACCTCCACCGCTTCCTTCAGACGGTACGCGAACCGCTGGGCCGTCACCTCCCGCTCGGTCCCCCACCCCCGAATCAGCTGCCGGTAGATCGTGTCGGTCGCCATCTCGCTCGCGAGCTCGCCGGCGGCGGCGCCGCCCATCCCGTCGGCGACGACGAACAGCGAGCCCCGCTCACCCACCTCGTGGGCGCGCACGGTGGGTTGGAGCGATGCCTCGTGGCG
>QHUD01000020.1:8264-20995 GCA_003221085.1 Gemmatimonadota bacterium
CATCGAAGATATGCCTGGCCGAGTCTCGCACGATCTGCTGGTTCCGGGGCTCGAGCTTGAACAACAGGTCGTCCAGCAGGTCTCGTGCCCGGGCGACATCGATGCGCGGCCGGGCGAGCGTCGCGCGCGGGCGCTTGACGGAGTCGCGTCGCGGCGGCACCACAGGCGCACGAGTCGCCGCGGTATCCACTCGCGGCGGGCTGGGCACGATGTGTTGCGTCGTGTCGGCGCGCGGGACGGTGCCGGTGTGCTTGCCGCTGCGACTGATCGTGACCGCCGCGCCTGCGGCTCCCAGAACGACGATCGCGCTGACGACGAGCGGCACGCGCGACCGCCTTCTTGCACGAACCGGTTCAATCAGCTGCGTCTTGTCGTCGGCATCGGTCAGCGGAGAAGGCAGGGCGGCCCCGTCCGATCGGGACAGCCCGACCACGGCGGCGAGGTCATGGGCGAACTGGGCGGCGGACTGATAACGGTCGACGCGATTGCGCGCGAGCGCGGTGTCGAGGATCGGCTGCAGGCCCGCGGGGAAATGCAGGTCGGGCCGCACCTCGAGCAGCTCCGCCGGCTCGTCGGTGAGACGCTTGATCATCGCTTCCTGCACCGAGTCGGCCGGGAAGGGGAGCGTTCCCGTGAGCATGTTGAAGAGCACGAGGCCCAGCGAATAGACGTCGCTCCGGCCGTCCAGCTGGTCGCCCGAGAGCTGCTCGGGGCTCAGGAACTCGGGCGTCCCGACGACGAGCCCGGTCCTGGTCACCTTCTGGGTGCCTCCCTCGCTCCGGACGGCCTTGGCGAGGCCGAAATCGACGACCTTCACCGCGTCCGCCCCGTCGCGACCGCGCGTCAGCATGATGTTGTCGGGTTTCAGGTCGCGGTGCACGATGTCGAGGTCGTGCGCCGCTTGGAGCGCGGAGGCCACCTGGATGCAGATGTCCGCGGCCCGGGCGACGGGCAGCGCCCCTTCGCGCGCCAGCAGCTCCGTCAGCGGCTCGCCTTCGACGAATTCCATCGCGAGATAGATGAGTCCGTCCGGGGTCTCACCGAAGTCGTAGATGGCGCAGACGTGCGCATCCGAGATGCGGCTGGCATTCGCCGCCTCGCGATTAAAGCGGGCTACCGCTTCCGGATCGTGCGCCATGGAGGGATTCATCACCTTGATGGCGCTGCGGCGCCCCATCTTCACGTGCTCGGCGAGGTACACCTGGCCCATTCCTCCCTCGCCCAGCTTCTTCACGATGTGATAGCGATCGGCGAGCACCTGACCCACGAGACTCTGCGTCGGCCCCGACGAGCGCAGCGTCTGCCCGTCATTGGGACAGAATCGCATGTCGTCGCGGTATTGGGTCCCACAGACGGGGCAGATCTTCACGCCGGAAGCTCGATCCGCAGCAGCTTGTCGCCCACGAGGATCCGCGACTGATCGCGCAGCGCCATGGCGCCGCGCGCGGCGAGCGCGATCCCGTTACGGCTGTTGGCGTCCACGACCACGAAATCTGCGTCTTCGGACCGCACCAGCGCATGGCGCGCGCTCATGGCTGGATCGTAGGAGAACACCCAGTCGCCTTGCTCGCGGCCGATGGCGACGTCGCGGCCGGGGGAGAGCCGGATCACATCGCGCACGCTGCCGTCGGAGCGCAGCTGGGTGAGGCTCGCGATGTCGGCGCTCGGGATGAGGCTTCCCATGCGCTGCGTGGCGTCGGCGTCGGGCGGATGCGGCCCCGGATATCCCAACCGCCGGAACCGGATCACCTGAGAGCCGATCAACAACAAGTCCCCGTCGAGCAGCCGGTGCGCCTCTTCGAGAAATACCCACGTGCCGTTGCGGCTGCCGAGGTCGCGAACGACGAGCGTGTCCTGCTCCCACGACACCTTGGCGTGCAGCGGCGACAGGAACACGTCTTCGGGGAAGCGGATGTCACCGTCCTGCCGGCCGATGGTCGTGTCGGACGCCTTGCGCTCGAAACGCTGCACCGGGTTGCCCAGATCGTCGAGCAGCACGAGCGTGAGGGTCGCGGCCGCTCGGGAGGGTCCCGAGAGACCCCGCGCGGCGGTGAGATCGACCAGCGGCGCGCCGCAGGTCGCGCAGAACTTGATCCCGGGAGCCACTGGCGAAGCGCAGCGCGGGCAGTTCGGCCCGGAGCCTGGGGCCGTGAGGCGCCGGCCGCACTGAGGACAGAACGGCTGCGGTCCGCTCGCCCGGCCGCCGCAGAAGGGGCAGGAGATCGGCTCTCCTTGAGCCACCGTGGAGCGCGCGACGACCCGCGTGCCCGGCATCGATTGGGCTTCCCCCGACCCTCCCACCGCCTCCCCCCCGCCTCCCCCGCCCGCTGATGCCGCGGGGGCGTTTGGCCTAGCGGAGTGGCTCATGGGTTTGCCGCAGTCCATGCAGAACAGCGCGCCCGGGTCGTTCGCCCGGCCGCAAGACGGGCAGGCGGTCACTGTCGGAGGCGCTCCACTGGGCGCAGAAGTTATGCCCTGCCAATCTATTAGGCAAATTGGCGGGCTGAAAGGGCCGATGCTACCTTGCGCGTCCTGTGCGATCGGTCGGCGTGTTGCTCGTGAGCGTCGTGACTGGATGCGCGGTCCCGCGCGCCGGTACCGCGCCCGTGTCCGGCGGCGCGCTGCCCGCACCCACTGCGCCCGCACGTGACTCGCTGCGCATCGCCGTCGTCTATCCCGCCCCCACCGATATCATCCAGTCGCACGACTCGGCCTTCTTGTTCGGCGCTGTGCGCGGCGGCCGGGACCCAGTACACCTTGGCATCAATGGGCAGTCCGTGCCGGTGCTCGCAAACGGGGCGTGGATCGCCTGGTTACCGCTGCCCGACGACACCGTCGCGCACTTCGTGATGGCGGCTACCGCCGGCGCCGACTCGAGCCGCAGCGTTTTCACCGCGCGCATCGCGCCGCAGTTCCGGCCCCCAGCTGGACGCGCGGCCTGGATCGACACGACCAGCTTCACCCCGGCGGGGAGTCTCGCGCTCCCGCGGGACGAGGGGATTCCCCTGAGCGTGGAGGCCGCGCCAGGCGCGACGGTTCGGTTGGTACTGCCGTGGGGCTCGAGCGTTCCGCTCGTTCCCGATACCCTGCCCGCGGGCCTTCCCGCGGGCGTCCGCGCCTTCGTGATCGACACGGCGCCGCGCCGGCATGTGCCAGCCACGGGACGCTACGTGGGCTGGCTGCCGGCGGCGGCGCTGTGCGCGGACGGCCGGACGGGGTGCGCCACCCTCGTGGTGACCGCGGGCGCCGACACGGCGACGGCGCGCTGGCCCCTGGGCGTGGCGCTCGTGGACATGACCTTCCCGACGGTCGTGGTCCTGGACGACGACACCGCGCACACCGGCACGACCGATAGTTTGACGGCGGGGCGCGCCGTCCCCCACGGAACGTACAACTGGTTTTTCCCGACCGGGACGGTCGCAGTGGAGTCAGCGCGCTGGAACGATCAGGTGCGGCTGCGGCTCTCGCGCGCCACGGTCGCGTGGGTGAACGCAGCCGACGTGGTGCCACTCCCACCGGGCACGCCGCCGCCGGGCGGCGTCGTGAGCTCGGTGCGGCTCGCCTCGGGGCCGAAGTCGGTGACGCTGCGCGTGCCCTTACCCGCGCGCCTCCCCTACCAGATCACGGAGCGCGAGCGGAGTCTCACCGTGCGCCTGTACGGTGGCGCCTCCGACATCAACTGGATGCAGTACGGCGAGGGCGGGGGAGCCGCCGGCACCGACCCGCTGGTCACGCGGATGAGCTATGCGCAGCCGGCCGCGGACGAGATGACGATCACGCTCGAGCTGGCGCGGCGTGTGTGGGGGTACCGCGCGCGGTTCGACGGTCGAGACCTGCTGCTCGAGGTGCGGCGCCCTCCGGCGCTCGATCGCGAGCACCCGCTCCGCGGCCGCATCGTCGTGCTCGACCCCGGTCACCCGCCCCTCGGCGCCAGGGGGCCGACGGGATTGTGGGAGCCGGTGGCAACGCTGGCCGTGGCGTTCAAGACGCAGAGCCTGCTCGAGCGAGCCGGTGCGACCGTGTTCCTGACGCGCACCGACTCGACGCCGATCGAGCTCTTTCCCCGCACACATTTCGCGGAGCTGCACGACGCCGACGTCCTGGTCTCGATTCACGCGAATGCCCTCCCCGACGGCGTGAACCCGTTCATCAACTCGGGAACGAGCGTGTACTACTTCCAGCCGCGCAGCACCCGGCTGGCCCGTGACCTGGACCGCGCGCTCGTGACGGAGTTCGGCGTGCGCGACCTCGGCATCGGCCGGGGCGACTACGCGCTCGTCCGCCCCACCTGGATGCCTGCGGCGCTCACGGAGGGGCTTTTCATCATGCTCCCCGAGCAGGAGGTGCTGCTCGCGAGCGAGGACGGCCAGTGGCGGTATGCGCGGGGGGTGGTGCGCGGGATCGAGGACTTCTTACGCGAGCGGGCGCGGGAGCCATAAGAGTGCGGAATGCGGAGTGCGGAGTGCGGCAGGTAAATGGAAGGTCGAGGTCGCGGCTCGAACCTCCCGCGCAACTCCGCATTCCACATTTCGCACTCCGCACTCTCTTTCTGATCCTTTCGATCGCGGGGCGAGCCGAGGCTCAGGTCGATCCGTCTGGCAGCTGGCGCACCCTCCACACGCCCCACTTCCGCATCCACTTCCGCCCCGCCTACCGCGACGCCGCCCTCGTGGAGGCGCGCGAGGCGGAGCGGTCCTACGGGCTGCTCGCCGTCTTTCCTTCCAACCGCATCACCATCTACGCCACGCCCCCCGCCGGCGACCATGGGCTGCTGTTCTTCGACAGCTGGCTGAGGCTGGTGACCACGCACGAGCTCGCCCACGTGTTTCAGCTCGACCGCTCGCGCGGCCTGTGGAGCGGGCTGCAGCACGTGTTCGGACGCGCCCCCGGGCTGTTCCCGAACGAGTATCAGCCGAGCTGGGTGATCGAAGGGATCGCCACCTACTACGAGTCGAGGTTCACCAACGCGGGACGCGTGCGGGGCAGCTTCCACACACAGCTGCTCGGCGCCGACCACGCGGCGGGTGCATCGCGGTCCCCATGGAACGCGACCCTGTTCACGCGATGGGCCGATGGACTGGTTCCCTATGCGTATGGCAGTCGCTTCCTTCATTATCTCGCTGGTGCGGCGGGCGACTCCGTGGTGCCCCGTTTCGCGGAGGCCACCTCTGCTCAGCTCATTCCATTCCGCGTGGGGCGCCAGGTGACCCGGGTAGCGTCCGGACGCACGCTGAGCGCCGACTGGCCGCGTGGGACCGCGCCCGTCCTGCCCGGCATGAAGGAAACGCGGCCGGCGGCGACGGTGATCGACGGCGGGCTTCGGACCCAGCCGGTGCCGCGGGTGTCCCCGGACGGGCGGCGAGTGGTGTACGTTCGCGACGATGGGAAGGGGACGAGCGAGCTGCGCGTGGTCGACGCGGCAACGAACCGCCCGCTCGCCACCCACCGCGTCAACGGGGGCGTGGACTACGATTGGCTGGGGGACACCCTCCTGATCACCCAGCTCGATTTCACGAGCCGCTGGCGGATCCGGAGCGACCTCTACCGCTGGCTCCCGGGAGGGGCGTGGCGGCGCGCGACGTACGAGGCCCGACTCGTCGCTCCCGCCGGAGGCGGCGGACGGCTCGCGGCGATCACGCTCGGCGCCGCGTCGGCCCGTCCCACCGTCCCCGCGCCTGCCGTGCCGCGTGGCGCCGTCTGGGAGGACGTCGTCCCGTCGCCCGATGGACGCTGGGTGGCTGGGACCCGGACCGCCGAGGGCCGCCGAGCGCTGGTGCGCTGGGGGGCCGACTCGCCGGACGCAGGTGTGGTACTCGTTGAGACCGGCGGCAGCATCGCGGACCTGGTGTGGACGGTCGGCGGGGAGCTCTGGTTTGTCGCCGACCCGACGGGAGTCCCGCAGGTGTACCGCTGGCGCGAATCAGGGCCCGCGCTGCCCCTCACCAATGAGCCCCTCGGCGCGCGCGCACCGGCGCCGCTCCCGGACGGCGCCCTGCTGTACACCGCGCTCACGGCGCGTGGCTGGGAGCTGCGGCGCGCGGGGACGCTCCCGGGAGGTGCACCGGTCTCGTTCCCCAAGCCGCTGCCGTTCGAGGCGGCGCCGGCGGTGCCGGTCTCCGAGACCGGCTACACCATGTGGCCGTCGCTGCGCCCGCACTTCTGGATCCCGGTGTTCGACAACGCGGGACCGACCGGACGGTTCGGGGGCGCGCTCACGGCGGGGATGGATGCCTTGGGTCGCTTCTCGTACGCCGCCGATCTGTTTGTCTCTCCAGAGCCGTTTCGCGCCGCGGGCGATGTCGTGCTGGTATCGTCGGTGCTGGGCAACCCCACGCTCGACCTCTCGGCCTGGGCGTCATGGGCGGACCTGCAACAGGTCGAGCGGTTCCGCTACGCCGCAATCCCGGACACCGCCCTCGCCGCCGCCTGCCCGGGGTGTATCACGCAGAATCTCGTCGGCGGTTCGGTGACGCTCACGCTATCGCGGCTCGTGACCGGCGCGCTCTCGATCTCACCGGAGAACGGAGCCACGTGGTCCGTGACCTACCGCCGGCGAGACGAGCAGGGCAGCGCCCGCTGGTCGAATGAGCTGCGCTCCCGGCTGGCGCTTTACGCCCGCGTACCCGGGCTGGGCGGGTTCGCTCACCATGTGCTGGCGCTAAGGGTCCTCGCCGGCGGCACGAACGGTCCACTCGGCACGCTGTTCCGCGTGGGTGGCGTGGCGCCACAGGGGGTGAACCTGTTCTTCGCGCCAACGCTGACCGCAACCCGTGCGTTTCCACTCCGCGGGTACGCCTCGGGCGAACTGCGTGGCCAGCGTGCGATCGCGGGCAGCGTCGAGTACCGGGTCCCGCTCGCGCTGGTGGGCCAGGCCCTCGGTCACCTTCCGCTCGGCGTCGACCAGCTCTGGCTCAACCTGTTCGCCGACGCGGGTGACGCCTGGGGGCCGGGCGCATCTCCGCGTCTGACTCGACTGCGTTCCACCGGCGTGGAGCTCGCGGGTCGCATGACGGTGAGCTACGACTTTCCCCTCTCGGTGCGACTCGGCATCGCGCAGCCGCTCGTTGCTCCGCCGTCCGGCGGAGCGCGGCGCCCGCAGCTGTACGCGGCGCTCGCGTCCGACTTCTGAGCACGCGGGGCAGTGAAGCGAGTTGACACGTCATCCGACCAATCCCTAAGTTTCCGCGACCCTTCGGAGAATTGATGTACTGCTCCCGCTGTGGCACTGAGAACGACGACGCCAGCAAGTTCTGCCGCTCCTGCGGACTAGATCTGTCGCACACGACTCCGGTCGCCGGCGTGCGCGACCAACAGGTCGATGCGACGGAGCTGGATCTGGTGCGGGAGCAGCTGCACGACGAGTACGAGATCCTCGAGGAGCTGGGCCGCGGCGGGATGGCCATCGTCTTCAAGGCGCGCGAAAAACAGCTGGAGCGTGACGTCGCGATCAAGGTCCTGCCATTCTCGCTCGCGTTCGACAAAGAGTTCGTCGAGCGGTTCCAGCGCGAAGCCCGCACGTCCGCCAAGCTCGAGCACCCCAGCATCATCCCGATCTATCGCGTCGGCAAGTCCGGGCGGGTGATCTATTTCGTGATGAAGTTCCTGCGCGGCAAGCCGCTGTCGTCCGTGCTGGCCGCGCGCGGCACGCTCCCCCCGGCCGAGATCCGCCAGATATTGGTCCAGGTGGCGCGCGCCCTCGCCTACGCGCACAAGAGCGGCATCGTGCACCGCGACATCAAGCCCGACAACATCATGTTCGACGAGCACGGGCTGGCGGTGGTGACCGATTTCGGGATCGCGAAGGCGGCGTCGGGCGGCAAGCTCACGGGCACCGGGATGTCCATCGGTACGCCGCACTACATGAGCCCGGAGCAGGCCCGCGCCCAGCCGCTCGACGGACGCTCCGACATCTATTCCCTCGGCGTCGTCGCATTTCAAAGCCTCACCGGCCGCGTGCCGTTCGACGGCGAGGACTCGTTCTCGATCGGCTACAAGCACATTATGGAGGAGATTCCTACCCCGCCGCTCGAGACCTACGATCAGCGCACGGTGTTCGAGATCACCCGGAAGATGATGGCTAAGTCCCCCGACGAGCGGTTTCAGAGCGCGGACGATCTCGTCCAGGCGCTCGAGGCGGGCGGCGGCCTCGCTGCGGTCGGACTCGCGACGGCCGCCACCAAGGCCATGCCCTCGCTCGCGGGGGTCCGGATGGCGTCCGCTCCCACCACGCCGCTACCGCGCCTCGCCGACAGACCCGGGACCGAGGAGCACCACAAGCGCTCGGTCGCCGCGGGCATCGCCCTCTGGGTGGTCGTCCTGGCCATCGGCCTGGGCGCCCCCGGCCTGTACGCCTACAAGAAGGGCCTGCTGTTCTTCGCCCGGGCCGCCGCTGCGGACTCCGCGTCGGGCGTCCCCCGCGACACGCTCGCCCAACGCCTCCTGTCCGACACCGGCGTCGCTCCAGCCCCTGACGCGGCGGCCCAGGCCGCCGCCGCGATCCCTCACGCCGACACCGCGCGGACGCGCGCGGTGCCTCCCGGGACGCTCGGGCACCTCACGCTCCAGGGCCTGCCGGTGGGCGCACGCGTCACCCTCAACGAGATGCTGTTTCGCGGGTCGCAGGGAGATGTGCCGCCCGGCACGTACGCCCTCGCCGTGCGGGCCAGCGGTTTCGAGCCGTACGACCGCCAGGTGGTCATCACTCCGGGTACGCCATCCACGGTACGGATCGAGTTGCAGCCAGGGTCGGGGGAAGGAGGGTCGAACGCCGGACCATGCGACCAGTATGGGCCCGCCTACAACCAGGACAACCTCTGCTTCGACACTCGTCCGCTGCCGCTGTCGCTGACGCGCATTCCTGTGCCCGCCGACGCCACGATTTTCCCGCGCCAGGCCATCCTGCTGATTCATGTCTCGAAGGAGGGGTCGACGCTCGAGGCGCGTGTGTTCGGACCCTCCAACCTCGACACGTTCAACAACCAGGCGCTGGACATGGCGAAGACCCTGCGCTGGAACCCCGCCCAGAAGAACGGCGAGCCGGTCGACGCGTGGGTGCAGTGGATATTCCAGCCGGCGAGGCAGTAGCATCGACATCCATCCGACGGCATTTATCGCTCCCGGCGCGGTGGTGCTGGGGGACGTGACGCTCGGCGCCCACGCCAGTGTGTGGTACGGCGCGGTGCTTCGCGGGGACATGGCCGCGATTGTGGTGGGCGAGCGCACCAATCTCCAGGACGGTTCGATCGTACACGTAGACGAAGGGCTCCCGGCGCGAATCGGCGCGCGGGTCGGCGTGGGCCACCGCGCCATTCTGCACGGATGTACCGTCGAGGACGACTGCTTGATCGGCATGGGGAGCGTGCTCTTGAACGGCGTGCACATCGGGACGGGCAGTGTTGTGGCAGCGGGTGCGGTCGTGCCGGAAGGCGCCCGCGTGCCTCCAGGCTCCCTCGTGGTCGGCGTGCCGGCGCGTGTCACGCGACCGGTCGACGACGCCCTGCGTGGGCGGATCCGAGACACCTGGGAGCACTACGTGGCCGAGGCAGAGCGGCACCGTGCGGGTACGTTCCCGATCGCCCGAACAAGTTTGTGATGTGAATTGTTGGATGTCACGCGGGGCCACCGCTCTGGCGAGGTGTTGCTCTGACGTGCCCGGGGGTCTACCTTGCCCCTCCGCGCCTTTTTGATCCGCGCGCAGTTAAATTCACACATACCACATGTTCGGTGAGCACGCTCACCTCCGCGAGGGACGAGCCCGCATGACTGCTTCCAGCCGCACCGGCACACTCGATCTGAGCCCCAACGCCGTCACCGTGCTCGAGCGGCGCTACCTGGTCAAGGACGACCACGGCAAGCCCGTCGAGCAGCCTGAGGACTTGTTCTGGCGGGTTGCGCGGACGATCGCGGAGCCGGAGCGGCGCTACGGGGCTTCGGACAAAGCCGTGGAGGGACTCGCGGAGACGTTCTTCGAGCTGATGGCGACCCGGGTCTGGATGCCCAATTCACCCACGCTGATGAACGCCGGCCGGCCGCTCGGCCAGCTCTCCGCCTGCTTCGTGCTCCCGGTGGAAGACGCGCTCTCGAACGGCCAGAGCGGTATCTACGACACGCTGCGGGCCATGGCCCTGGTGCACCAGTCGGGCGGCGGCACCGGGTTCTCCTTTTCGCGCCTGCGCCCGAAGAATGATGTCGTGCGCTCCACCATGGGTGTGGCGTCGGGCCCTGTGTCGTTCATGAAGCTGTACGATGCCTCGACCGACGTGGTGAAACAGGGCGGGACGCGCCGCGGCGCGAACATGGGCATCCTGCGGGTCGACCATCCCGACATCCTCGAGTTCATCGCCTGCAAGGACGACCTGACCCAGGTGACGAACTTCAACATCTCGGTGGCGGTGACGGACGCCTTCATGCGGGCCCTGGAGGAGGGTGCGGCCTACGAGCTGATCCATCCCCGCAGCGGCGCCGCGGTGGGCCGGCTCGATGCCCGCGAGGTGTTCCGCAAGATCGTCCACGGCGCCTGGAAGACGGGCGAGCCCGGCGTGTACTTCATCGACCGAGCCAACCATTACAACCCGGTGCCCCACCTGGGCAGCTACGAGGCGACGAACCCGTGCGGTGAGCAGCCGCTGCTCCCCTACGACGTCTGCAACCGCGGCTCGATCAACCTCGGGCTGTTCGCGAAGGACGGCGACGTCGACTGGGATCGCCTGCGGACCGCGGTGCACCTGTGCACGCACTTCCTCGACAACGTCATCGACGCGAACAAGTACCCGCTGACCGAAATCGACGACCTCGCCAAGCGCATCCGCCGCATCGGCCTCGGAGTGATGGGCTGGGCGGACCTGCTGGTGCGACTCGGTCTCCCGTACAACTCGGACGAGGGGGTGGCCCTCGGCCGCCGCATGATGGAATTCGTCGACGAGGAGGCCAAGGCGGCCTCGGGGAGGCTCGCCGAGCAGCGCGGTGTGTTCCCCGAGTGGGAGCGGTCGATCTGGGGGCCGGACGCGACCTGCGCCCGCGGGCCCAAGGGTGAGCGCGTGCGCCCCATGCGGAGGCTGCGCAACTGCAACCTCACGACCGTCGCCCCCACCGGCACCATCTCGATCATCGCCGGCTGCTCGTGATGCAGCAGATCGCGGAGTCGGGACACATCCACTTCGATCAGGTGCCGGCGGCGTGGCAGCGGGTGTTCGTCACCGCGCACGACGTGACGCCGGAGTGGCACATCCAGATGCAGGCGGCGTTCCAGGAGTTCACCGACTCGGCGATCTCCAAGACCTGCAACTTCTCGAACGACGCGACCGAGGAGTACGTGGAGAAGATCTACCGGTACGCCTACAAGCTGGGCTGCAAGGGCGTGACCGTGTACCGCGACGGCGCGCGCGAGATGCAGGTGCTCTCCACCGGCTCGACGGCGAAAAAGGTGCAGGAGCAGGCCGGCGGAGCGGGGGGGGCGGGGGGGGCGGGGGGGGCCGGCAAGGACGCGCTGGCGGAGGCGCTGGGGCGGGTCGCGGAGCTCGAGGCCGAGCTCGCCCGCACCCGCGACAAGTTGCACGACGCCGAAGCGGAGAACCTGCAGCGCCGGGCGAAGCGCTCGCGCCCCGACCTGCTCAAGGGCGCCACCCGACGGGTCGAGACGCCGCTCGGCACCATGTACGTGAACATCACCGAGGATGACAAAGGTCAGCCGTTCGAAGTCTTCATCTCGCTCGGCAAGGCCGGCGGCGCCCTCATGGCCGACGTGGAGGCGATCGGGCGCCTCATTTCACTGGCGCTGCGCTCGGGCATCCCGCTGCGCGAGGTGTACCGCCAGCTGCGGGGCATCTCGTCCGATCGGGTCGTCGGGCTCGGTCCGAACAAGGTTCTCTCGGTGCCCGACGCGATCGGCATCGCGATCGAAAAATGGATGCAGGAGAAGCAGGGCATCCAGCAGGATCTCCTGGGCGGGGCGCCGGCGCCCGTCCAGGTGAGCATCCCTGGACCGGAAGGGACGGCCGGCGAGCGGGGGGGGGACGGCGGCGCCCCGCAAGACTTCATCGGCGCGTGCCCCGACTGCGGCTCGCAGCTCGCGTTCATCGAGGGCTGCGCCAAATGCCACGTGTGCGGGTTTTCGGAGTGCGGCTGAGGTAGCGGAAGCACGCCGCAGCTTGGCGCCCCGTGTCGCCGGGCAGCCGCGCGTGTCATGCGTCACATTTTTCCCGTTGACGGTAAGTGTGACCCCAGTCACGACTTCCATCGCACCACCTGAGTAGTTTTCATGCGTGAGCATTCCGTTCCGCCCAATGACGCCCACGCGCCTCCAGGCCAAGGGCTGGGCCCGGGTCGGCCGGCCGGGCGCGCACCTGCTGCGCCGCGGCGCCTGGTACCCCGTCGTCCGCATCTCGTCGAGCCACATCGTGGTGCTGGACGTGAACCGGCGCAACGTACCGGTCGATCGCCGTTTCCTCGAGATCCGCTACCATCCCCCCGAGCGCTGGAGTGTCGTGCGATGCGAGGCGCGCGAGATTCAGCGGGTGGGACGGCTGTTCCCCCTCACGTACGCCGTCTGCCCCGCGTGCCGCCACCGGCAAGGGTTCGAGTCGGACGTGAAGGAGCTGAGCTGCGAGCGGTGCAAGAAGGTGGGCGCGCTGGCGTGGGACGAGATGTCGTGATGCGGGATGGGGGATGCGGGATGCGTCGGAGCTCAACGCATCCCGCATCTCGCTTCCCGCATCCCGTTTAGATCACCGCCA
>QHUD01000021.1 GCA_003221085.1 Gemmatimonadota bacterium
ATGATCGGTGAGATCGGTGGCACCGACGAGCAGCAGGCCGCCGACTTCGTGCAGCAGGCGATGACGAAACCGGTGATCGGTTTCATCGCCGGGCAAACGGCGCCGCCCGGGAGACGCATGGGGCACGCGGGCGCGATCATCTCGGGGTCGAGTGGCACCGCCGCCGAGAAAATGGCGGCGTTCGCGCGGGCGGGCATCGCCGTCATGAAGCGGCCCGCGGACGTCGTACCGCTCCTGCAGGAGCACCTGTGAAGCTGCGCGACGTCCTGAAGGCGGAGCACATCATCGTCCCGCTCCGCGCCACGACCGTGAAAGAGGCGACCGAGCGACTGGCCGAGCGCTTGGTTGGAGCGGGCGCGGTGGCTGATCCCCAGCGCCTCAACGCCGTGATCCGACATACCTGGCCCGAGGACATGGTGAGCGTCGGCGAGCACGCGTTTCTACCGCACTTCCGCACCGAGGCGGTGCGCGGCCTCGTGACGGCGGTCGGCATTTCCGCCACGCCGATCCGCTGGGAGAAAGACCCCCACCGCACCGCGCGGGTGGTGATCTTCATCGTGGCGCCGATGCGCGACGCCGCACTCTACCTTCAGGTCGTGGGCGCGTTCGCCCGCACGCTGGCAAATCCCGATACCGTGCTCGGGCTGCTCGCGGCGCGCACTCCCGAGCAAGTCGTCGCGCTCGCCGCGCTCGATGCGGTGGAGTTGCCGAGCCAGCTCACGGTGCGCGACGTCATGACCGCCCAGGCCATCACCGTCGGCCCGGAGCGCACGCTGGGCGACGTGGCCCGCCTCATGGTAGAGCACGACATCCGCGCGCTGCCGGTCGTGGACGACGGCGGCTCGCTGATCGGGATGATCACCCACCGCGAGCTGCTGCGGTTCCTGATCCCTCACTTCGTGCAGCGCACCAAGACCGGTGAGTTTCACGCCCCCACGCGCTCGCAGCTGCAGCGCGGCTCGGCCGATCCGCAGCTCGTCCCGGCCAAGGAGGCAATGGCCCGGTCGGTGCTCTGCCTCGCGGAAGAACAAACGCTCGCCGACGTCGCGAATCTGATGAGCTCCAAGGACGTCGACCGCTTTCCGGTTGTTCGGGAAGGGGTTGTGGTCGGATTCCTGACGCGCGCCGACGTGGTTCGCCGGCTCATCGCCCCCTGACGCCTAACACCCGACACCCGCCTTCATGCGCACACTCGCCATCATCAAGCCCGACGCGGTCGAGCGAGGGCTCGCCGGAAAGATCCTGGCGCACCTCGAGGCCGCCGGGTTCGTGGTCCGCGCCGCCCGTCTCCTCAAGCTCAGCACCGCGCAGGCTGAGGCCTTTTACGAGGTGCATCGGGAGCGTCCCTTCTATCGCTCGCTCGTGACCTTCATGACATCGGGGCCAGGGCTGGCCCTCGCGCTCGAGCGGGACGACGCCGTCGCGCGCCTGAGAGAGGTCATCGGCGCGACCGACCCCGCCGAAGCGAAGCCCGGCACGGTGCGGAAGCTCTACGCTGAGTCCAAGGAGCGGAATGCGATCCACGCCTCGGACTCTGCCGAAAACGCCGCCCGCGAAATGGCGTTTTTCTTCCCGGAAGGCGAGTTACGGGATCTCTGGGGCAGTCGGTAGACGTTCGCTTGACGCAAGTCCCACAAGGGTTTAGCTTCGTTTGCTCAATGTTACAGGTCGACCTGCGGGAGCTCGCCCGTGGTCCGGTCGAAACCGAGGGCCAGCTCGCAGGGAGTGATCCCCTGTTCGAGGGCCTCGACGTCGTGCTGGCCGAGCCGGTGCGCGTGGCAGGCCGCTTGCAGGCTGCCGGCGAGGGACGATTCTACTGGCGCGGCTCGCTCACCACGCGCCTGGCGGGGCAGTGCCGGCGCTGCCTCGCGCCCGTACCCGTCCCGGTCGTGGCGACCGTCGACGCACTATTCTCCGGGGACCCTGACGCCCTGGAGGACCCGAGTTCGTATCCTCTGGCGGCTGATGCGACCGAGATCGACCTCCGTCCCGCGGTGCGGGAGGAGCTGCTGCTCGCCGTGCCCCGGTGGGTGGTCTGCCGGGATGACTGCCGCGGGCTGTGCCCGCGCTGCGGGAAAGACCTGAACGCGGGTCCGTGTGGCTGCCCGCCGGCCGTGGACCAGCGCTGGCAGGGGCTGGCCGCTCTCAAGGATAAGATCCGCGACTGAAAAGGATGATCTCATGGCCGTACCGAAACGAAGGACTTCCAAGCGGAAGAAGCGCGCGCGTCGCACGCACTACAAGGCGGCCCCGATCGCGCTCCAGCCCTGTCCGCGCTGCGGCGACCTGAAGCGCCCGCACCGGGTCTGCCCGACCTGCGGCTACTACCGCGACGAGCAGCGGGTGGCCGTCGAGGACGCCTGACGGTGATTCGCATCGCGCTGGATGCGATGGGTGGCGACAACGCGCCGCGCGTCGAAGTGGAGGGGGCGGTCCAGGCCCTGCGCGAGCTCCCTGCGACCTTCCGCATCCAGCTCGTCGGCCGGACCGCCGACATTGAAGCCGCGCTCAAGGCCCAGGGGGACGTCGATCGTGGCCGGCTCGAGATCGCCGAGGCGCCCGAAGTCGTCGGCATGGGCGAGAAGCCGCTGGCCGCCGTCAAGGGGAAGCCGGGGTCCTCCATCGCGGTCGGGCTCGGACTGCAGAAGCAGGGGAAATCGGACGCCTTCATTTCGGCCGGTAACACCGGCGCGGTGATGGCGGCCGCGACGCTGCTGCTGCGGCTGCACGAGGGTGTGCTGCGGGCGGCGGTCGGCCCGCTGTTCCCGACGGCGGTCCATCCCGTCCTGGTCATCGACGGCGGCGCCAACGTGGACTGTGACGCCCGCGAGCTCGTCGGCTTCGCGCACCTCGGCTCGGTCTATGTGCGCGACGTGCTGGATCGGCCGCAGCCGGGCGTCGGCCTCCTGAACGTCGGCGAAGAGGACGAAAAGGGCAACGCCGTGGTCAAGGAAGCGCACCAGCTCCTCCTGCAGACACCGAGCATCAAGTACGTCGGGAACGTCGAAGGCCGCGACATTCTGGCGGGCCAGTGCAAGAAGGGGCGGATCGACGTCGTCGTGTGCGACGGCTTCGTCGGCAACGTCGTCCTCAAGTTTTACGAGTCCGCGGGCCGCATGTTCATGGGCATGATGAAGCAGGCGTTCCCAGACGTGCTGGGCCGGCCGGAAGCACGCCAGCTCTTCAAGTTCCTCGACTCCTCCGAGTACGGCGGCGCACCGCTCCTGGGTGTGAAGGGCGTGGTCATCATTTGTCACGGCGCCTCGCCCGCGCGTGCCATCATGAGCGCCGTACGGGTCGCGGCGCACATGGTGGAGAGCCATCTCGATCAGGACATCGGCGCCGAGCTCGCCGAGGGACGCGCCGCCCGGTGAAGCGCCCCATCGCGGAGCTCCGAGGGACCGGTCGCTACACGCCCAAGCGCGTGATGACGAATGACGAGTTCTCGAAAATCCTCGACACCTCGGACCAGTGGATCCGTGAGCGCACCGGGATCCGCGAGCGGCGCGTGGCGGGGCCCGATGAATCCAACGCCTGCATGGGCAAGGCCGCCGCGGAGCAGGTGCTCCAGGAGACGGGGCTCACGCCCCTCGACATCGACGCCCTGGTGGTGGCCACCTGCTCGCCCGACCGGCTCCTCCCCTCCCAGGCCTGTGATCTCCAGGCCCTGCTGGGCGCCAAGCACGCGGTCGCGTTCGACGTCCAGGCCGCGTGCACCGGCTTCCTCTACGCACTCAACGTCGCCGAAGGGCTCGTGGCGTCGGAGCAGGCGGAGCAGGTGCTCGTCGTGGCGTCCGAGAAGCTCACCGCGATCATGGACTGGAGCGACCGCGCGACGGCCGTCCTGTTCGGCGACGGGGCCGGAGCGACCCTGGTGCGCAAGAGCACAAACGGGCGGGGCATCCTCTCGAGCTACATGAAGTCCGACGGCACCCTCGCGGAGCTCTTGTACCGGCCGGGAGGCGGCGCCGCGCACCCGCCCGACGCCGCGCTGCTCACCGACCATTCTTACTACATCCAGATGGCGGGGCGCGAGGTGTTCAAGACGGCGGTCCTCTCCATGGCGGATGCGTGTGACAAGGCGCTCGAGCGCGCCCGTCTCACTGCCGCCGACATCGACCTGCTGATTCCCCACCAGGCGAACATCCGGATCATCGAGGCTACGGCCAAGCACGCCGGCCTGCCGATGGACAAGGTGTATGTGAACGTCGATCGCTACGGCAACACCTCGGCCGCCTCCGTCGCGATCGCCCTGGACGAGGCGGTCCGCTGTGGTCGACTCAAACCGGGCATGAAGGTGATGTTCTGCGCATTCGGCGCGGGACTCACCTGGGCGAGCCTGGTGGTGCAGTGGTAGCCGCGAAGACCACGGTTTGGCTCTGCCCGGGACAGGGCGCTCAAAAAGTCGGGATGGCCAAGGACCTCGCCGAGCGGTTCCCGCAGGCGCGGCAGACGCTCCAGGAGATCGACGAGACGCTGGGCTTCCCGCTCAGTCGCCTGATGTTCGGAGGCCCCGAAGACCAGCTCACCGCCACCGAGAACGCGCAGCCGGCGATCCTGGCCCACAGCGCGGCGGTGTTCGCCGTCGTCGGACCGACGATCGACGGCGCCGCCGTTGCGGCCGCCGGACATTCCCTCGGAGAATACTCGGCCTACATCGCGGCGGGAGCACTGACGCCGACCGCCGCGGCCGCCCTCGTCCGGCGGCGCGGCGAATTGATGCAGCAGGCCGGCACGGAGCGCCCGGGGACCATGGCGGCGGTACTCGGCCTCGCGACGGCCGAGGTGGAGGCGGCGTGCCGCGCCGCCTCGAGCGGAGGCGCGGTGGTCGTGGCCGCGAACCTCAACGCGCCCGACCAGACGGTCATCTCGGGCGATCCGGAGGCCGTGGCGAAGGCGGGGGCGGCGTGCAAGGAGCGGGGCGCCAAGCGTGTGGTGCCGCTCAAGGTGAGCGGCGCGTTTCACTCGTCGCTCATGGCGCCGGCGGCGAACCACCTGCGTCTGACGCTCGAGCGGGCGCCGTTCCGGGATCCGGCCTTCCCGGTGATCGCCAACGCGACGGCCGAGCCGGTGCGCGACGCGACGCGGGCCCGCCGGCTGCTCGCCGACCAGCTCACCGCCCCCGTTCGTTGGGTCGCCTGCATGGAGCGCGCCGCCGAGCTCGCCGGAGCGGGCGCCCGCTTCATCGAAGTCGGGCCGGGGAACGTGCTCGCCGGGCTGTTGCGGCGCATCGTGCCCCAGGCGAGCGTGGTCAGTTTGGGCACCGCGGACGACGTGGCGACGTTCCTTGAGGCGGCATGAAGATCGACCTCGCCGGGAAAGTCGCGGTGGTGACGGGCGGGAGCCGCGGCATCGGGCAGGCCATCGCGCAGACGCTTGCAGTGGCGGGCGCCAAGGTGGCGATCCTGGGGCGCGACGGCGCCAAGGCGCAGGCGGCCGCGCATGCCCTGAGCAACGGCGCGGCACGGGGTTATGCCTGCGACGTGGCCGACGCGGCTCAGGTGGAGACCACGATCGCCGCGGTCGAGGGGGACTTCGGGCGGATCGACGTGGTCGTGAACAACGCCGGGACCACGCGTGACAACCTGCTGTTCCGGATCGGCGAGGATGACTGGGACACGGTCATCGACACGAATCTGAAGGGCGCCTTCCTCGTGACCAAGCACGCGGCTCGGGGGATGATCAAGCGGCGTTGGGGGCGGATCGTCAATATCACGAGTGTCGTGGGCATCTACGGCAATAAGGGGCAGTCTAACTACACCGCGTCCAAGGCCGGTCTGATCGGTTTCACCAAATCCATCTCCAAGGAGCTGGCCTCCCGCAACGTCCTGGTGAACGCGGTGGCCCCCGGGTTCATCGATACGGAGCTGACGCGCGCCATCACGGGCGACGCGCGGGAAGCCCTGCTCGCGGCGATTCCGCTGGGCCGACTGGGACAGGGGTCGGATGTGGCCGCGGCAGTGCTCTTTCTCGTGTCCGACTTCGCGAGCTACATTACGGGTCAGGTGCTGGTCGTCGACGGCGGGATGGTGCTGTGATCGTTTCCCCATACCTCCATTGAGGGTACCCATGGCAATGGACATGAAGCAGCTCGAGGAGAAGGTCAAGGACATCATTGTCGAGGAGCTGGGCGTGGAGCGCGACAAGCTCACGTCCGATGCGAGCTTCATGGAGGACCTGG
>QHUD01000022.1 GCA_003221085.1 Gemmatimonadota bacterium
AGCTCGTTCCAGACGGCAGAGGTGACGCTGCGGTACACGGACGGCGCGCCCTTCCGCGCCCTGTATACCGGCCCGATCGGAGACAGCCTCAAGGTCCAGTGGGACGGCCTCGATGCGTCAGGGGTCCCACCGCCGGTCAACCGCGTGGTGCTGCGTGTCGCCTCGCGCGCGCCGACGGGCGAGCTGGGGGGCATCGTCCAAGTCCCACTCGACCTGCGGTTGGTCCGGCCTGACACGCTGCCGTGGCCGCCCCCGCTTACGGCTGCCCAGCTCCTGCCCGAGCGAGCGAAGAGCGGCGCCGCCACGCGGTCGCTCCTGGGTGGCCTGTTCCTGTCGGGCGCGGTGGCGGTGCTCCCCGCGGTCGTGGGTGGCACGGACACGCCGAGCGGCCCGCGCATGGCGGTGGCGGGCACGATCGGTCTCGCCGGCCTGCTCGGCTACATGCTGCATCGGCCCGGCCGGCCGCTCGCGGCGAACATGCGCGCCAACCAGACGCTGCGGGATACGTGGCAGCGGCGAGTCGCGGCCACGACGGCGGAGAACGCCCGGCGCCGCCGGGACATCCGCCTGGCGATCCGGGCCGGTGAGCCGACCGCGATTCAGCCTCGCGGACCATGAAGATCCCGCTCGTCGTCCTGGTCGCCGCGCTCACGGCCGGGGAGCTCGCCGGGCAGGGACTCCGGGCGGTCGGGAGCGCGTCGCTCGTCAGCGCCCGCGTGCGGAGCCAGGTGCCCGCGGGGATCGACCAGTTTACCGGCTCCGCGTTCCTGGGAGAGGGGGGCCTCGCGCTGGGGCGGCTCCGGCTGAGCGCGAGCTATCTGCAAGGCACCATCAATCCCGATGGCGGCACTGCCACGGCGCGCGATTTGGTGGAAGGAACAGTCTTGGTCGGCGTCCGGGCACTCGACTGGCTGACGATCGAGAGCGGGCCGCACGCCCGCGCGTATTCTCTGGTGGGCAGCACGCAACGCTGGCTCTTCTGGGAGCTACGGGCGCGCGCCGCGACGGCGTTCGTCGGATCGGCGGCCCAGGGCTACGCGGAGCTGTGGCGCGCGGTCGCGGCGGACGCGAATGTGCCGGAGCCGTTCGATCATGCGCAGGGCGGCGAGGTCGGAATGATTGTTCGACTGGCCCGCGCCCCGCTCGCGGCTCGGGTGGGGTACCGGATCGACCATGCGGTGTTGGGAGGCGGAACGAGACTGGAGACCGTGGACGGTGTCGTGATCGGAGTTGGACTGAGCGGGCTCCGTTAGAGCAGGCCTCCCCGCCGCAGCTTCCCCAGCTGGTCGTAGTGGGCCTCATGCATCCCCAGCACTTCGCGCGGGGACACGGTGGCAACGCCGGACTTTCCCACTTCGACGCCGGCCGCGTAATTCGCGAGCTGCGCCGCCTCCCGCACCGAGGCGCCCGCGGCCAAGGCCGTCCCGACCCAGGCGGTCACCGTATCGCCCGCGCCCGAGACATCGAACACCTCGCGCGCCATCGTGGGGATGCGCGTGAACTGTCGGTCCTTGGTGACGAGCACCATGCCCTCGGCGCCGAGCGTGAGCAGGAGATTGTCGACGTCGAGCTTGTCGAGCGATGTGGGCAGGGCGTCGGGGTGCGCGAGGTCGAGCGTCGCGCCCATCGCCTGCTCGAGCTCCCGGCGGTTCGGCTTGAAGAGCGTGGCACCGCGGTAGGCGAAGAAATGCTTGAACTTGGGGTCCACGACCACGGGGATCCCGCGTTTCTTGGCCAGGGCCATCGCCCGCTCGATCACGCTCGGCGTCAGGGTGCCTTTGTTGTAGTCCTCGATGAGCACGGCATCGGCGTCCGCCATGGCCGCGTCGAGCTGGCCGAGCAGCTGGTTCTCGGTGCGCGGCGCGATCGGGTCCTCGACTTCCTCGTCGATGCGCACGACCTGCTGGCCGCGCGCGGTGACGCGCGTTTTTGACGTGGTGGGCCGGGCGGCGGCAACGACGATGTGGCGGTCGGCAAGGCGGTTCTGCGCCAGCTCGGCGCGCAGCGAATCGCCCCGCGCGTCGTCGCCGATCACCGCGACGAGCCGGCATTCCGCCCCGATCGCCGACACGTTCGCCGCCACGTTGGCCGCGCCCCCCAGCGCGGCGCGCCGCGTGTGCACCGTGACCACGGGCACGGGGGCTTCGGGCGAGATGCGCTCGGCATCGCCCGCGAGATAGATGTCGAGCATCGCGTCCCCCACCACGACGACGCGCCGCGCCGCCATCTTGGTGAACAGCTGCTCGAGATGGTCGCGGGTGAGGCGGGGCTCGGGGGTCGGGATCGTCAACGGCGTCGGCTCACGGCAGCGCGCCCTCGTGGCGGAATCGGTAGCTCAGGCTCACGCTGCCGAGGAACCGGGTCCGCGTGTCGCCACGGGCGTGCTGAAAATTCGTGATGCGATGCACGCCGGCGTCGAAGCCGAAGCTCAGGCGCCCGCTCGCCGCGAACGTGCCCGACAGCGCTCCGCGCAGCGTCCGCTCCACGACACCCTGAAAGATCGTCGCGGTCGTGGGGTATTCGGCCACGGTTGGATGCGGCTGGCGCGGGTCGCCCTCGCCTTGCCGTAACACGGTGAGCTCCGGTGTGAGCAAGAGCCCCGCGCGCGGCAGCACCCCGAGCGTCACCGTCACCTGATCGTAGTCGTCGAAGTTCCGTCCGGTACCGAGCAAGTGGTACAGCGGCACCTGCAGATCGTCTTCGTTCCGGTAGGTGAGGTTCGTGACCCGGGTGTACCAGGCGCGCCAGGCGGTGGGCCCCCCGCCGACGCCGCCCTCCAGCCCGACGGTGAGCGCATAGCTCGTCGGCTTCTTATCCGCCGCGACGGCGCGGTCCACCTGAATGTCGTCGAGCATGAGCTGGCCGAAGAGCGTCACGGCGCCGCGTCGCTGGAAGTCGAGCCCCACGAACGAATTTACGTTGCCGCCGTTGTTCCATTGCTCCACAATGCCAGCGTTGAGCGGGTTCAGATACCACAAATCAAACGATCGGGCCGTCCCGGAGAGCACGGATCCCTCCCACAGCGCCAGGCCCCAGCCGCCGGGTGTGAAGAGCAAGCGATGCTGCATCATGTAGCGGTGGACCACGGTGCCGCTCGAATCGCGGTCGTCGAGCTGGGTGGCGATCGCCTGGAGCTGCACCTTGGGAGTCCCGACCGCCAACGCCAGGTGGTCGAGGCCATAGGGGTTGGCGGAGAGCAGCAAGCCCTGGATGCCGGGCGGCCCCCAGTTGCGGTCCAGTCGGCCGAAGAACACGTCACCGAATCTCCACCGCGCGTCGACGTATGCCTCGGCCGTCCGGCCGGCGATGACCCGGTCCTTTTTCCCAAACCAGTCGGCGTCGTACTTGAGGCGGGTGTCGACCTGCAGATGCGTCACCGCGACTACGTGGCTCGTGACCAGTGCGAGATCCAGGTCCGCGTTGGCCGTGCCATGCCCGGGGCCGGACCGACGCGGGCCGGTCGAGTCGATCGCCGCGAGCGGCTCGCGACGCGCGTAGTTGGCTGCCGCCGCTCCCACGCCGCCCTCGATGCGAACGTGCGGCCCGCGCTGCCCGGTCGCGAGCGCCGCCTCGAGCCGATGCAGGGTGGCCGTGGTGGCGACGCTCAACCGCAGGGTATCCGCGGCCTCGAGGGCGCGCAGCACGTCGGCCCGGCGCAGCGGTCGCGTGAGCGGCGACGGGTCGTCGATCACGCCCGCGGTGATGAGGTGCTCCACGTAGGGCATGATCCAATGCTCGAGCGGCACGTACGGAGAGGCTTGTTGAGCGGCGAGCCTCGCCCCGCCCGTAAGGGCGGGTCTCACGAGCAGCAATGTCGCGACGAGCAACGCGAGCCGGAGGCGCATGGAGCGCGCAATTTGGGGGCGGCAACAGGGGAGGGCAACCGGAGCCCCAGGCCTCGGTTTCCGTTATCTTGACCCGCCCATGTCTCCCCTCCTCGTACTCGTCGTGGCAGTGCTTGCCACCACGTACGCTGGACCCATCGTGCGATTCGCCGCAGCACCGGCGCTGGCGATCGCGTTCTGGAGGCTCGCGCTGGTGCTGCCGGTGACCGGCGGATTGGCGGTGTTCGAGAGGAGCGGGGAGCGGGGAGCGGTACCCTCCGGTGCACCGCTAGGTACTGCTCCCCGCGCCCTGCTCCCGTTGATCGCGCTATCGGGTCTCCTGCTCGCCCTCCACTTCTGGTCCTGGATCGCCTCGCTCCGGTTCACCACCGTGGCCAGTTCGGTCGTCCTCGTGTCGCTCAAGCCCGTCTTCGCCTGGGGGCTCGCGGCCGCGTGGCTGCGAGAGCACCCCACGCGCACGGAAGCCTGGGGCATTGCGCTCGCCGTCAGTGGGGCGATCCTCATCGGTCTGGCGGATGCGCGGCTCTCGGTCGGTGCGCTGGGCGGTGACGGCCTCGCCCTGCTCGGCGCGGTGGCGGGCGCCGGCTATTACGTGATCGGGCGTCGCGTACGGCAAACGGTGGGGATCTGGCGCTACGCGACCGTGGTGTACGCGATGGCCACCGCGGCGCTGGCGCTGCTCGCGCTCGCGCGCCACGTGCCGCTCAGCGGATTCGCGGGACGCGACTGGGCGGTGTTCGGAGCGATGGCGGCAGGACCGATGCTGGTCGGACACACCGGGATGAACTACGCGCTGCGCCATTTCCGCGCGACGACGGTGAACGTCGCGGCGCTGGGGGAGCCGGTAGGGGCGAGCGTCATTGCCTGGCTGCTGCCCGCCATCCATGAAGTGCCTCCGCCGACGGCGCTGCTAGGTGGAGTTCTCGTGCTCATCGGCATCGGCGTATCGCTGGGAGCAGGGAGCGGGCGATGAGAGTCGAGCACCTCCGAGGTGGTAGCGTGGAGGCCTGGCACGACGTCCATGTCGCCGTCGTGGATTCGGCGGGCACTCTGGTTGCGCGAGCGGGCGACCCCGAGCTCGTGACGTTTTGGCGCTCGGCGGCGAAGCCGTTTCAAGCGCTGCCGCTGATCGAGGACGGGGCGGCGGAGCGGTTCGGCCTCCAGAGCGAAGACCTCGCGCTCGCCTGTGCGTCTCACTCGAGCGAGTCGGGGCAGGTGACTCGCGTGCGCGAGCTGCTCGGGAAGATCGGGTGCTCCGAGCGCGACCTGCTGTGCGGCCCGCACCCCCCGCTGTCCGATCGGGTGGCGCATGACTACCAGACCCGTGGCGTGCGGCTCACGGCGGTGTATTCGAACTGCTCAGGGAAACATGCCGGTATGCTTGCGCTGGCGCGCCACCACGGATGGCCGACCGAGCTCTACACGCGCCTCGAGCATCCCGTGCAGCAACGCTGCCTGGCCGAGGTCAGCCGCTGGACGGAAGTCCCGGCCGCCGACATCCGAACCGCGGTGGATGGCTGTGGCGTGGTGTGCTATGGGCTGCCGCTGAGGAACATGGCGTGGGCGTACGCGAGGCTGACCAGTGCGGAATTCGGAGTGCGGAGTGCGGAGTTCTGGGGCGACCGTAGTGCCGCGAACGACCCTTCACGGCAACTCCGCACTCCGCATTCCGCACTCCGCATTGTGGAAGCGATGCTCCGCCACCCCGATCTCATCGCCGGCGAAGGTCGTCCCTGCACGGAGATGATGCGGGCGCACCCCGCCCGTGTGATCGTCAAGGTCGGCGCCGAGGGGGTGTATTGTGCCCTGCTCACTCAGCAACGGCTCGGCGTCGCGCTCAAGGTGACCGACGGACACGCAATCGCTTCGGCCCTCGCGATAGCGGCCGTGCTCGAGCAGCTGGGCCTTCGTCCTCAACCGGCGACGCTCCAGGTGCGACCTACCGTGAATACGCGCGGCGAGACGGTAGGCGAGTTGCGTGTAAATGGAGGATTGGAGCAATGAAAGGATGGGGGACGACGCACGAGGGAGGAGTAGTATGAGCGAAGCGGGCGCTCCGGTGCTCGATGCCCGGACCGCGGCGCTGGTACGAGTGGCGGCGGTCCTGGCCCGAGGCAAGGCGCCCGAGCTCGAGGTCCGCTTTGCGGCCGCCCGAGACGCGGGAGTCCCGGGCCTGTGGATCGAAGAGCTCCTGTTGCAGAGCATGCTCGTGGTGGGTTACCCGCTGGCCTTGGTGGCCTTCGCGACATGGCGTGGGCTGGGGGTGGCGGTCGAGGGCGACGGGGCGGAAGATCTGGCGCACGCCGACTGGGAGGCGTGGGCGGCGCGTGGGGCGGCGGTGTGCCGCGAGGTATACGGGCGGGCGTATCACAAGCTGCTCGTGAACCTGCGCGCGCTGCATCCGGCGCTCGAAGATCTCGTGCTGGTGGACGCG
>QHUD01000023.1 GCA_003221085.1 Gemmatimonadota bacterium
GACGAACCCGGCCTGCTTGGCCGCATCCTCGCTCTGCACATCGCCCGCAGCCACGAGGTACACGCGGACGTCGGGCCCGTTGGAGGTCGCGAACTCGGTAAGCTGCAGCACACGACGACCGTCAGAAAGGCGATAGATCGTCGCCAGCCCGTGCGTCTTGTGGGCGTTGGTGTGGAACCGGCCACCGGCGAGCTTCACGGGTTCTTCAGCGGCCATGGCCGACGGCGCCATCGCTGGAGCTTCAGCCATCGCTGATTCCGACTTGGTCATGCCCGGTGACTCGGGCCTGGCCGACATGGAGTGCTCCGCAGCGGGCAATGGCTCGTTGACGGTCTTACTGATGACCAGCGCATCGGGCCGGAATAGGTACCACAGCGCGGCCGCTGCCACGACGGCCGTGGCGACGAGTATGGATTTGCGGGTAGTCATTCTTCTTTTCCTTCCTCAGTGAGTGTCAGAGTAGAGGCGTGGCGCACCACGCCCCTACGGTTGTCAGTGATTTTAGAAAGCCGCGAGTCCTCTCGTGCCAGCCGGAAGGCCCCCGACCGGGCCGAGCGCCGTGAGGTGCCCGTCCGCCGCGACGCGGAATGCGTGGATCGCCTGGGCGCCGCCGGTCTGCAGCACGTACAGGTAGCGGCTATTGTGGCTCAGCGCGATGTCGTTGATGCCCGAGCCGATCAAGGCGGTCCCGCCGTTGGCATCCACCAGACTGATCGCGCCGTCCGGCGCGATGGCAAAGGCCGACACCGATCCAGCCCCGTTGCCGGTGAAGCCAAAGCGGCCGTCCGCGGTCACCACGGCCCAGCACGGCGCGCCCTGGTGCGTGGAGACGGCGCCGCTCACGAGCGCGGGCGTGCCGCTCGCGTCCAGCACGTAGGACGACGCCGAGCCCGCCGCTTCCGACACGAACAGATCGTTACGCAGGCCGAAGGCGAACCCGAACGGTGTGCCACCGGCGGAGGCCGTCGTCGTGGGGCCCGAGGCTACGCCGTTTGCGTCTACGGCGTACACGTCGAGGAGATTGGTGTTCTTCTCGGTGACCAGAAGGTGGCTGCCGTCGGGGCTGAATTGCACCTCGGCCGGGCCGACGGTGGAGCCCGAGAGGGGCAGGGTGGCGCCCGCGATCGATGTGAGGTCGCCGTTGGTACCAAGCGTGAAGCCCGAGATGTTGCCGTTGCCGCCCGCGTTCAGCACGTAAAGCACGTTGCCGTGCACGGTCAAGCTGATCGGCAAGGTGCCGCCCGACGCGGTGCGGCTCGCGAGCGCCAGGCCCGCCTGGCTCACGGCGAACACCGAAACATCGTTGGACCCGGGGTTGACGGCGAACAAGCGGCGGCCGTCATTGCTCAACGAGACGGCGCTTTGCGAGCCGAGACTCGCGCCCGTGCCGGCACCGCCCGTCGCAACCGCGCCGGCGGCCGTGAGCCCACCATCGGCGCCGCGCGTGAAGACGGCCACCGCGTTGCCCGCGACCTGATTGGTGAGCGTGTACACCGCACCCGGACCATCGTTGCCGCCTGAGCCGTCGCTATTGGGCTGGGCTTGCAGCGACGAAGCGATCGGCGCCGCCGGATTGGTGATACTGCGGTTCTGCTCGCATGCGGCGACCGCCGCTGCAGCAAGCGCGAGGAAAGCGAAGTGCTTCGTCATGAAGCGAAACCTCCCGAGAGTTGTAGATGACAGTGCCTCGTTCTCGGGAAGTAACGCTGCTGTCCGGCACCGCGGATGCGCCGCGGCGCGTTATGAGAGGCTTCTCATACTCCTCTCACAGCGTCAGTGACGTAACAGGATGGCGTCGTGCGGTGCGCGCACCCTCGTGGGATTGCCATAGGTTCCCTTGCGCTGGCGGCCACTGCGTCCGCAGCTTAGCGCGGTCCGTCAGGCAGCCACCGATTCTCGAGATGTTCAGCCATCACAACATGAGGAGAGTGCATGCGCGTGATCACAGCCGGCCTACATCGGGTACTCGACTTCGTGACGGTCGCAGGCTTCGCGGTCGCCCCTTCAGTGCTGGGCCTGGCGGGCTTCGCCGCTACCCTTGGTTACGTCCTTGCCGCTGTACACCTGGCCCTCACTCTTCTCACCCATTTCCCCGGAGACTCCGTCCGCGGCTGCCTAACAAACGTTGAAGTTGGCGGGCGGACGCAAACTCAGGAGCATCGTGTTGCCATGAAAGCTTCCTTCGATTCCCAGGGCTTGGCCCAACAACCCCGCCCCGCCGGTGGGACGCGCGCTCCCGGCTTCAACGTAGCGGAAACGTAGCTGGTCCCAACGCCACCGGCGCTTGACAGGCGTATATATTCAGCATATACATCACACGTGGCCGGCTTTCCCGATGACCTGGTTCAGTGCTCCGGTTTTCAGTGGGACGTCGGCAACGCGGACAAGAATTGGGACCTGCACCAGGTCTCCCAGGGAGAGCGCGAGCAGGTATTCTTCAACCGCCCACTCCTCGTGGCGCCAGACATCGAACACTCGCAGCGCGAGCCGCGTTACGCCGCGTTGGGACAAACCAACGCCGCGCGCCAGCTAGCAGTCGTTTTCACAATCCGGGGGACTCTGATCCGAGTCATCTCGGCCCGAGACGTGAGCCGACGGGAACGGAGGATCTATGAGCAAGGCTAAGCGAGCGGCTAGGAAGCCGCTGCCACGCTTCGCGAACGAGGACCAGGAGCGCCGCTTCTGGGCGAAGCACGACACCGCTGACTACTTCGACTGGAGCAGGGCGGTCCGACCCGCCCTACCAGACCTCCGCCCCTCCACGGCGGCCATCTCCATTCGTCTGCCGGTCCCGCTGCTCGAGGAGCTCAAGGCCCTGGCCAACGAACGCGACGTGCCGTATCAATCGTTGATGAAGGTCTTTCTCGCGGACCAAGTCGCCCGCCAGCGTCGCGGGAAGCGCAAGGTGCCGGCTTGACGCCTTGCCCAAGACGGTAAAAGCAGAGGCCGGCCTCTCGGCGCGGCCTCGCGCCCAGCTCCCGAAGGAGCTAGGGGGGTGGCCTGAGATCGCCCTTACGGGATGGCTGCTGCGTGCTGCGGGGACTCGGCCTCGTGCGCGTGATCTTCCTCAACCACGGCGGCGGTGCCCACGGGCACGACTACCAGCGATAACGGCAGATGGTTGAGCAGTTGCTCCGTCACGCTGCCAACCAGCGCCCGCTCCGCCCAGCCTTTCCCATGCGAGCCGACGACCAAGAGGTCGCGAGCCAGCGCGCGTTCGGTGCGCCTGGGGCGGGCGGCTCGTTTGCCTTCGCCGATCCCGACGCGCACGTGGGCTACGCCTACGTGATGAACAAACTGGTCTTCTACCTCGAGAACGATCCGCGCGAGAAGGCGCTGCGCGATGCGGTGTACCGCGCGATGGCGCGACTCGCCGCGCGGACTCGTGCGGTTGAGATGGTTGGCGCCTCGCAGCATAGCTGAAGTAGGGGCCCTAGCGGTCAGCCCGCCGGACGCAGGCCCGGCTTGACACCCCGCCCGCGGGCGGATTGCTTCTCTGAGTTTCCACATTGCGGGGCGCTGCGCTGAGGGCGCCCAAAGGGGGACGCCATGGCCACGCACCGTTGGATGAGGATCGCTCTGGTCGCATCGCTCGCCGCCGGGGGGCTGAGCTGCTCGGACGAAAGCGGGTCAGGTCCGGTCTCCATGGACCGTGTCGCCGGGCGCGGTACCACCCTCTCCTTCAGCAACACGCCGCTCCTGCGGCCCGACGGGTCGAGCGAGCCGGCCATTTCCATCGGTCTCGACGGCACGATGGGGCTCAGCGGCCTGAGCTGGACCCAGTTCTTCACCAACGTGTGGAAGGGTCCGTTCGGCTCGACGCCGGCCTTTCAAGGGCAGATCGACGCGCACATCGGCAAGAGCATCGGCGGCGGCGACGCGGACATCGACCTGGGCTCGACCGGGGCCCTACACGCGACCACGCTGGTCTTCTTCTTCAATCCGACCTTCAACGCGGTGCAGCTCGGCGTCTCGGCGATCACCTGTCCGAATGCGAACACGTCGAACGACTTCGCGAGCTGCAAGGCCCAGATCCTCGACCAGACGCAGTCCGACCGGCAATGGGTGACCTCGGACGGGGCGCGCGTCTACATCTCGTACCACGACGCGGGCAGCAGCTCGCTCATCCACGTGCAGCGCTCCGACGACGATGGCTTCACGTTCAAGCGTGTGGGCGATCCGGTGGTGGGGCAGGACGGAGCGACGGCCGACGCTACGTTCAACAACGATCAGGGACCGATCGTGGCGGACCCGGTCACACACAACGTCTACGATGTGTACGCGGCGGGTGAGCCAGGCATCCAGAAGGGGACCACGGCGACCTTCAACAACATCTTCGTGTCGCGCAGCACCGACTTTGGCCAGAGCTGGACGGCGAACCAGGTGTTCTCGGCACCACTCTTTACCGCCCTGAACAACGTCTTTCCCTCGCTGGCCGCCGACCCGGCCGACGGCACGCTCTACGCCGTCTGGTCCGATGCTCACACCGTCTCGCTCTCGCGCTCGAGCGACCAGGGCACTACCTGGTCACCGGCGCTGGTGGTCAGTCGGGCGCCGGCGGCCACCGCCGTCTTCCCCTGGGTCGCGGCGCTGAACGGGACCGTGGATGTCGTCTTTTACGGAACCAACGCCTCGAGCAAAGACGACCCGAGCGCCGTCTGGAACGTCTATCTCGCGCAGAGCACCAACGGTGGCGCAAGCTTCCAGCAGGCCCAAGTCACCAGGCATCCCAACCACGTGGGCGTGATCTGCACCAACGGGACCGGCTGCGCGCGGGGGACGCGCAACCTGCTCGACCTGTTCGAGGTGGCCATCGATCCCGTGAGCCGACGCGCCGGGATCATCTACACCGACGACACGCTCACCAAGCAGGCCGACGGTAGCCCCCTGCCGCAGGTGGTGCTGGCGCAGCAGCAGTAGCGGCGCCTCACGTCCGTCTTCCGGACGCTGAGCGCGGTCGCGAAAACCGCCTGGACGCTGCGCCGACGCGTCCGGCGGCGTTTGTCTTCTCCTGCGCCGCCGGCATCACCGGACTCCGTGGGAACGACCCCCTGAACCCCATGCGACTCGTTAGGGAACCGAGTTACGACACCGAGTAGCAATCACGCGAGGTCCTGGGCGTCGGTGTCGTAACAGCGGACCCGAAGATCAACCGAGTGTCGTGAGAAACTCACAGCGAAACTCACAGTGCGCGACCGCTGAACGGGCACGGTCCCTGTTCTTGCGGTAGCCGCCCCTCCCTCCGCTCAACGCCGCTCCCTGTTCATCCACACCCTGGATGTACGGCCCACAATGCAGCAGCTCGATGCCCTCCGCTTCGCAGGCGATCATGAAGCGCACGACCAGACGTCCACCCTCAGGTGCCCTTACTTCTCCGGATGTCAGCGCCGTTCTCGAACACTTCATGTGAGGTGAAGTGTCGCAGACTAGATGGCCGCACTCCTGTCGACCATCTTTCGGTCGAGCTTGAGAAGACTTGCGCCGCTTCCTCTGTTCACGATGTTGTACCACCTCTTGTTGTTAGCCAAGTTCGCTGGAGGGACACGTGATCGCTGAGCTTCAAAATCCCGCATTCATGAAGGGCAAGATCGACCTCCTGCACGGGTACGCCCGCGACATGGGATCTGGCATCGCAGACTTCGGCAATCTGCAGTTCTCGGATGAACCAACCGTTCGACTGGACGAGTCAGATGTGGCGGAACTAGTGGGCAGCCTCGAGACCCTCAGATACGATGAAGCTTTGTATCGCGACGGCGAGTACTGGATGCCTCACAATGCGTATGCCGCGCTGCTCCAAGCCAACCTCGACACCTACTATCGAGTTAACGATGCAGTGACATCGAACGATAGACGCTTTGGTGAGAACCTTCGCGAAGACACACTTACACCGGAACACGTACTCAGGGAATTTCGTGTTCCAGCTTTGAAGAAGTTGTTTGGTCTTGTCCGTAGCCACCTCCGCCGTTCCCGAACAACTCAGCCCACACCACGGGGTTCGATTCAAAGGCGCGAATCGTCCTCGTCGGTGATTGGGCGAGTGGAATGCCGGATGCGGTAACGGTCGCGAAGACCATCTGGAATCGCCACCTTCAGCCCGAGCTCGGTAGACGAGAACTACATGTCATTCATCTTGGCGACGCGTACTACGCGGGGATGCCCACCGACTACAAGCATCGTTTCCTTCCGCAGTGGCCTGTGCCTCCCGGCTGTCAATACCAAGTGGGCTCTTGGACTCTGGCTGGCAACCACGATATGTACTCCGGCGGCTACGGATTCTTTGCACTGTTGAAGGATCCACGCTTTTCTGCGCAGCATGAATCGAGCTACTTCTTGCTCCAAAATGATCATTGGCAGGTGTTTGGCCTAGACTCGTCGTTCGATCCGCGCGACTACAAGGGCAACATCGGCGAACTATACGGAGAACAGGCAGCCTGGGTCGCGCAAAAGCGCGACTCGGGAGGAGCTAGGAAGTGCCTCGTGCTTACCCATCATCAACCGTTCTGTGCTTACAGCGTCATCGCTGAACACCTCAGTCGCCGGCTGCTTCCGGTCCTTGACGCGCATCAGATCAACTCGTGGTTTTGGGGTCACGAGCACCTTTGCGCAGTCTTTGAGCCTCACAAGAATATCCAATACCCTGTCCTGCTCGGCCATGGCGGGTTCCCAGAACGACTGAAGGCAAAGTTGCCAGGAGCACCACCGATGAAATTTGAGTGGCTCCATCAGGGGCCGTCAAATGATGTACTGCTGGGCTTCGCGGTGCTCGACTTCGACGGCCCTCGCATCGATGTCCAACTCGTCGATCAGAACGGCGTTGAACGGCACCGTTTCGACATCACATAGCGAACGGCGCCAACAGCAAGCTCACAGCGCGCGACCCATGAAACCAGATCAGGCGGGGTCAGCGTGGCGCCCCCGTAGACCAGCAGCAACGTTCGTGTCATGCGTACCACGATCGGCAATGTGGCGATGATGAATCACCGCTTGTTAGAATGAACAGGTCGGTCCAATTCACCGTTGGGGGCAACACATTTCTGAGCACAAGGAGCGCCAAAGGGAGCAGGCCGAACGCGCCGCGCTTCAACGAGTTCTCGATCGACTCTATGCGCTGGGCTCTGCCCTCCTAAGGACCGAAACCGTTCGCGACGCTGGACGGTCTTTTGCTGAAGTGCTTCCCGCAGATCCGCATGGGCAAGAAAGGTTTTTCGAGACACTTCCAGCGGATGTACGAGCATTGCAGCAGAACACCCTTTTGCCAGCGGGCAATCTGATGGTGGTGCACCTCGGGCTCTTGTATGCAGTCATTGAGGCTTGGGGCAAGTGGCATTTCACTGACGCGCGTGTCGACGAGCTCCTAAAGGCTCCGTTCCTTGAGGATTTGCGTGGCTTTCGAAACGCCAGCTTTCATGTGTCAGTTGCGACAGAGGCGCTGGTGTTGCGGTGGGGTGCGGAAGCGGATCGCATAGTCTGGTCGCAGGATGTCGAGAGAGCCCTGCGGGCCGCCATTCTAGACTGGGACGCAAACCTCGCGGAGCGCATTGTGCAGTATCCACGCGTAAAGGATCGCTAGCGTGTTGCCACCTAACTAGCGCTTGCAGCTGGCGGGCGCGCGCCCTGCCGCATTCCCGCCCCTCGGTGCCGAAAAAAAGGGGCCTGGTCACCTGCCCCCACGTGCAGCATCTTGGGCGCGAGAACCCATGAGCAGACACGAGTGGCGGGTGTGGTTGCAGACGGTCGGCGCCGTGTTCATTCCGGTCGTCATTATCGCGTCGTCGTCCCACGCCTCCGTTGGCCAGGCCCCGCCCGGCCAAGCCGAGCCTCCCCCGCTCCGGGGAATTACCAAGGTCACGACGCTGGTGGCAGTAGCGCTTCCTGAAGGCAAGGCGCGTCCATTCGACCTTACCGAAGACAGGCTCCGCACGATTCTCGAACTGCGCCTGCGCACTGCAGGCCTCCGGGTCCTAAGTCACGACGAGGATCGTGCCGACCCCCACATCAACCCATACGTCTATCTAAGCGTCACCGTCTTGGAGGCCTCATCTCGGTCAGGCGCTCGTACGGGCTATGTGTTTTCGACCGAC
>QHUD01000024.1 GCA_003221085.1 Gemmatimonadota bacterium
CATGGTCACCCCGTCCTCGATCAGCAAATCGCCCGCAAACAGCACCCGCACGGCGGGCAGCCACACGATCAGGTCTCCCGCCGTGTGGGCTGCCCCCCGCCAGGTATGGGCGATCACGATCGTCTTTCCTCCCAGCCGCAGCGTGTCGGCCGTTACGACGGCACGGTCGGGCACGTCGGCGTAAGCGAAGCCCGCCATCTGTTCTTTCCCGACCACGAGGGTCCACGCCGACTCGGCTGCCTCGCGGCTCTGCTCGTCCACGCCGGTCGAGACGTCGGGATGCGCGATCACCCGGGCGCCGGCCCGGCGCAAGACGACCGCGCCAAAGTGATGATCGGGATGATGGTGGGTCAGGATCAGCCACCGGATCGGGTCGGGCGTGACCGACCGGATGGCGCGCACCAGCTGCTCCCCCTGCACCGGGCTCGCGAGCGCGTCGATCACCACGACACCGTCGCCGGTGACGATGAAGCCGGCGTTGGGGCGTCCCTCAGAGCCTCGCCCCGTATCACCTAGAACCACGTAGACGCCGGGAGCCACCTGGCGGACGGGAAGCTGTTGCGAGCTCAGAGTCGCAAACAAGAACGGCGTCGCGCAAAGACGTAGCACAAGGGCGTCTCTGCGTGACGTCTCTATATGAATTTGATGTCGACTGTCTGAGTGAAGACGCCGCCTTTATTGTCCTTCCACGTGAACGTCAGCGAGGCTTCGCGGTCCGCCACGACGGAGAACTCGACGAACGGGTCTCTGCTGATGCCGGAGGACCACACGAAGTGCGCCGCCTCGCGGTCGCCGTACGTCACGCTCACGTCGTTGATGAAATGGGCGGGAATCGGGTTGCCTTGAGCGTCACGAAACAACCCCGTGGTCATCGGGTGCTCGACCAGCGCCCGGACGTCGATCACATCTCCGCGGTGAATGCTCGCGGGGACGAGAATGCGCGCGGCGCCGAGCTCGACCGGCATCTCAGCCACACCCGTTCACGGTGACGCGTACGTCCGCCGCGGCGCCCCACAGCGCCCCGTCCGACGTTTCCACCACCGCGCGGACGGGCGACGTCATCCGCATCTTGATCCGCGTGCTCACGAACGCCTGGCCGATCTGCGGCGTGAGCCGGAACTCGGCGAGATGGATGTCAGGGTTATTGTCCACCAATACATGGACCGCCTTCACGTACCGGTCGGGGGCCATCGGCAGGTCGGACTCGATCATCACCGGTACGACGCGCCCGTCGGCGGCCACCGTCGGCACGTCCAACTGGAGATGAGCGCGGCCGGGCGAGCGCGGCGAGGCGGCGAGCGGCGAGGCCGAGGAACGCGAGACCGGACGCGTGGAGGAACAGGCGGCGCGAGAAACCCGACATACGCTTAGAAGAATAGGAAGCCCTCAATCGGGCGGCAAGTTTGCCTATTGCGACCCGGTCTCACATTTTGTGGCGCCCGTACCTCCCAAAGGACTCCATGCGACTGCTTTCCACGGTGCTTCGTGACGCCTCCCCGCGACGTCTTTTCGTGACGCCTTTCGTCGTGCTGCTCTTGGTAGGCTGCTCCCACAGACCGCCGGAGGACTTTGCTCCCGACCCCGGGCTCGTCGCGCAGATCCGGGACATCCGGATCGTGACCGCGTACGCGCGGGCCTGCCCCGGCGCCACGATCCCGGCGACCTACGAAGCGGTGCTCACGGACGGCTCTCGCGTGCCGTTCTCGCGCTCCTACGACAAGAAGCATCCCCCCAGGCTGCACGTCGTGTTCCTCGACCGTGAGAGTCCCGACGCTGTGTCGCAGGAGGGCGGTGACTGGGTGGCGGAGCGTGACCCCCTCGCCACGGTGTCCACCGGTTTCCGGCTCACGGCGACGCTGCGCGCGAATTCCAGCATCAGAAACACCATCGTGGTACCCCCCGACTACCACTGCATGCCGCACACGTTCGTGTTCTCGGGTGAGCCCGGGGGTGCGGGCGAGGCGGGAGCGCCCGGCCCGGACGCGACGGTGCGGCTCGGCGTGCTGCGCTCGCCGTTCTACGACAAGCTGTTGGTGGCCAGCATTCAGGTGGGCCTGGCACAGCCGTTCTACGTCCTGCAGGACGCGAGCGCCGTGCCCCCTGCCGACTGGCTTGTGATCGAATCGCGTGGTGGTCGGGGTGGCACGGGCGTCACGGGCACGAAAGGGACGGATGGCTCGGCCGGCGCCGCGGGCTGCCCGGCGCAGGCCGGCGCCCCGGGAGGGAACGGCGGCAACGGCGGCGCGGGAGGATCCGGGGGCCACGGCGGCCGGGTCACCGTGATCGTGCCGCTCGACAACCCGTTCCTCGCCGGCATCGTGGCGGGCCGGAGCCCTGGCGGCGGCGGTGGGTCCGGCGGCCCAGGGGGTGCCGGTGGCAAGGGCGGCAAGGGGGGCCAGGGAGCTCCGGACGCCACCAACCGTCGCTGCCCGGACGCGGTGGACGGCGCGCCCGGACAGGCCGGGAGTGCCGGGCCAACCGGTAGCGAAGGAGGGCCGGGACCGCGGACCATCGTGGTCACCGCGCCGGCCAGGGAAATCTTCGGCGTCCAGGTGCCGCCGGAGCTGAGCTCGCTACTTGAGCGGCTGCAGCGGCGGCCCTAGCGCAATCGTCATGTCCGGGTCGTACGACGTCATCATCGTGGGGGCCGGCCACAATGGCCTCGTCACCGCCGCTTATCTCGCCCGCGCGGGGAAGCGTGTGCTGGTGCTCGAGCGCCGCCACCTGGTGGGTGGCGCGTGTGTGACGGAAGAGCTGTGGCCGGGCTTCAAGGTGTCCACGGCCGCCTACGTCAACAGCCTGCTGCGCCCGGAGGTCATCCGCGATCTGGAGCTCCCCCGCCACGGGTTCGAGCTGCTGCCGCGCAGTCCCTCGTCGTTCACACCCTTCCCCGACGGGCGCTTCCTGCTGATGGGGCCAGACAAGGAGCTGACCCGGCAGCAGGTCGTCAAGTTCTCCGAGCGAGACGCCGATGCGCTGCCTCACTATGAAGCGATGCTCGAGCGGGTGGCCGATTTCATCGAGCCCACCTTGCTCCAGACACCACCCAACCCCTGGTCATTGCGGCCCAAGAACCTGGCGCAGCTGGCGGGGCTCGGGTGGCGCTTCCTGAAGCTCGGGAAAGACGGCCCCGGAGCACTCGAGATCCTGACGGGCGCGGCGCTGCCGATTCTGGATCGCTGGTTCGAGTCGGAGCAGCTGAAGATCGCGCTCGCGACCGACGCGATCATCGGGGCGATGGCCTCGCCCTCGGTGCCGGGCACCGCCTATGTGCTGTTCCACCATGTGATGGGCGAGTGCAACGGGGTGCGGGGCATGTGGGGCTACGTGCGGGGCGGCATGGGCGGGATCTCGCAGGCGCTGGCGTCGGCGGCACGCGCGCGCGGGGCGGAGATCCGCGTGAACAGTCCGGTGACGAAGATCGTCACCCGCCGCGGGCGGGTGAAGGGCGTGGCGCTCGAAGATGGGACCGAGTTCCAAGCCAAGAAAGTCGTCTCGAACGCCGACGCGCACGTCACGTTCCGCCAGCTGCTCGAGAAACAGGAGCTGCCGCCGGATTTCCTGGCCGGCGTCAAGGGCATCGATTACGCGAGCGCCTCGCTCAAGATCAACGTCGCGCTGTCGGAGCTCCCCGACTTCACCGCCGTGCGCGGCAGCGCGCTCCCGACGAACGGACACCTGCGGGGCACCATCCACGTCGCGCCCACACTTGACTACATCGAGCGCGCGTACGACGACGCGAAGTATGGACGCCCATCGGCGGATCCGATCCTGGAATGCACCATTCCGTCGGTCGTGGACACGACCGTGGCGCCGCCGGGTAAGCACGTCATGTCGTTTTTCGTACAGTACGCGCCGTACAAGCTGCGCAACACCACGTGGGACCAGGAGAAGGAACAGTTCGCGGATCGCTGCTTCGATATCCTCAACGAATACGCGCCGAACTTCAAACACTCGGTGATCGACCGGCAGGTGCTCTCGCCGCTCGACCTGGAGCGCCGCTTCGGGCTCACGGGCGGGAACATCTTCCAGGGCGCCATGACCCTGTCACAGCTCTTTTTCCTGCGCCCGCTGCCCGGGTACGCCGACTACCGCACCCCCATCAAGGGGTTGTACCTGTGCGGCTCGGCGACGCACCCGGGCGGCGGCGTCATGGGCGCGTGCGGATACAACGCCGCACGCGAGATCCTCAAGGACCGCTAGTCCATCCCCTTCTTGGCGGTCGGCGGCAGCAGTCCGTTCAAGCGCAGATAGATCGCCATCTGGCTGTAGTGGTCGGCCCAGTCGGCCACGGTGATCAGCCCCGCCATCCCCTTCGTGACCTTGCGGCCGCCGAAGAAGTCGATGCTGTCGCCCAGTTGCGCGTCCTGGATCCCGGCCAGCGCGGTCTCGCAGAACTTGAACGAGGCCTTGAGGCCCGCGACGAGCTTGTCCTTGCTGTCCGCGCCCGCAAACTTGTCCGCGTCCGGCTGCTTCATGCCCGACGCCGCGCTGCAGAGATAGTTGTTCCCTTCCTTGATCAGGTGGGCGACCACGTCCCCGTAGCTCATCTGAGCAGGCGTGGGTTTGTAGCCGTACTTGTCGGCCGGCATCTCCTCCGCGGCGTCCACGATGTTCTTCGTCTGACGCTGCGCCATGGCCCGGATTCCATTGGTGACCGGGTTCTGGGCCTGCGCGGCGGCGACGACCATGGTGGGGAGGGTGCAAATGGCGAGCAGCGTGGTTCCGAGCGTGGATCTCATCCTCGAATCTCCTGTGAAGGGCGTGTTGGCGGCCGCCGAATTCTGCACCGGAAAGCCGCTCCCGTCCAGGCTAGATTGCAGGATGCGCTCCCTACTCGGTTGTGCCCTCCTCGCCGCACTCGCCGCACCCTCAGCCCCGGTCGCCGCTCAGTCGAACGCCGAGCGGGTGGCGAACGACAGTTACACGCGGTCCCACGACTACGACCTCGTGCACCAGCGCATCGAGGTCCGGAACTTCGACTGGGACTCGACGTCGCTCGACGGTCGTGTCACGACCACCCTGGTGGCGCTGCGACCGGGGCTCGACTCCGTGATCCTCGACGCCGGGCGCGGTCTCGCCGTCACGCGCGTGGTTGATGCGCGAGGGACGATCCTCAAGAGCGCCGCCCACGGCGACACGCTGGTCGTGTACCCGGCCCGGCCCGTCGCCTTCCACGACACGCTGCGCTTCGCCATCGACTACCACGCGCGCATCGACAACGGCCGCGGGCTCACGTTCATCGAGCCGGAGGGCCGGGAGCACCGCCCGCAACAGATCTGGAGCCAGGGTGAGGACGAGAACAACCATTTCTGGTTTCCGACCTACGACTTCCCGAACGACAAGATGACCTGGGAGCTCGCCGCGACCGTACCGCGGCAGTACAGCGTCGTCTCGAACGGCCGGCTTGTGGCGGACCGGAGGAATCCCGACGGGACGCACACCGTCACGTGGCGTCAGGACCCGCGCAGCGCGACCTATCTCGTGTCGCTCATCGTCGCGCCGGTCATCCGCCTGGCCGACACATGGCGCGGCGTTCCCGTGGACTACTATGTGTACCGGGCCGACTCGAGTCGCGCCCGCCGTCTCTTCGGCGTCACGCCGGACATGATGGAGGTCTACTCCCGGCTGACCGGCGTCCGCTACCCCTGGGCCAAGTACGCGCAGACCACGGTCGCGGATTTCTTCGGCGGGATGGAGAACGTGAGCGCGACCACCCTGATCGACTGGCTGCCCGACGAGCGCGCCTACCTCGACCGGCCGTGGTATCAGTGGATCCTGATCCCGCACGAGCTGGCCCACCAGTGGTTCGGCGACCTCGTGACCTGCAAGGACTGGGCGAACCTGTGGCTGAATGAAGGCTTTGCCACATACTTCGAGACGCTCTGGGAGGAGCACCAGTACGGCGCCGACGAGGCCGCCTACAGTCTCTGGCAGAACCGCAACTCCTGGATGAACAACCAGCGGCTTTACCCAGTACCCATGGTGAATCGCAACTTCAAGGATGCTACCGAATATGCAGGAAACATTTACGGCAAGGGCGGCTGGGTGCTGCACATGCTGCGGCAGCAACTGGGCGATGCGGAGTTCTACCGCGCCATGAAGCACTACCTGGAGACGAACCGCGGGCAGAACGTGGTCACCGCCGACTTGGTCAAAGCCATCGAGCAGGCCACCGCCACCAACGTGGACCAGTTCTTCGATCAATGGGTAAACGGACTCGAGCAAAGCGGACAGCACCGGCCTGGCGTTTGAGACCCCCAAGGTGTTCCGCATGCCGGTGACGATTCGCGTGGGCACCGCAAGCGGGGAGGTCGTGCGGCGGGTCGAGCTCACGGCCCGGGAGCAGACGATCGAGATCCCGGGGCTCGCCAGCGCACCGACGATGGTGGTGTTCGACGACGGGAACACGATCCTCAAGGAGCTGACGTTCGACCAGCCGACGCTGTGGCTCGCCACCCAGCTCAAACGGGATCCGGATCTCTGGAACCGTCAGTGGGCGATCGAGCAGCTGGCGCAGCGCGGGGCGGATACCGCCGCCGTAGCGGCGCTCGCCGCGGCCGCGACCGGCGCCGACTATTTCCGCACGCGCGCGGCGGCGGTCGAGGCGCTGGGTGAGCTACCCGCGGCGAGCGCCATGGCGCCGCTCGCCGCCGCGCTGCGTGACACCTCGGCGCAGGTCCGGCGCGCAGGCGTAGCGGCGCTGGGCCGGCTCGGCGGCCCACGCGCCGCCGAGCTTGCGCGCGCCACGTTCCACAATGACCCGAGCTACGAGGTACGCGCGGCGGCGCTCAGCGCGCTCGTCCGCGCCGACTCGACGGCGCGCGACAGTGCGATCGCCTGGGGGCTCGCCACGCCCTCATATCAGGACGTGGTCCAGGAAGCGGCCTATCGGATCATTGCACAGACGGGAGATACCACCGCCATCCCGCGCCTCGAGACGGCGCTCGCGACCGACCGTCTCGCGGCACACGTCCTGGCGGCGCTGGCGGCCCGGGGCAGCACTCACGCCCTCGAGGTGCTTGCCGCCCACTTGAACGACGACCGCCGGACCGTTCGTCGCTGGGTGGTCGAGGCGTTCCAGTTCACGCTGCCGCGCCAGCTCGGCATCCCGCGCTTGCAGGCGGTCGCCGGCGCGCTCAAGTACGCGGACACCCGGAAGGATGTCGAAGCGACGCTACGGCGGCTGCAGAAACCCGGCGCGGACGACGAGTAACGGCGCTAGGGCGTTGCCACGGCCCTGGCGGCAAGCCTGCGCTGCCACCAGTAGAGCGGCAACCCGGCGAGCACGAGCAAGCTGCTCATCGCCACGTCCACCGGCTGCTCCCGGGCGGTGTTGTACAGCAGCCACAGCGCGAAGAGAATGAAGACGATGGGCGTGACGGGATAGCCCCACGCCTTGTAGGGGCGCACCATGCCGGGCTCCTTGCGGCGCAACACGATGACCGCGCCGCACGACATGCCGTAGAAC
The DNA here is from genome assembly GCA_003221085.1 of Gemmatimonadota bacterium. Classification (GTDB taxonomy): domain Bacteria; phylum Gemmatimonadota; class Gemmatimonadetes; order Gemmatimonadales; family GWC2-71-9; genus AG41. The sequence goes on from QHUD01000024.1 coordinate 7,472, forward strand.
ACGAACTCCGCCAGGACCACGTACGTGAAAAGATGATTGTACGTAGCCACCTGGGCAGGAGGCCGTCGCGCGCCATCGCGTACGGTACGCGCGCCGCCGTCAACACGATCCCTTTGTTGGAACCGAGCGTGGCGGTCACGATCGCGACCGCCACGAGCGCCGCTCCCGCGGCGCCGAGCGTGACCTTCGCCGCATCGGACGCCACGAGGGACGAGGCGCCCATCTTCGCCGGCGACAGGACGTAGGCGAACGACGCCGTCACCAGACAATAGAGCGCGATGGCGATGAACGTCGAGAGGATAATGGAGCGCGGCATGTTTCGCTCCGGGTCCTTCACCTCGCTCCCGACGTAGGTGATCTCGATCCATCCGTCGTAGGCCCACAGCACCGCCACGAGCGCGACGCCGAACGACGCGATCTGCTTGCCGAGCGGAGCAGCGGACCAGAGCGGCGCCAGGTTCGCGACGCTGCCGCCCGGCAGCGCGAATCCGACGACGATCAGCACGATCACGAGGCCTATCTTGGTCAGGGTGAGCACGTTCTGCGTGACCGCTCCGAGCCTGACGCCGAGCGAGTTGAGCACCGTGAGCCCCACGATCGAGGCGACGGCGACCGCCTTGATCCCGCCGTCACCGAGCGGAACGAAGAAACCGACGTACGTCGCGAATCCCAGCGCGATCGCGGCGATCGAGGCGGGGTTGATCACAACGCCGCTCGACCAGCCGTACAGGTACCCCCACAGCGGCCCGTAGGCCCTGCTCAGATATACGTAGATGCCGCCGGCGTCGGGCATCGCTGCGCCCAACTCGGCTGCCGAGAGAGCGCCCAGCAATGAAACCGCGCCGCCCACCACCCAGACGAGGATCGTGGGCAGCGACCCGCCCAGATCGAGGGCGATCACGCTCGGCACGATGAAGATGGCGGACGCGATGATCGTCCCGACGTTGATCATCGTCGCATCGAGCAGCCCGAGCTGGCGCTTGAGATCCGCCATCAGGCGTGCGTCGGGTGCATCGCCATTATGGCCCGAGCCGGTGGTACGTCCGCCGTTCGGGGCGCTGCGCGGCGCTCGCCGTTGCAGCGAGCATCAGGACGGCGAGCGGGATGTGGGTATGCGTCACGGCGCGGTAGCATACCGGCCAGCGGAAACCGTCGCAAGCGCCGCACCGTCGATAGATTCCTGACCCTATGACCGGGACCGCCTTCTCCTCCGTTTCCTCCCGAAGCTCCTACTGGCAGTTAAGTCGCACTCCGCGCTACAGCCTGCTGTTCGCGCTCCCGCTGCTCGCGTTCTACCAGGTGCTCGCGGTGCTGCTCGCGCACGGCGCGCGCTCCGTCCGCAACGGAGCGGACGTGATCCTGCAGGCGCTGTTCACGGCGGTGGCGGGCGCCTGGGGCCCGCCACTTTTCATGGTGTGCCTGATCGGGGCGGGATTGTGGCTCGTGACGCGCGACATGCGCGCGCACGGGTCGCGGCTCCGGAGCAGCGTGTTTGTCGCGATGCTGGGCGAGTCGATCGCGCTCGCGCTGATCTTCGGCTTCGTGGTGGGGAGCGTGACCTCCGGCGTGCTCGGCATGCTGCAGACGCTCGCCGTGCGCGCAGGACCGGAGATGGACTGGTGGACGCGGCTGATGGTCTCACTGGGGGCGGGGATCTACGAGGAGCTGCTGTTTCGCGTGCTGCTCGTGGGCGCGCTCGCCGCCGCCGCGCGGGCCCTGCGCGGCTGGCGCCCGCTCAGCGCCGGCATCGCGGCGACCGTCGCCGGCGCCGCGATCTTCTCGGCCTTTCACTATATCGGCCCCTACGGCGACCGCTGGCAGCTCTATTCGTTCGCGTTCCGGATGGTCGCGGGGCTGTTCTTTTCGGCGTTGTATCTCGCGCGCGGATTCGGCATCACGGCGTGGACGCACGCGTTGTACGACGTCCTCCTGCTCGCGATGCAATAATCCGGCCTTCCAACAACAGATCCTTCGCGTCGCGTGCGTTCCGCGCGCTCGCTCAGGATGACAGCGCCGGGCGGGCGGTAGAAGAGAGAGGGGGAGGAAGTCCGGCCCGTGTTCCTCTTCCCTTTCGAGATCGAGCGGGCATGTCATCCTGAGCGCCGCAGGCGCGAAGGATCTGCTGCTATTTCCCGTAGCTTGAATCTCTGGATCTTCCCCGTCGCCGTCTTCGGCAGCTCGTCCACGAACACGATCCAGCGCGGGTACTTGTACGGAGCGAGCCGCTCCTTCACGAACGCCTTGAGCTCCGCCTCGAGCGCCGGACTCGCCGACTGACCCCGCGCGAGGACTACGAACGCGAGCGGCTTCACCAGCTCGTCCTTGTCCTCCGCACCCACGACGCCCGATTCCACGACGGCCGGATGCTCGGCGAGCGCGCCCTCCACCTCCGCCGGCGACACCCACATACCGCCCGCCTTGATCATGTCGTCGCTGCGACCGGCGTACCAGAAGTACCCGTCGGCGTCACGCGTATACTTGTCCCCCGTCCGCACCCACTCGCCTTCGATCGTCTGCTTGGTGCGCTCATGCTGGTTCCAGTAGCACGAACAGGCGCTGTCCCCCTTGACCATCAAATTGCCCACCTCGCCGACGGCGACCTCGCGCCCGTCGTCGCCCATGAGCTTTGCCTCGTAGCCGGGCACGACGGTTCCGCTCGAGCCCGGGCGGACTCTGCCGCGGCGGTTGGCGATGAAGGTGTGGCACATCTCGGTGGACCCGATGCCATCGAGGATCTCGAGACCGAACTTCTCGAGCCAGCGCTCGTAGATCGCCTTCGGCAACGGCTCTCCAGCAGAGCTGCAGATCCGGACCGACCCGAGGTCGTACAAGCGCTCGGCGTGCGGCACCTGTAGCATCGCGGCGAACGCCGTGGGAACCGCGTAGAACAGCGTCGGGCGCTCCCGCGTGATGACGTCGAATACCTTCGCGGGCTCGGGGCGGCCGGGGTAGAGAATGGTCGAGGCGCCCACGTGGAACGGGAAGTACAGCGCGTTCCCCAGACCGTAGGCGAAGAACAGTTTGGCGACAGAGAAGGTGCGGTCCTCCGGCCCGATCTCGAGCACGTGCCGCCCGAACGCTTCGCAGCAGACGAGCATGTCGTGGTGCAGGTGGACCGCCGCTTTGGGCGTGCCCGTGGTGCCCGAGGTGTACTGCCAAAAGGCCACGTCATCCTTCGTCGTGGCGGCGGGTGCGAGCTCGGCGCTCTCGGCTCCGGCCAGCTCGGCATAGGCGAGCTGGCCCGCCGCCGGCCGGCCTACCACCACGACGTGCGCGAGATCCGGAGACCGGGCGCGCACCTCTTCGACGGCGGTCACGAGCGGCTCGCTCGCGATGACGACCGTCGCGCGGCTGTCCTTCAGGATGTACTCGTAGTCGCGCGGCTTGAGCAACGTATTGGTCGGGACGGGCACGGCCCCGATCTTGAGCGCGCCCCAGAAGGTCCACACGAACTCTGGGCTGTCGTGCAGCAGCAGCACCACCCGTTGCTCCCTCGTGACGCCGAGCCTGCGCAGCAGGTTGCCTAACCGGTTCGCCCCGGCGTAGACGTCGCCGTAGCTGAGCTGCCGGCCTTCGTACGTGATCGCGAGCCGGCCGTCCCGGCCTTCCTCGATATGGCGGTCGACGAACCAGCGGGCGGCGTTCAGGTCGCGGGGGATCACCTCGGCGACGCTACGCTCGCCAGCGGTGAAGTCAAGCTCGCCGCACCGCGGCCGTGGAGATATGTTGCCTGCGGAGTGGACCGTGAACCTCCTGCTTCCGTTCTTCCCATATCTGATTGCCGGCGCGTCACAATCGGGCGGGATCGACTCGCTCGCCGTCCTCCGGTCGGCCCGCCGGGCGCAGGATGAGTTCGAGATCACCCGGCGGGCGAACCTCCCCGAACGCCCGTCAGCCTCCAACGGCGGGCGGTACGAAATCATCGGGCGGGTTCGTTACTGGTATGAAGGCGGCGGCGATGAGGACCGAGCGCCGGCGGAGCGGCCCCAGATCCGCCAGGCGCGCGCCCGACTCCTGGCAGCGCTCGCCGTTGCCGGCGCCGCCCTCCCCGGTGACGAGTGGATCCAAGGCCAGCGGGTGCGCTACATGCTGGAGGACAGTCAGCCGCGCCTGGCGGCCCGCGTCGTGGAGCAGTGCCGCGCCGTCCAGTCCTGGTGCGAGGCATTGGGAGGTCTCGTTCAGCAGGTCGAAGGCAATTTCGCGGCTGCCGAAAGCCTGTTTTCGACCGCGTTGGCCGGCATGCCCGAGGACGAGCGGTGCCGCTGGAGCGACATCACTCCGCTGCTCGACGGCGACCTGGCCGACCGCTATCGCCAGCTCGACTGCGACGGCCGGGCGGCGTTCGAGACCCGCTGGTGGTGGCTCGCCCAGCCGCTCTACTCTCTTGCCCGGAATGATCGTCGTACCGAGCACTTCGCTCGTCAGACGATGGTCCGCATCGAGCAGGGCCGCCGCACGACGTTCGGCCTCTATTGGGCGAACGATCTCCGCGACGTGCTGCTGCGCTACGGATGGCCGACGTGGTGGACCCGCGAGCCTCCGGTGTCTCCGCTAGCCCAGTCCGAGCCCAACATCACCGGGCACGACCCTTCACCGGCGTTTCAGTTCACCCCACGTGCTCGCGCGTTCGACGATCCCGGGCATACGACGCCCGAAGACTGGAGTCCCGAGCCGCTGCAAGCGCGAGAGCGCTACGCGCCCAGGTATGCGAAGGCGTTCCAATATCTGGACCACCAACTCGCCGTGTTCCGACGGGGCGATTCCTGCGTCGTGATTGCGGCGTACGACCTCTCGCACGACACCGCCTTGGGCGACCAGCCCGCGCGGGCGGCCCTCATCGTCACTCGTAGTGAGCGCGACGTGGTCGTCAGAGACCATGAGACTCGTCTGAACCATCCCGACGTCCTCATGGCCACGGCACCGTGCGACCACCAGCTCCTGAGCCTGGAGGTCGTGTCCCCGACCCGACGGACCGTCGCGCGAGCGCGGTACGGCGCCTCCCTAGACGAGCGTGCGCGGATCTCGGATCTCCTCCTCCTGGAGGGGAGCGATTCCCTGCCGTCCGACCTGGCCGCCGCCGTGCCGCACGCCTTGACGACCACACGCGTGCGGGCGGATCGGCCGCTGGGATTGTTCTGGGAGGTGCACGGCCTGAGCTCGGCAGGGGAAGAAGTGACGACGTCGCTCACCGTCACCCGGCGCGGCACCGGCTGGCTGCGTCGAGCGGTCGAGGCGGTGGGCCTCGCCGCGCCTCGTCGCGACGTGAGCCTCGACTGGACGGAGGTCCTGGTACCCCGGGCCGAGACTCTGACAGTGGCGGGCCGGGCGTTGGCGCTCGACCTCGCCGGTCTGTCACCGGGACCCTACCGGATCGAGGTGACCGTGACCGCGCGGGGCCGCGCATCCGTCACGGCGCGGCGCAACATCGACCTCGTGCAACCCTAGAAGGAATTGCGTGTCAGGACGCCTGCGCCCCTCAGCCAGCGGGCGAGGCGGACCGCGCCCGGCAGCCGCTTGGCCTGTTCCCGCACACCGTAGCGAACCCAGTATGCGTAGCGCCCGGCTGGCGTGGGCGCGAAGAGCAGCAGCTCGTAGTGCGGACGGACTTCCCGAGCCCAGTCGGCCTTCCAGCGTGAGTTGTCGGCCATGAGGTCCAGCATCTCCATGCCATGCTCCAGTCCGAAGCGGATCACCCGCGACGTCAGCAGCAGGCCGGGCGCGTACTTGGAGTAGGTCTGGTCATATCCCGTCTTCAGCGCAAAGATGTTGGGCCCGGAGACCCGCAGCAGGTAGGCCGCAACGGGGTCGCCACATACGGTGAGAATGGGAATCCAGACCGCCGCTCGGTCGACCAGGCCGTCGTAGAACCGTTTCACCCGCTCGCGCTGCGTCACTGCCGTCCCGCCCCGCCCCTTCCACCCACTCGCTTCGAGCCGGTAGAACACGTCCAGCGCTTGCTTCAGCTGGGTTCCAGTGGTCACGACGTCGAAGCGGACTTCGCCGAGCTCGCCCAGCCGCCGCTCGGCTCTGCGCAAGTTGCGCTTGTTAGGAAGGTCGGCTGTACCAGGCAGCGCCACCCCAGGTCCTCGGCGACCGTGAGCGCGGCGAGGATGGTGGGCGAGCCCTCCGGCACGTGCTCGATCCGAATGACGTCGCCGCCCCCCGACTGGCACAGCGTGCGCCAGAGCCGCTCTTGGATGTCGACCCGCCCCTTCCACGAAAGGAAGGCGAAGCGGCACGATTCAGCGTTCGTCCGGGATTGCAGGACGCTGAGCCGACGCCCCCCCCAGGACTCCACCAGGCGCTGCAATGCGGCAATCCCGACCAGACGTCGGCCATCGCGCGCACACACCAGCACCGGTTCCTGCGGCGCGAAAGCTTCGGTCCATGAGAGTATCCAGTGGGGGTCGGCGAAAGGACCGCTGCATGGTCCCTGAGATGCGAGCAATCGCCAGCGGGCGTAGTCGCCGCTCGATAACCCGACCGCCGTGGTCAGCGCGGTGTCCAGCTCGCGCTGCTGCGGGCCACTATCCCTGGGCTGCCTTGCCAGTGCCGTGATCATGTTGCCCTCCATCCATGGTCATCTAGAACGGCGATGCGTCGGCTCCACAGACCATCCTTATACAAACCTCGGGCCACGGGTTCGGATGGCAGGCGAGTAAGCGGTGTGGCGTCACTGCAACAAGAACGTGGAGACCTACTATGGGATTACAGCCTGGGCCTGCTGCGCGTACACCGCTCGTGCTTGCGTGACCAGGCGCAGTACATGGTCTCGCTCATCGGGCGTGAGCCACGATTGGTGAGATCGCGCCGCCTGGTCGAGCCGGTCAATCCAGCGCACGAAGAAGTCGGCATCCTCCCGCGAGCGCACCGGCTCACGCCCGACCCGCACGTAAATCGGGCTCGTCGAGCCGAACGGATACAGATCGAGGATCGGGAGCGCCGACCGGTCGCTCCACGCCCGCAGCACGTACCAGCCGCTCCGCCTGATGGTGACTGGGACGGTGTCGCTCGCGGTGGTGCGGTCGCCCCTGAGCGAGATTGTCGCGACCACGCTGCCATTGCCGATGATCTCGAGATGATCGATCGGAACGCTCGAACGCAGACCCACGCGAGCGGTGAGCCGCGCGTCGCGCGATAATCGGATCTCGTCCCCGATCTCGCGCCCACCCAAGGTGAACACGAGTAACGGACCGTTCGTCACGAACGTGCGCCCCGCCTTGAGGCCCCCCATCCAGCTCCGGCGGTCGAGCTTCGGGCCGCTGCGTACGAACACGCGGACCAACCCCGGGGGGCCCCGCAACGACGCGAAGTTCGGGAACGCATCGGTCCCCGCTCCCGCCGGGATTCGGAAACCGCAGTTGAGCAGGCGGTACCAGATGCCCGACGTGATGAGGTGGTCCGAATATCCCATGACTTCCATGTAATCGACCTTGCCGAGGGCGACGTCTACCGGAAGCTCGGAGGTGAGCTGTTGCGCCGTGTCCGTCGGGTCCGGCTGCGTGTCGAACGGGTGGACATAACCGAACAACGCGCCCTGTGCGTGCGCGAGGTCCGCCACGTCGGCATTCATCGGGTACAGGCTTGCGGCTGCGGTGTTGGGATAGCCGGCGTAC
>QHUD01000083.1 GCA_003221085.1 Gemmatimonadota bacterium
GTGCTGTACGGCGACAACAACAACTGGTTCGCGGCGTTCGCCTTCTGGCTGCTGCAGCTGTACGGGCACACCAACGCGAAGCTGATGAACGGCGGTCGCGCGAAGTGGGTGGCCGAGGCGCGTCCCCTGGTGACGGAGCGCTCGAACGTGCGGGCCACGACGTATCCGGTGCCGAAGAAAGTGAACGCCGCGATCCGCGCCAAGCGTCCCGAGGTCGAGAAGGCCCTCAAGGCCAAGCAGACGGCGCTCGTGGACGTGCGATCCACGCCAGAGTTCGTGGGCGAGATCATCGCACCGCCCGGGATGACGGAGACGGCGCAGCGCGCCGGGCATATCCCCGGTGCGAAGAACGTTCCGTGGAGCAAGGCAGTCGCCACCGACGGCACGTTCAAGCCGTTCGAGGAGCTGCAGCAGCTGTACAAGGGGGCGAAGGTGATCGACGGCAAAGGCGAGGTCATCGCCTACTGCCGCATCGGCGAACGCTCGAGCCACACCTGGTTTGCCCTGAAGTATCTGCTGGGGGTGAAGAAGGTGCGCAACTACGACGGCTCGTGGACGGAGTGGGGCAACCTGGTCGGCGCCCCGATCGCGAAGGGAGCAGAATGACAACGGCGGTCAGGCGGTCAGGCGGTCAGGCGGACCGAACGGCGTTCACCGAGCCGGCCCTGTGGAGCTTGGTCGGGAATACGCCGCTGATTCCGGTCCCGCCCGTCCGCCCGTCCGCCGGTCCGCCGCTCTACTTGAAGGCCGAGTGGCTCAACCCCGGCGGATCGGTAAAGGATCGGGCGGCGCTGTACATCCTGCGGGACGGGCTCGCGCGCGGCGAGCTGCCGGCCAAGCGGGTTCTCGATGCGTCGAGCGGCAACACCGCCATCGCGTATGCGATGCTCGGCGCCGCGGCCGGAATCGGGGTCACGGTGTGCGTCCCGGCGAACGCCAGCGCGGAGCGCAAAACGCTGCTCGAGACGTACGGCGCGGAAGTGATCTTCACCGATCCGCTCGACGGCTCGGATGGCGCGATCCGCGCGGCGCGCGAGCTCGCGGCGGAGCAGCCCGACCGGTACTGGTATGCCGATCAGTACAATCACCCGGCGAACGCGCGGGCCCATTACCACAGCACCGCGGAGGAGATCTGGCGCCAGACGGCCGGCCGGATCACGCATCTGGTCGCGGGGCTCGGGACGACCGGTACGCTGATGGGAACCGGCCGGCGTTTGAAGGAGGTGAAGCCGGCGATCGAGCTCGTTGCGGTGCAGCCCGACGGACCGTTTCACGGGCTCGAGGGATTGAAGCACCTGGCGACGGCGATCGTCCCCGGCATCTACGATCCGGCGCTCCCGACCCGGACGGAGTTCGTGACCACAGAGGACGCGGAGGATGCGGTGCGACGGTTGGCCAGACAGGCGGGCCTGCTCGTGGGGTGGTCATCCGGGGCCGCCATCGTGGCGGCGCAGCGAGTGTTGTCCGCCCATCCGCCCGCCCGCCCGTCCGAGGCCGTCGTCGTCGTCATCGCTCCCGACTCGGGGCACCGGTACTTGAGTGAGCATCGTCGCATGGCGGGCGACGCCGGATGACGCTGGTCCTGGACCCGCGGCAGATCGCGGCGATCCGCCGGCACGGCGAGGCGGACTACCCGCACGAGGCCTGCGGCTTGATCGGCGGGGCGCTCGAGGGCGATCGCAAGGTCGCCGTTCAGCTCGTCCCGCTCGCGAACCAGCGCACCGACTCGGCGCGGAACCGCTACCTCATCGATCCGGACTCGTTCCGGCGCGCCCAGGAGAAACTGGACCGCGACGGACTCGACGTGCTCGGTGTGTATCATTCGCACCCCGACCACCCGCCGGCGCCGTCCGCGTTCGACCGTGAGCACGCCTGGCCCTGGCTGTCGTATGTGATCGTCGCGGTGGGTCGGGGCCGAGCCGGAGAATTGAAGAGCTGGGTTTTGACGGACGACCGCGAGGCCTTCGGCGAGGAGCCCATCACTACGGAGGAACGGAAGGTCGTATGGCAGTGACGATTCTGATCCCGACGCCGCTCCGCCCGTTCGTGGGCGGGCGTGACACGGTCGAGGTGGAGGGAGGGAGCGTCGGAGAGCTGCTCGACCGGCTCACCGGCGAGCACACCGCGCTGAAGTCGCATCTCTTTGCCACCGACGGCCGGCTACGCAGCTTTGTGAACGTCTACGTAAACGACCGGGACATCCGGCAGCTCGCCCAGCGCGAGACGCCGGTCCAGCCGGGCGACACGGTCTCCATCATTCCGAGCATTGCCGGAGGGACGGCGGTGCAGGTAGGGGCGCAGCATGCTGCGCCCCTACTGCCCACGCTGTCGCACGAAGAGATCCTGCGCTACTCGCGTCACCTGATCCTGCCCGATGTGGGCGTCGAGGGACAGCAGAAGCTCAAAGCGGCACGCGTGCTGCTGGTCGGAGCGGGCGGGCTCGGCTCGCCGGCGGCACTCTACCTCGCGGCCGCGGGGGTCGGGACACTCGGCATCGTGGACTTCGACGTGGTCGACAAGACCAACCTGCAGCGCCAGATCCTCCACGGGACGTCCACCGTCGGCGTATCGAAGCTTGAGTCCGCGAGGGCGCGTATCCACGACCTGAATCCCAACGTCCGGGTCGAGACGTTCGAGACCCACCTCACCTCGGAAAACGCACTCGACATCATTCGCGAGTTCGACATCGTGGCGGACGGCACGGACAACTTCCCGACACGCTATCTCGTGAATGACGCGTGCGTATTGCTCGACAAGCCCAACGTCTACGGCTCGATCTTCCGCTTCGAGGGTCAGGCGTCGGTGTTCTACGCCCGGCAGGGTCCGTGCTACCGCTGCCTCTATTCAGAGCCGCCTCCCCCGGGACTCGTGCCCTCGTGTGCGGAAGGCGGTGTGCTCGGCGTGCTCCCCGGCATCATCGGCTCGATCCAGGCGATGGAGACGATCAAACTGATCCTGGGCGCCGGTCAACCGCTGATCGGGCGCCTGGTCCTGTTCGACGCGCTGAAGCTGCAGTTTCGGGAGCTCAAGCTGGAAAAGGACCCCGATTGCCCGGTCTGCGGCTCGCACCCCACGGTGACCGAACTGATCGATTACCAGGCGTTCTGCGGCATCGGCGCCGAGCCGTCCTACGACGGGGCGGAGATTACCGCGCAAGAGCTCCGGGACGAATGGCGGAGCAACCCCGAGCTGCTGGTGATCGACGTGCGGGAGCCGCACGAGCACGAGATCGCGCACATCGACGGCGCGGTGCTCATGCCCCTGGGGGAGCTGCCCGATCGGCTGGCCGAGCTGGACGGGCATCGCGAGATCGTGACGCACTGTCACCACGGAGCACGCTCGCTCAAGGCACTCGAGATCCTCAAGGCCGCGGGTTTCGCGAAGGTGCGGAGTCTGCGGGGCGGGATCGACGCGTGGGCGGTGAACGTGGATCCGAGGCTGCCGAGATACTAGACGCCTAGGCGGCTGGACGGCTAGGCGTCGAGAGATGCCGAAGGGGGGACTCGAACCCCCACGGGCTTGCGCCCACTGGCTCCTGAAGCCAGCGCGTCTACCAGTTCCACCACTTCGGCGAAGCTGCGGGACGGCGAATCTAAGCCGCGGTATAACCTCAAGTCAACTCTTGGCTTGACCGTCTCCACCCCGATTTCTATCTTGCGCTGGCCCGGTGGACAAACTCTCCATAGCCCGCAACCCGCGGGCGCGACATGACTACCATCTCCTGGAGACGTGGGAGGCGGGCCTCGTGCTCACGGGAACGGAAGTCAAGTCGCTGCGCGCCGGGAAAGCGAGTCTGGGCGAAGCCTACGCGCACGTGCGCAACGGCGAAGTGTGGCTCGAGGGGCTCTCCATCTCCGCGTATTTGCCGGGCAGCTACAACAACCCGCCACCCGCGCGCTCGCGCAAGCTGCTGCTCCACACGCAGGAGATACGCAAACTCATCGGCGGTACGAGTCGCAAGGGACTCACCATCGTTCCGCTCGAGCTGTACTTCAAGGACGGCATCGCCAAGGTGGCGATCGCCCTTGCCAAGGCCAAGAAGCAGCACGACAAGCGCGAGGAGCTGAAGGCGCGCGTGGCGGAGCGGGAGCTCGCGCGTGGCGTGAAGGGGAGACGGACGTGAGCGTGCTGCTGTGGCTCGTGCTCGTGACCGTCCCGCCGCCGCAAGTCGTAATGATCGCGACGCCCCGGGGAGAGACGAGCGTGCCGATAACCACAGAACGGGGGACGGCCGCCGTCGCGGCCCTCCGACTCGGGGCCCCGCTCGGCCTCACGGTGGTGCTCGATGGATCGCGGGCGACGGTGGGTCTCTCGGGCGCCGTGTTCGTGTTCCAACTGGGTGCGCCGTTCGTGCGCGCCGGCGGCGTCGTGTACGGACTCGTAGGCGAGCCGTACGTCGCGCGCGATTCGGTGTTCCTGCCGCTGCACTGGCTCGCCGACTGCGTGCCCAGGGCGGTGGGCGGCCGCTACCGCTGGGACCCGGCTGCCGGAGCGGAAGTGGGTCGTCTGGTCGAGCTACCCGTTGCGAGCGCGGTGACAGCGGCGGCGCCGCCCGGCGTCGTAACGACGCCACCCCCGGCCTCCTCCACTACCCCCGCTCCCCCCCGTAACCCCGGCCCTGCCTCCGCCCCGAACCCGATCACCGGGCTGCGCCTGCGTCATACCGTCGTGATCGATCCCGGCCACGGAGGGGTCGACCCCGGGAACCCGGGGCGTTATTTCCCCGGCCACCTGGTGGAAAAGGACATCACGCTGGCCGTGGGGCGGCTGTTGCGGGCGGAGCTGGCGCGGCGGGGGATCGGCGCGTCGCTCACCCGCTCGACCGACAGCCTCATCGACCTGGTGGACCGAGGGGCATTCTGCAAAGCGGACTGCGACCTGTTCGTGAGCATCCATGTGAACGCGATGCCCGAGGGCCGACGCGCCGACCGCGTGAGTGGCGTGGAGACTTACTTTCTCTCGGACGCGAAGACCGAGGATCAGCAGCGCGTGGCCCAGATGGAGAACGAGGCGATCCGCTTCCAGACCGGGACGTCGAGCGCCCCGACCGGTCCACTGGGGTTCATTCTCCGTGACCTGCAGTTGAACGAATACCTGCGAGAGTCGGCGCAGCTCGCCCAGCTCGTGCAGGACTCCGCGGCCCGGATCCATCCCGGCGGCGACCGCGGGGTGCAGCAGGCGGGCTTCATGGTCCTCACCACCGCTCGGCGACCGGCCATTCTCGTGGAGACAGGGTTCGCCACGAATCGCACCGACGGCGCGTTCCTCGCCTCGAGTCTGGGCCAGCACAAAATCGCCAGCGCGATCGCCGAAGGCATCGTCGCCTACCTGCTCGAGTTCGAGCGCAAGCTCGCGGTCGCCGCGCCGGCGAGGGGCCGGTGACGCCCCGCCCTCCAATCCGGTTGTTGGGTACCTCGTTCCAAAACCCCGTCCTCCTCGCCTCCGGCACCGCCGGCTTCGGGCACGAGGTGTCCGCCGTGATCGACCTCGAGGCGCTCGGCGGGATCGTCACCAAGGCCGTGACCCCAGAGGCACGGCGCGGGCACCCGGCGCCCCGGGTGGCCGAGTTCGCGGGCGGCATGCTGAATGCCGTGGGCCTCGCGAACCCCGGTCTCGACGCCGTGCGGGAGCGCGAGCTCCCCTGGCTCGCGGCGCACACGCGGCGTGCTCGGGTCCTGGTGAACGTGGCCGGCGCGACCGTCGCAGACTACGAACAGGTCATCGCAGGACTCACCCATCTGCCGGTGATCACCGCATTCGAGATCAATGCCTCCTGCCCCAACACCAGCGCCGGCGGGCTCGAATTCGGCGCGACCCCTGAGGGTCTGCGCGAGCTGGTGCGCCGCTGCCGCGGCGTTACGACGCGCCCCATCGCCGTGAAGCTTTCCCCCGTGCTCCCCGACATCGCGGGCATGGCGCGCGTGGCGGAGCAGGAGGGGGCAGACGCGGTCACGCTCGTGAACACGATTCCCGGGACACTCGACGGGCGACTCGGGAACGGTGCGGGCGGTGTGAGCGGTCCGGCGCTGCTCGCGATCGGGGTGCTG
>QHUD01000084.1 GCA_003221085.1 Gemmatimonadota bacterium
ACGACCCTGTGGCTGGCCCGTGTGGTATCGGGAGCCGGAGTGTGGTCCGCCCTGAGCCTGTGGTGGGCGGGTGACTACCTCGGCGCATTGGTGGTGGCGCCCGTCTTGCTCACGTGGGTGGGTCCGGCCAGCGTGCGCATCGGCCGGCGTGCGGCGCTCGAAATGTCTCTGCTGGTGGGCGGTGCCGTGCTCGCAACCATGGCGATCTTCGGCGGCCTGCTGCCGGCGTCGCTGCTGCTGCCGACCCAATACCCCTATCTCTTGTTCCCCTTCGTGATCGGGGCGGCGCTGCGGTTCGGCCCCCGCGGGGCCTCGCTCCTGACCATGACCGTGGCGACGCTCGCCGTCGGCTACACCGCGCGGGGGGGCGGTCCCTTCGTCATGCAGACGGTGCCGAGCACCGATACCGCGCTCCTGCTGTACATCGGCATCCTCGCCGTCACCGGATTGTCCCTGGGCCCGGCCACGGCCCGTCACGAGCGAGCGGAGCGCGCGCTGCGAGAGGCCAACGAGCATCTCGCCGCCGTGATTCAAAGCTCGCCGCTCGCCATTTACACGCTCGACCCGACGGGCACGGTGCGGACGTGGAATCGGGCGGCCGAGGCGCTCTACGGCTGGCGGGCGGAGGAGGTCATCGGCCGCCCGCTGCCTACGATCGCCCAGGATATGGAGGAGTTGCGGGGCGAAGCGCTGCGGGGGCTGGAGGCCACCCGACGCAGGAAAGACGGGACGGCGGTGAACATCAGTCTCTCCGTTGCTCCGCTGCATGATGCCGCGGGGCGGGTCACGGGGATATTGTCGATCGCGGCGGACGTCACGGAGATGCGACAGCTCGAAGCGCAGTACCGCCAGGCACAAAAGATGGAGGCGGTCGGGCGACTCGCCGGTGGCATCGCGCACGATTTCAACAATCTGCTGACCGCGATCATCGGGACGACCTCCCTGGTGCTGGAGGACCTGGGGCTCGAGTCACGGGCTCGCCTAGACATCCAGGAAATCGAGAAGGCCGCCAAGCGGGCCGCCGGGCTCACGCGCCAGCTGCTGATCTTCAGCCGGCAGCAAGTGCTCGAGCCCCGCGCGCTCGATCTGAACGCGTTGGTCGGCAACCTGGAGCGGATGTTGCATCGGCTCATCGGCGAAGACATCGAGCTGCGGACGAAGCCGGCCGCCGCGCTGGGGGCCGTGCTAGCCGATCCGGGCCAGCTCGAACAAGCGATCGTGAACCTGGTGGTGAATGCGCGGGACGCCATGCCGAAGGGAGGCCGTCTCACGATTGAAACGGCGGATGTCGAGCTCGATCGGAGCTACGTCACGCGGCACGTACCAACCCAGCCAGGCCCGTATGTCCTGCTCGCCATCAGCGACACGGGTGTGGGCATGGATAGCGCGACCAAGGCGCGCCTGTTCGAGCCGTTTTTCACGACCAAGGAGCCTGGGCGAGGTACGGGACTCGGGCTCGCGACGGTGTACGGTATCGTCAAGCAGAGCGGCGGATACATCTGGGCGTACAGCGAGCTGGGCCACGGCACCACCTTCAAGATCTATCTGCCGCGAGTGGCCGAGACTGCGGAGGCGCTGGAGTCGACGACCGGCACACCCACCCCAGTGGGCGGATCGGAGACGGTGCTCGTCGTGGAGGACCAGGAAGAGGTCCGAAAGCTGACCAAGCGCGTCCTCCAGGCGCGGGGGTACAAGGTGCTGGCCGCTCGGAACGGCGCCGAGGCGTTGGAGATAGTCGACCGGCATCCGACGCAGATCCATCTGATGATCACCGATGTGGTGATGCCCGGGATCAACGGCCGCGAGCTGGCGCAGCTCGCTTGCGGGCGGCGGAGCGACCTGAAGGTGCTCTATGTGTCGGGCTACGCCGGTGAGGCGGTACTCCAGCACCGGTTGCTGGAACCGGGCGTCGCGTTTCTCCAGAAGCCCTTCACCCCTGACGCGCTGGCGCGCAAGACTCGCGAAGTGCTCGATAACAGCAGATTGGCAAGTGAGAGTCACTGACCCCGGGCGCAAGCCCGGGGATCACGAGCGCTCGTTTGACCGTGATCATCTGCCCCTTCGGCCGCGAGGGGTGCGCGCGGAGGATCTTGCCGGTCGGCTCGCGGGACGTAGCTTAAGCCACTGCGGTAGCGGGAGGCCCGAGCACAGGTACCTAGTTTGAGGTCTCCGATGTGACGTTGCCTCGTCGTCTCGGTTCGCGCTCGACCGGTTCCGCGGTTGAACCAGCCCGTAGTTCGGGTTGCATTGTTTTCCCGACTTCTGCAGACCAATCCAGAGCTCGAGCCCCTCCTGCTGGCGAGAACGTCCAATCGTCTGACGACAGCTTGCCAGTGCCTTAACAAGGAGGAGCTATGAAAACGCAACACCTCGTCGGGGGGCTAGTCGGCATTGCGCTGGTGGGCCTTGCTCTGGCATGCGACAGAGCGAACCCGCCCTCGGCCCCGGCGGCATCAAAGATCAGTGCGTCGGAGAGGGAGGGCGATAACCGGTCGGGCCGCGAAGGCGACCAGACGTTCCGGTGGGACATCATTAGCGTGGATTTCGCGACTGGCACTCTCTCTGCAGGCGGAATGGCTTCGGCGGTTGCCAACGATGGCTCGAAGATCACCGTCACTGGATCTGGCAGGTTCGGGGTCGGTGATGAAGACGCTGTGAGGGGCGGCGGAACATGGGAGACGTTCGACATGGCTGGCACCTCCACCGGGAAGGGAACGTACCGGGTGAGGGAACTCGTCAGGTTTGACGTAGCGCCCGGGACAGCACCACTCCCCCACGACAACATCGGCGCTCTCGCCGACGAGCGGGCTGGCCTCCTAGTTCTCCGTATCTCCTACTCGGATGGCAGCGGAGGGGTGCTCGTCGTGAGCTGCCACCTAGTGGGAACGCCGACGACCGTTATCGAGGGGGTCACGATATCGAAGGGGTTCGTGGGTTTCTTGGGGGAGCTGCCGCCTGCTCCTCCCGGGAACGCGAACCGGACGAGCTTCCACCTGTTAAGTGAAGAGGAGGACTAGCTACGCGACGTTGCGGCGGGGGCGGCTCAAAGCCGCCCCTGCGTCCCAACGCGGGCGCGCGACCCGTGACCGTTTCCTGACAATTGGCGCCCCCGAAGACGGGTCCTGCGGCGTTCCCGGGGGTAGCACTCGCACACCGAACCATGGTCCTCACTTCATGTGACGGTGCGGAGGTTGAGTATGATGCTCCTGCTACTGCTCTCGCTCGCGGCTCGCGCTCCGTCCGGCGCGGCCGGGACCGCCATGCGCCGTGACGACCCACCGGTGAAAGTCTGGCTCGATCAGGACAATTACAGGCGCGGCGACAAGGCGCATGTCAACGTAAAGCTCGGCGAGGACGGCTACCTCGTCGTGCTCCGCGCCGATGCCGACCGCCGCGTCCGGGTGCTGTTTCCGCTCGACCCGGGCGACGACGCCTTCGTGCGCGGCGGGCGGACGATCGAGCTTCGCGGCCGCGGCGACCGCGAGGCGTTCTCGATCGACGAGCGCGAGGGCTCGGGGCTCGTGCTCGCCGCTCGCTCGGTGATACCGTTCACGTTCGACGAGTTCGTGCATGGGGATCATTGGGATTACCGCGTGCTGACCACGCGCGACGCCGGCGACGACCAGGAGCAGGCGCTGCTCGACGTCGTGCAGCGCATGGTACCCGACGGCCACTTCGACTATGACGCGGTGACCTACACCGTCGCGTCGCCGCGGGCGTACTACGACGGCGCTTACTCCCCGTACTCCTCGTCCGTTGGTCTGGGGCTGGGCTACGGCTTCGGCGGGCCCCGGAGCTTCCGTTTCAGCCTCGCCTTCGGCGACCCGTTTTTCTTCCGGCCGTTTTTCTTCCGTGCGCCCTGCTTCGACCCGTTCTTCTTTGATCCGTTCTTCTGCGACCCGTCCTTCGTCGATCCGTTCCTCCTTCCCCGTCGGTTCCTCTTTCCCCGTCGGTTTTTCTTCCCGCGGGTGTTCGTCTTCAGTCGCACCGTTCGCCGCCCCTTCGTCTTCACGGCTCGACCCCCGATCGCGGCGACGGGTCCGCGGCTGCGGGCGCCGACGGGCGCTGCGTACAGTCGTACGACTCCGGCGAATGCGGCTGGGCGACCGCGCGAGCTCGGCGTGCGCGGCTGGGGACGGGCGCCGACGATCCAGGGGCGCCGATTCTCCCGTGCCGGCGTGTCACGCCGCACGTTTGGTCTCCCGTCCCGCGGGGCCGGCTCGCTGCGTCGGGGCAGCGGCCGCAGGCGCTAGCGCGCCGAGCCCGGAACCGCGATCGGCGGCGTAATCCGGGGCTCTACTACCACGGCAAGACTCACGTGCACACGCTGCTCGGAGGGACCATGAACCGTCATCCAGGCTTGCCACTACTTCTTCTACTGACCATCGGCTGCATGAATTCCAGCGGACCAGGGGGCGGCGGAGCAGTGTGCACGCCGAGTGCGACCGTCGCTTGCGTCACGATTCAAGACTTCTCCTTCTCGCCTCCCTCATTGTCGATCAAGGTTGGTACGACGGTTCACTGGACGAACAACGGCCCCTCGGGGCATACCAGCACCAGCGACGCGGGCGTCTGGAACAGCGGGAACCTTAGCGCGCCGAGCGGCGGCGGGGCGTATGGGGGTGGGACTGCCGCAGGGTCGTATCAGTTTGTGTTTACCGCGCCGGGCACGTACGGCTACCACTGCTCCAACCATCCTCCCTCCTTGCCGCAGTACGCCGGGTTCACGGGGACGATCACGGTTACCCAGTAACGGGACTGCAACGTGCTCACGCCGCGCAGCACGACAGCTTCGCGACGTCCTTCGTGAACGCCTGCGCCGCGAGTTTGATGCCCTCCGAGAGCGTCAGGTACGGATGGAAGGTCGAGGTGACTTCGTCGATCGCGAGCCCGAGCTTGGTCGCGAGGGTCGGCTCGGTGATCATCTCACCGGCCTCGGCCGCGAGGATGTGCGCGCCGATGATCTTCTTGGTACCGGCATCCGCCACCAGCTTGATGAACCCCCGGGTGTCATGCGCCGCGAGCGCCCTCGGCACGTGCTCGAGCGGCAGCTTGGAGACGAGCGGCTCGATTCCCTGAGCTCGTGCCTCGTTCTCGGTAAGGCCGACGGAGGAGACCGCGGGATCGGTGAAGGTCACTTTGGGCAGCGACGAGAGATCGGAGCGGCGCTGGTTTCCCGTCAGGGCGTTCTCAGCCGCGAGTGCACCGCCATAGGCCGCTGCATACACGAACATGGGGTCGCCGATCACGTCGCCTGCGGCATACACGTTGGGGTTCGTCGTCCGCAGAAACTCATCGACGACGATTTCTCCCTTCGCGCCGAGGGTGACGCCGATCGTGTCGAGCCCGAACCCCGCCGTGTTGGCTCGCCGACCCGTGGCGACCAGCAGCTGTTCGGCGCGTGCAATGCGCGCGGCGGAATCTGCGTGGTACTGGACCTCGTAGCCATCGTTACCCTTGCGCACTCGATCAACCCTGACGTCGGTGTAGACGTCGAGCCCCTCGGACCGGAGGTAATCGCCCAGGGCGTTCCCGACATCTGGGTCTTCTGACGGCACGACGCGGGGTAGCGCTTCGAGGACCGTGACCCGCACGCCGAGCCGGGCGAACATCTGTGCCAGCTCGAGGTAGCCGGCCTCGGCGAGACCTGGGATCGGCGGTGCCCAGGGAGAGGCGCCCGTGGTCACCAAAATCTTGCCCGCAGTCAGCGTACGACCACCGGCGAGGCGAATCTCTTTACCGGAGACGAAGGTGGCACGCTCCTGGAACAGGGTGATGGAAGGGTAGGCCCGCAGCACGTTCCAGTACTTCGTCTGCCGCAGCTCGGCCACGAGCGCATCCTTCTCGGCCCGCACCGTCGGCCAGTCCGGGTGTCCGTCGGTCGCGGGGATTCCCCGAAATCCGTGATGGACCCGGCGGTGCTGTGCCTCGGCTGCGCGGATGAGCGTCTTCGACGGCACACAGCCGACGTTGACGCAGGTCCCGCCCAGCGTCGCGCCCTCCACCATCGCGACCCGGGCGTCTAGATCGGCTGCCTGAATCGCGGCGGCGAACCCCGCCGAGCCACCCCCTACGACCAGGAAGTCAAACTCACCGCCTCTTGGAATCACGCTCGGCGCCTCGGTCACTGGCCGCCTCCGGGAGTCTTCGACGTGTCTGGCAGGATGGTAGCGCCGAAGCCCGTGAGCCTGGTCAGGTGAGCAGCGATCTCCGCGGGCTTGACGCGCCGCGGGTCGTAGCGTACGACGCCGAGACTGTCGTCCAACGTCACGGTGGCGCTGTACACGCCCGCGAGTCGCTTCAACGCGAGCCGCGCCGTCGTGGGACAGCTGCCGCAGGTCATCTTGGAGATGTGAAGGCGAACGGTGGCCGTGTCCGGAGCCTGCAGGGCGACCTGCGCAGGCTGCGCGGCGGCCGTCTGGATTCCGCCGCCGCAGATTGGGCAAATGGCAGCGGCACCGCCGAGTCCTGCCGCGAACAGCAACGCGAGCTTCATTGATGATACCATTGGAAACCTCCTAACCAAGCACGAGCTTCGACCACCAGGGGAACGTGAGCAGCGGGATCGAGATGATCGTCGCAATCCACAGCGCCCACTTCATCCGGCGGCGGGCGATTGGCGAGGCACACAAGGTGCCAGGTTCGCACGCCCGCTTCTGCTCACGCCGCACCTCAACGAAGCCGAAGCCGAGCGCCAGCACGGTACCCGCGACGAAGTAGGGCCGTAGCGGCTCGAACGACGCCGCGAGTCCGGCGCCGCTCAGGCCGAGCGCGACGGCGACCAGGGGCCCAGCGCAGCAGAGCGTGGAAACCACGGCGGCGACAACACCGCCCGTGGCGGCGAGTGCCGTCTTAGTGACCGATGTCGTCATGATCTTCCAGGACCTCCAGGATCGGGCAGTCGTCCGTCGGCCGTCGGGCCGTGCACGCCGCGGCCAGCCGCTCCAGCGTGCGCTTCAGGCGCTGGAGGTCACGGATCCGCTGTTGGACGACCTCGATCTTGTGTCTGGTTTTTCGCTCGACGGCGTCACATGCCGCGCCGTGCCGGACCCGCAGCCCGAGCAGCTCCTGGATCTCCTGCAACGAGAAACCGAGCTCCTGGGCATGCTTGATGAAGCGGAGGCGCGCCACCGCGCCGTCGGCGTACTGGCGATACCCTGCTGGAGTGCGGCGCGGGGTCGGAAACAGGCCACGCCGCTCGTAATAACGGATCGTCTGGATGTTCACGTCGGCTGCGGTCGCAACCTGACCGATGGTGAGCGCCACCCGCCACTCCTCCGAGGTACGCCGGCAACTTAAACCCCGTACCATGGTACAGTGTCAAGGGGCTCGCTGGTGTGAGGAGGGGATTTAGCGCCGTACGCGTGTCGCGCGTCCGAAGACGACGCAACATGACCCGGGCTGCGGCCGGAGCTCGGCCTTCAGGTTCGGCGCGCCGACCCCCTGCAACACGCCGCGAAGCAGCGCGAGGTTCATTTTGCACACGAGGGGCCGGCAGGCCTGCGCCAGTGCGTCGAAGGGGCAATTGCTCAGGACGATGCCTCCTTTCTCGGTCGGCTCGTACCCCCACGCGTCGAGCACGTCGACCACCGTCGCGATCGGACGCCCCCTTCCCCGGGTCCGCGCGCGCCGCGCCTCCGACCCGGCACTCCGGCCGACGTCCGCCGCGACTCGCCGCAGGGCCCGCTCGCTCCCCGCGGAGCGTGCCCCGCTGATCGCCAACACGAGCAGGCGTCCGGCGAGCGCATAGCGGCGCTGGGGAAGCGTGAAGTCGAGCTGCCGGTCCGAGCAGCGGTACAGCTTGGCCGGCCGGCCAGCCCCCGGCCCTCGACGCCCCGTCAGCCGGCGGTAGCTCGTGTCGAGCAGGCGCTGCGCGACGAGCTTGTCGAGATGGAACGCCGCCAGGTTACGCGAGACCCGGAGTGCGCGTGCAGCCTCGTCCCGGCTCACGTCCCGCCGCCGACCCCGGACGTAGCGATAAAGGCCCCTCCGCAGAGGGTCACGCAACAAAGCGATCGCCGCAATCTGACGCTCGAGCTCGGATTCACGCATGGGCCTCAGTATAACGCACACTTGCCGGGACGACCAAACGCCGGGTGGGCACTGCGCTGTCGCGGACGCGCCACGTGTTGCGTTCCTGCGGCACGACGGCGCCGAACGACCGGTTCTTGTCAAGGACGACAACCGGGTCTTGTAAAACATATGTACATAGGTTATAGCTCACCACTCACTCCCCGTCATGTCAGGAGGTCGTATGCGTTTGGTCGCGCTCGTGGCGCTCCTCCTCGCCTGCAGTGAGGCTCCGGATGCCGTCGCGCCGGCTGGTCGCGCGGTCCCCCCGCTCGCCGGAGATCTCGTCGCCGGTCCGCCGGTGAACGTCCCCGCGCAGGGCCAGTACATCTTTCGACACTGGACCTTTGGCGACGAGCCGTTCTGGACCGACACGCTTCATCTCAACGAGGTGATCGAGACCGGCGTGTCGCCCGCGACGGCGCTCGCGGTGGGTCTCAAGGTCGATGCGGCGCGGCTGCCGCCAGGCTTCTTAGCGGGTGCCGATCTCACCAGTCCGGCGACGACGGTGGAGCTGCTGCGCCGGGACGCTGTCGTGGGCGTCGAGGCGCAGGTCACCGCCGACCAACACATCAAGCGGCTCGGCATCACGTGCGCCCTGTGCCATTCGACGGTCGACAACTCGGTGGCGCCCGGGGTTGGGCGGCGGCTCGACGGGCTGCCCAACCGCGACTTGAACGTCGGGGCGATCGTCGCCCTCTCGCCGGTCCTGCCGGCGGCCGTCAAGGCGGTGTTCAATTCGTGGGGTCCGGGGAAGTACGACGCCGAGTTCAACCGGGACGGCATCAACAGTCCGGTCGTGATTCCCCCCGCCCTCGGCTTGCGCGGCGTGGCCCTCGAGACCTACACCGGCGAAGGACCGGTCAGCTACTGGAACGCCTACGTTGCCGTCACCCAGATGCACGGGCACGGCTCGTTTTCGGACCCCGCGCTCGGGATCAATATCCAACAGTCCCCCGACCGCGTGACGCCGGTGCTACCGGTGCTGCGCGCGTATCAGCTGGGCCTGAACGCTCCGACGCCAGCGGCCGGCAGCTTCGATCCGGCAGCCGCGGGCCGGGGCAAGGTGGTCTTCACGTCGACGGGCCGGTGCGCGAGCTGCCACCTGCCGGCGATGGTCTTCACCGACGTGAACCTCGGCATCCTGCACGATCCGTCGGAAACGGGCATGGATCCGGTGCGCGCGAGTCGGCTGAAGAACCATAAGTACCGGACCACGCCGCTCCGGGCCCTGTCGCAGCACCCACCGTAT
>QHUD01000085.1 GCA_003221085.1 Gemmatimonadota bacterium
GACCAGCGCACTGGTACGCGCCGCCACCAGCCGAGCCCCAGGACCGCGGCCACGCCCCCGAGGAACCCGCCGTACCACACGAACCCGCCGCGCCGAAACAGCGCGTCCCACTCCCCGGTGAGCAGCACGTACCAGATCTTGGCCCCGACGATCCCCCCGATCACGGCCGCGAACACGATGTCGGCGGCGTAGTCCTCGTTCAGGCCGCGGCGCCGCAGATCCACCTGGATCGCCCAGCCGGCCATGAGGAAGGCGACCATCATCATCAAGCCGTACCCGGTGATAGTGAGCGGGCCGAGCTGGAAGGTGAGCGGGTAGATGGTCATGGTGATTGTGGATGGCGGATGGCGGAGGGCGGAGTTTCCACGGTCTCGAGACCGGGCAGGGGAAGATCGGCGCGCGCGTCGAGCGTCCAATCGCTGCGCTCGCCCAACGCGAGGCGGTGCCAGCCAGCGCGAGCGATCATGGCGGCGTTATCGGTATTGAGACGCGGGCTCGCGACGGCGACCCGGGCCAGCCCCGACAGCCGCCGCGCCGCGAGCTCGGAGAGCGTGCGGTTGCACGCCACCCCGCCGCCCAGCACGGCGGTGCGATACCCGGTCGCTCGGATCGCGCGCTCGAGCTTGGTCACGAGCACGTCGAGCACCGCGTCCTGGAAGGCGCGGGCGAGATGCGACCGGTCGCGCTCGAGATCGTCGCTCGCCCGCACGGCGCGTAGCACCGCCGTCTTCAGGCCGGAGAACGAGAACTCGTACCCTTCGTCCCGCATGGGGCGGGGAAACGAAAATCGACCGGGATCACCCTGGGCCGCGAGCCGCTCGATCGCGGGGCCACCCGGATAGCCCAGGCCGAGCAGGGCGGCCACCTTGTCGAACGCCTCGCCCGCGGCGTCGTCGCGGGTCGCCCCGAGCAGGCGGTACCGGCCCCAGGCAGGGACATCGAGCAACAGGGTGTGGCCGCCCGACACGAGCAGCGCGACGAAGGGCGGCGCGAGCTCCGGATCCTCGAGGGCGGGCGCGAACAGGTGGCCCTCCATGTGATGCACGCCGATCAGCTCGCGATCGCCCGCGTAGGCAAGTGCCTTGGCGTACACCACGCCCACGAGCAGGGCGCCCACGAGGCCCGGTCCCTGCGTCACCGCCACGGCGTCCACAGCGCTCCAGGCGAGTCCCGCCTCCGCGAGCGCCCGATCCACGACCGCCGGCAGGGCGGCCAGGTGCGCCCGGCTTGCGAGCTCCGGGACCACGCCGCCGAACACCTTGTGCACGTCCTGCGAGAGGATGACGAGCCCGGCGAGCTCGGGGCGCCGGCGCTCGCCCACGAGGACCGCGGCCGACGTCTCGTCACAGGACGTCTCGATACCGAGTACGACTTCAGCCACGTCCGGTCTTTCGCTTGAGAGACACGGAATCGGGGACGGCGCGTGCCGCGATCCCCGGCGGCCCGCTCACCGTGAGCCTGGCGTACCCGCCCGGCCCCGCCTTGCCGACGAGGTGCGCCACGACCCGCACGCTGTCGCGCGTCAGCGTGTTCACTCGCGACGCCGGCCCGCGCACCGTGACCGACACGCGCTCCGGCGTCAACAGGAAGCCGGTGAAGCCCGAAGCCGCCGTCGTGATGGGCACGCCGCCGATCGAGCGCTCGATGATCGCCGTCACCTCACCCGCCATCCGCACCGCCTTGGGTGAGATCCGGATCATGCCCAGGGGGGCGGTGTCGAGCGGGACGGTCTGGAAGAAGGGTCCGCTCACACTGGAAATTACGGTCGGCAGCGTCGTCACGGAGTCGAGCTTGGCGAGGCTCTTCTCCGGTCCCACCACGCGGGCCAGGCTGGGCGTGATCGACAGCCCGCGGAGCACAAAGCCGGACTCCGCTTCGACCTGCACCCGCGCCACGATCCGGACATCCTTGTGCGACACGGAATCGAGCAGGATCTCGACATCGCGTGGCCGGATATCCGCGACCTGCACGTCGATCCCCTTGGGAAGCTCGATGTCGGCGGCCTGGAGCTGGATCCGCCACAGTGCGGCGGAGAACGTGTCGGGGATGGCCTTGCGAACCACGCGCGGGAAGGATCGCAGCTTGAGGATTTCACTGCCCTTCCCGGTGATGACGACCGTCACGCCCGCGGGCTGCTGCCGAACCGTCCGCCCGGGTGGAATCGCGATGGCGAGCCGCATGACAAAGCTCTGCGACAGGGGCTGCTGCGCCGCCACCGCCACGTACAACATGATCGCGAAGAACAGGGCCGCCAGCTTGATCGGCCAGTTACGAACGAACAGCTGCCCGAGGCTACCGCGGACGGTCATCGATCAGCCGCCGGATCAGGGCTTCGTTCACGGGACCATCCCACTCCGATGGGCCGATCACCTTCTTGATGATCACGCCGTCGCGATTGATCACCCAGCTCTCGGGCACGCCGGTCGTCTGGTAGGCTTGCTTGATACTTGCCGTCCGGTCGTGCAGGATGTCGAAGCTGAGCCCCAGCTCGCGGGCGAACGTCGTGACGACGGAATCGTCCTGCTCGTCGATGCTCACCGCCACGACCTTGAAGTCGCCGCTCTGCCCGAGCCGGCGGTAGATCCGCTCCATCGACGGCATTTCCACGCGGCACGGCTGGCACCACGTCGCCCATACGTTGAGCAACACGACCTTGCCGCGGTAGTCTGCGAGGGTGGTGAGGCGTTTGGTGCGCAGGTCCGTGGCGTGAAAGTCGGGCGCGCCCGAGCCCACACCCAGGAGGTCGATCTGCGGGCGGATCTTGATGACCAGGGCGGTGCCGAACACCAGAGCCATCACCACGCCGATCGCGATCGTCCACTGCCGCGGTTGCGTCATACCGTCACCAGACAGCGCCGGCGGAGATCCCGCACTTCGCGGGCGGGGTCGCCGCTCGTGAAGATCGCGTTGCCGGCGACGAACGTGTCCGCACCCGCCGCGTGAGCCGTCGCGATGGTGTGCGAGGTGATCCCCCCGTCCACCTCCAGGAACGCGCGAGAGCCATGAGCGGCGAGCAGCTCGCGCGCCCTGCGGATCTTGTCGTTCGAGGCGGGGAGGTACGTCTGCCCGCCGAACCCGGGGTTCACGGTCATGATCAGCAGCAGGTCCAGGTCGGCGACGACCTCGTCGGCGAGCTGCAGGGGCGACCCGGGGTTCAGCGCGAGCCCCGCGAGCATGCCCTGACGTCGCACGGCGGCGAGGAGTCGCTGCACATGCACAGTCGCTTCGGGGTGAAACGTGAAGACCGAGGCGCCGGCGGCCGCGAACGACTCGAGATACCGCTCCGGCTCGACCACCATCAGGTGCACGTCGATGGGCTTGTCGGTGAGGCCGCGTAGCGCCGCGATCATGTTCGCGCCGAACGTGAGGTTTGGCACGAAACGCCCGTCCATCACGTCCACGTGCACCCAGTCGGCGCCGCCCGCCAGCACCTGCTGCACCTGCTCGGCGAGCCGGCTCAGGTCCGCCGACAGGACGCTCGGCGCGATGCGAATCCCGCTCCCGTTGGTCATCATGGGCTCCGGGCCACGACGATGTCCACCACCGTGCCGGGGGCGGCCAGGGTGCCCGCCGCCGGCTTCTGGCCCACGACGATGCCGGGGCTCGCGTCGCTCGTGCGACGCCGGGCCACTGTACCGAGCTCGAGACCGTCCAGCTCGAGCCGGGTGCGGGCGTCCGCCTGCGACATCCCCAGCAGGCCGGGAACCGGGATCGTGGGGGCTCCACGGCTCACCACCACCGTCACGGGCGCTCCAGGACTCAGCACCGACGTCGCGGCCGGGCGCGTGAGCATCACGATGCCCGGCGGCGCGGCGGCCTGCACCGACTCTACCTGCGCCGCCGTGAGCCCCGCCGCCGCGATCAGGCGCCGCGCCAGATCGCCGTCCAACCCCGCCACATCCGGTACGGGAATCTTGGGCGGGCCCTCGCTCGACACCAGGGTGACTCGCAGCCCGGCCGGAGCGCTCACGCCGGGCGGCGGGTCCTGCCACACGATCGTCCCCTGCGGCGCCGTGGGGTGTGCCTCGCCGCCTCCTTCCTGCAGCTGGAGCCCGGCTTTCTTGAGCTGGTCCGATGCCTCCTGCAGCGACAGCCCGAGGACGCGGGGGACCACGCCGTGTCCATGTAACAGTGGCGCGGGGAACAAGACCAGGTACGCAGTCAGGTAGCCGCCGAGCAGCGCGCCGAGCAGGGCGAGACCCCAGCGACGCGCGCCGAGCGCGTCGAGCGTCGGGAGGTTCCATTCCCGGACCGGCGGGATATGGCGGCGGAACCGCATCAGCGCGTCCGAGCGAGTCGTGCCGCGTACGCGCCGTCCATCCCGTGGCGCTGCGGCAGCGACTGGAAGTCGCCGGCGGGCGTGAGCAGCGCGGCGGGGACCGCGCCCGTCGCCGGTACGCGGGCGAACTGGGGGTGACGCGCCAGGAAATCGGTCACGATGTCGCCGTTCTCCTCCGGCTCGAGTGAGCACGTCGCGTAGACGAGCAATGCGCCCGGCCGCACCAGGGCCGCCGCAGCGGCGAGGAGCGCCCGCTGGCGCTCCGCGGCCCGAGCGATGGTCCGGGGCGTCAGCCGCCAGCGGGCATCCGGGTGCCGCGCCATGGTGCCGGTGGCGGAGCAGGGGGCGTCCACGAGCACCGCCGCCAGCATGTCCGACCGGAACGGGGCCGCCAGAAGATCGGCGACCGCGACCCGAATCGCCACTCCCGCGCGCCGGGTCGTTTCGACCAGCCGGCCGATCCGCTCGCGCCGCGCGTCGCCGGCGATCACGCGCGCCCCGCCACGCTCCAGTGTCGCGGCCTTGCCCCCAGGAGCGGCGCAGGCGTCATACACGATCGCGCCGGGCGGGATGGCGGCGAAGCGGCAGACGAGCGCGTGGGCGGGGTCTTGAACGATGAAGGCTCCCTCGTCGAATCCGGGTAACTGCGCGGGATGCGGGATGCGGGATGCGTGTGCACCCGGGACCACCTGCAGTCCCGCTCCGAACGGCGCATGTGCTACCCCAAACCCTGCCTCCCGGAGCCGGGTGTGAAGCGTGTCGCAGTCCCAGCGAACAGGCTGGAGGGTGAGTCCCGGCCGAGCGTCGTTCCATGCGATGAGTTGGGAGGTCTCGTCAACGCCGAACCGCGCCCGCCAGCGCACGACGAGCCAGAGTGGGTGCGTCCCTTCCGCATCCCGCATCCCGGATCCCGCATCCCGCGCGAGCCGTCGGAGCACGTGGTTGACGTAGCGAGCCCCTCCTTCGCCGGTCACCTCCCGCGCCAGCTCCACGCTGGTGGACACCGCGGCGTAGGCCGGCACCCGCGCCAGCGCGCGCAACTGGTACGCCCCGAGGCGGAGCACGTCGTGGAGGCGGGGATCGGCGCTCGCGAGCTCGAGCATCCGGTCGAGCTGGGCGCGACGCCGCAGGACGCCGGCCGCGAGCTCGTAGGCGAGGCGGCGGTCACGCTCGATCAGATTCGCGAGCGCTCCATCGCGGGCGCCCTGGAGGGTGGCACCCGCGCGCACTGCGTCGAGCATCTGCAGTGCCGCGCGCCGGGCGGCCGTGGCGCCCTTAATCCAGCATCCCCTCGAGCGGCGAGGACGGCACGGCGACCTCGCGCCTGGGCATCCGGCCGGCGAGGTAGGCGGTGCGGCCGGCCTCGACGGCCAGTCGCATGGCGCGCGCCATGGC
Source organism: Gemmatimonadota bacterium (assembly GCA_003221085.1). Lineage (GTDB taxonomy): Bacteria > Gemmatimonadota > Gemmatimonadetes > Gemmatimonadales > GWC2-71-9 > AG41. The sequence goes on from QHUD01000085.1 coordinate 5,675, forward strand.
CACGGGATCCCGCGCCGCGGCGAGCGCCGTGTTCATCAGGATTCCATCCACGCCCTGCTCCATGGTGAGACACGCGTCGGATGCGGTTCCGACGCCGGCGTCGACCACGACGGGCACCTTGAGCCGTCGTTTGATCGTGCGCACCCCGAACGGGTTCAGGAGGCCCAGCCCGCTGCCAATCGGCGAGGCGAGCGGCATCACGGCGGCACACCCCGCGTCTTCGAGGCGCAGCGCGGTCACGAGGTCGTCGTTGCTGTAGGCGAGGACCCGGAAGCCCTCCGCGACCAGTGTGCGCGCCGCGACCAGCAACCCTTGAACATCTGGGAGGAGCGTCTCCTGGTCGCCGATCACCTCGAGCTTGATGAACTCGTTGAACCCCGCCTCGCGAGCGAGGCGCGCGTAGCGGACGGCATCCTCGGCGGTGTAGCACCCCGCGGTGTTCGCGAGCAGGAAGTACCGCTTCGCGTCGAGGTGATACAGCACGCCTTCCTGCTTCG
>QHUD01000195.1 GCA_003221085.1 Gemmatimonadota bacterium
GGCGAACCCCAGGACGGCATATTCGGCGAGCAGCCGCTCGGCCGCCTCGAGGCCGTCGAATCGGAGGCCCTCATGGGGATGATTGAGCCCCAGCTCGAGCTGCCGCCGTCCGCGCGCGTCCACTCCGTGGACCGCTTCCGGAGGGAGCCACAGCCCTACCTGCCACAGGAGCTCGCGCCGGGTGAGCCCGAAGCCGTCGCATCCCCCCACCCACACGAGGTGCTCGATCGCGGCGCGCTTGAGCTTGGGCGGCGCCCGGCGCACGAAGTCGCCGACGCTCACATACGGGCCGCGCCGCTCTCGCTCGATCACCACGCCTGTCGCCGTCTCCTCGCTCCAGTCCCGAATGAACCCGAGCCCCACCCGCACAGCTCCCGCATCCCGCATCCCGCATCCCGCATCCCGCTCAACCGTGCTCCACACGTCACTCAGATTCACATCCGGCATCCGGATCTCGACGCCGTTGTGCTGCGCGTCCCGCCCCAGCACGTCGAGCGAGTAGAACCCCATCGGCTGGTTGTTGAACAGGGCGCAATAATACTCGGCCGGGTGATAATGCCGGAGCCACGCCGACTGGTAGGCGAGCAGGCCGAACGCCGCGGCGTGCGACTTGGGGAAGCCGAACTCGGAGAACGCGATCACCTGCGTGAACACACGCTGGGCCGTCTGTTCGGGGACGCCGCGCGCCACCGCGCCGTCCTTGAACTCCTCCCAGAATCCCGCCATCAGCTCGCGGCTGCGCCGCCGGCTCATGGCCCGCCGCAGCGCTTCCGCCTGGCCGGCCGTGAACCCGGCGAGCGCCTGGCACACCTGCAGCACCTGGTCCTGATAGAGGATCACTCCTAGCGTCTCCGCGAGCGCCTCCTTGAGCAGTGGATGCTCGAGCGGCGGCTCGTACGCGCGGCCGGCGGCCCGGGCGCGGCGCTCGTCCTCGCGGCGTCGCACGTACGGGTTCACCGCGCCGCCCACGATCGGGCCGGGCCGCACGATCGCGACCTCGACCGCCAGGTCCTCGAGATTCTTGGGCCTGGTGCGACGGATCATCTGGATCTGCGCCCGGCTCTCGATCTGGAACAGCCCCACCGTGTCGCCCCGGCAGATGCGGTCGTACACCGCGGGGTCCTCGAAGTCGATGCGCGAGAGGTCGGGTGGCTTTCCCTCCCGCACGGCGATCCTCTCGACGCACTCTTCCACCAGCGATAGCATGCCGAGCGCCAGGAAGTCGATCTTGATGAAGCGGGCGTCGTCGCAGGAATCCTTGTCCCACTGGCACACCACGCGGTCTTCCATAGCGGCGCGCTCGAGCGGCACGATCTCCACGAGCGGCCGGCTCGAGATGACCATCCCGCCCACGTGCTGGGAAATGTGTCGCGGCAGCCCTGCGATCTCCTCGGCGAGCTCGCACAGCTCTTTCCAGAGCGGCGCGCTCCGGCGCCCCGTGAATCCGGGAAGCTGGTCCAATTCGTCCGCCAGTCCCCCCGACCGCCGGTCCGCCAGTTTCGCGACTTGCTCGATTTCGCCCGCCGGCAGATCCAGCGCCTTGCCGATCTCGCGCACGGTCGAGCGCAGGCGGTAGGTGGGGAACGAGCAGACGAGCCCGACGTGCTCGTCGCCGTAGTGCTTGTAGACTCGTCTGATCAGCTCCTCTCGGATTTCGCGCGGGAAATCGAGGTCGATGTCCGGCACCGAGGCGAGGGTCTCGCTCAGGAACCGCCCGATGAAGAGCCGGGTGGCGATCGGATCGATGTGCGAGAGGCCGAGCAGGTAGCACACGACGGAGGAGACGGACGAGCCGCGGCCGCGACCGGGCAGGAGGCTGCCCTGCGCCCTCCGCGAGCCGCGCCTCACGTCGTCGGCGACCTCGCGGGCGAGGTCGAACAGATCGTGATAGACGAGAAAGAACCCGCTGAGCCCATGGTGCTCGACGAGCCGCAGCTCCTGGTCGAGCCGCCGCTCCGCCTCGCCGCGGTGCAGGGAGCCGGCGGGGTAGCGCTCCTCGAGCCGCGCGCGGCACAGCTCGGCGAGCGCCCGCGGGGCGGGCGCGCGCTCGGCGCCGTGGAAATCGGGAAAGCCATATCCCAGATCCCGCGTGAGATCGAACCCACGGCAGCGCTCTGCCAGGGCCAGACTATTAGCGACAGCATCCGGCCAGTCACGAAACAGCGCTTTGATCTCTTCCTGCGGGCGCAGGAAGAACTCGCTGTTCGCATGGCGCACGTCGTGCGAGCCGTCGAGCGTCGTGCGGTGCCGGATCGCCACCAGCACATCGTGCAGGCGGTGACGCGCGCGGGCGTGATAATGCACGTTGCCCGTCGCCACGACGCCCAGGTGGACATCGTCCGCGACGTCTTTCAGCGCCCGGGTGAGGGCGAGGTCTCCCCGGACGTAGTTCCGCTGCAGCTCGACGACGAAGTTCTCCTTCCCGAACACCGCACGGCACTGCTCGGCGAAGCGGCGGGCAGCGGCCGGGCCGTCGCGCCGCAGCACGCCGGGCAAGAGACCGTTGCGGCATCCCGAAAGCACGATGAGCCCGGCGTGCCGGGCTTCGAGCGAGGCGAAGGCGAGCCGCGGGTCGCGCCGATCTTCACGGCCCAGATGCGCCTCCGTAATCAACCGACAGAGGTTCGCGTATCCTTCGGGCGTCTCCGCGAGCAGCGTCACGTGAGAACCGTCGAGCAGGGTCAGCTCCGCGCCGATGATCGCCTGGAGGCCGAGCTGTTTCGCTTCTTGCGCGAACGCCATCGAACCGTACAGCCCGTTGTGGTCGGTGAGCGCGAGCGCGGGGTAGCCGAGCTGCGACGCGGTGAGCGCGAGCTGCTCGGGGAGAGAGGCGCCGTCGAGGAACGAGAAGGCGGAGTGGCAGTGGAGCTCGATATACATAAAATGCGGAGTGCGGAGTGCGGAATAGAAGGGAAAGCCTCGATGCCGTGTTCCGACAACCGCATTCTCTAAGGTTTTTGCAAGAACCACTCCTGTTTCACGAGATCCACGAACAGCACAAGTCTTGCGCCGTCTTGCAGAAGCACTTCGTAGTACATACGCGTGATGGGTTCACGCCACCATTCGTCGTCGATCCGCCATGTCTCTCTAACTGCATCGATCGTCACCGGTACTCTTTCATCACCTTTCCGCACTCCGCTTTCCGCACTCCGCATTTCGATCTTGGCCGGCGATCCGCAGGTGTCGAGCTCCACCACCACAGGCTGGGGAACGTTTACGGCTCGAAGTCTGTCAGTTCCATTCCGCATTCCGCACTCCGCATTCCGCACTAGGCTTCAAAGTCGATCAACGCATACCGCCGCTCGGGGAGCCGCGACCATGGCTGCACCTCGATGACGTGATACAACATCGGCCGTCGGATCCGCAGCGCGATCTCCCGGGCGGCGCTCTGGAGCGCCCGTCGCCGCCCGGCGCGAGCCGCGGCCCCCGCATCCCGCGCGAACAGCTGCAGCTCCGCGGTGCCCGGCGCGAAGGCGGTGAACTCGACGACGAACCGCTCCACCGCTCCGGCGGGGGGCGACCGCTCGAGCAGTGTCTTGAGCGGCGCCGCGATGCGCTCCCGTATCGCGGATGGGTCCTTGAGGGTCGCTTCCATGAGCCAGGAGGCCCCGTGCTCGAGCTCGGCGTGCACGCGCACCACGTGCACGCGCCATCCGCTGCGGCGCGGATCCGCGAGCGCGCGGTCGATGAGCTTGTCCAATGCGTGGGCGAGCAGGTCCCGCTCGCCGACCGGAGTGAAAAACGTGAGGGCGGCCACGATCGGCTCGGGCACAACCAGCCCCACCACCGGCTCCGCCAGGAGTCCCGCCGCGAGCTGCCACAGCTGCCGGCCGGCGCGGCCGAACTGCGACACGACGGCTTCCTCCGGAAGCGCGACGAGCGCGCCCAGCGTCTTGACGCCGAGCTGCACCAGCCGGCGATGCGTGTCGGGATCGAGCGGGAGCACGGCGAGCGGCTGGGCGGCGAGAAACTTTGCCTCCCCTCCCACCGGCACTATGATCGCAGCTCCCGGTTTTGCGCGGGTCGCGGCCACCCTGGAGACGAATTTCCCCTTGCCCCACCCCACACGGAGTGCGGAATGCGGAATGCGGAGTGCGGAATGTATGTGTGAGGTTCGTGGGGCGAACGACCCTTCACTGAAATTCCGCATTCCGCACTCCGCACTCCGCATTTGAATTTCTTCGATGATTTGCTGTGGCGAACCGAATAACCTTTCCAATCCGTCTGTTCCTACGTACACCCGCCCCAGCTCCGCCGGCTCGATTACCGGGCTCACCTGGCCGAGCGCCGCGAAGAGCCGGGAGAACTGCGCATCGTAATGCACCGGGTCGGGCTCGCACAGCTTGAGCGCGGGACAGAGTCCGATCGCCTGGCTCACGGTCATCCCGGGTTTCACGCCCACGCGCCGGGCGAGTGGAGCGACCTGCCACACACGACAGCAGCAGGCCACGGACTCGCTTGTCAGGTGGGGCGTTTGGGTCATTGTCGGGTCGAAGTGGGACCCGAATATATCCCGAAGATAGGGAAGCTGGCAAGGTCGATTACTTCGAAGGTAAGCTGTTGATATATTTCGACTTCTAATGCACAGCCGGAAACAGCCGAATCTCTTTGACGACGTCGGTGCACTTCCGCCGCCGCCCCCCGACCTGGTCGCGCTCGGGGCACGCGTCCCGCCCAACGTCAGGCTCGGCACGTCCACCTGGACCTATGACGGTTGGACGGGGGAGGTCTATCATCGGTCCTATCGCAGCGCCCAGCCGGCCCGTCGGCTCGAGGAGTACGCGCGCTATCCCTTGTTCCGCACGGTGGGCATCGACAGCGCGTTCTACGAGCCGCCATCCGAAGAGGTTCTCACGGCGTACGCTCGGGCGTTGCCCCCCGGCTTTCCGTGCGTGAGCAAGGTGTGGGATCGGATCACGGCGCGGCGCTTCACGCAGGATCCGCGCTGGGGCAACCTTGCCGGACAGAAGAACCCCGACTTCCTGAACGCCGACCTCTTCAAGGACGCGGTACTCGGGCCATACGCGCGGGCGTTCCGCGATCACGCCGGCGCGTTCGTGTTCGAGTTTCAGGCGATGCGAGGGCATGATCTCCCCGAGCCGGCCCAGTGGGCGGATGAGCTCGACGCCTTCCTGCGGCGACTGCCCCGCGACTTCCGCTACGCCGTGGAGCTACGGAACCGGGAGCTGTTGACCGACGCCCACGGTGCGGTGCTCGCGCGCCACGGGGTGGCCCACGTGTTCAATTCGTGGAACGAGATGCCGGCGATCGGCGAGCAGCTCGAGCTGCCGTGGACGTTCCCCGCTGGCTTCACCGTGGTGCGGGCGCTGCTCCGCCCCGGGCGGGCCTATGTCGACGCGGTGAAGCTGTTCGAGCCGTACGACCGCGTCCGCGATCCCCAACCGGAGGTGCGACAGGATCTGCTGCGCCTCATTGCCGAGGTGATGCGGCGCCATATGGAGGCGTTGATCCTCGTGAACAACCGGCTCGAGGGCAACGCGCCGGGGACCATCCGGGCGGTCGTGGAGATGATGGAAGAGAGGGGATAGTCTCGATGTGCTTGCGAGCTTTCACAACTCAGGCTAGGCTATCCTCGTGTAGCATCGACAGTACCGCACAAAGTGCACAGCCTGCATGAGCGCTAGCAGCCGGGGCGTTCCCACGCTGCCGGTTCCACTACTGCGTGACGCCGTCGGGCGGGAAACCGCCCGGCTGTCATTGCGACGAGCAGCCGCCGAACTCTCCATCAGCCCGAACGGCCTGCGGAACTTCCTGAACGGCTCGGAACCCCGCAGCGCCACGCGCGTGAAGCTCGAGCGCTGGCTCGCCGGGCGGCAGCACGTCACCCGCCCACCCAACGTCGGTCAGCTCGTGCGCCTGCTGAACGAGCTGGCGGGCGACCTCTCCACCCAGCAGACGGCGGCACTCGCAGGCGACATCGCGGGGCTGCTCGCCGCGGCCTACGAGGCGCGGCGCCTGTCCCCACCGCGGTGGGTCCAAGAGCTCCTCCGGCATTACCGCGTGCGCCGGGGCAAAGTCGCCAGCGAGGTCGCGTAAGGCCGTTCCGCCGGGCCTTGCGACGCCACGGCCCTCACCATACATCTAGTTGTGAAGTTTGTGCAGTTCCTCTTCGACGTGGGGCTGACTTGGCAACCAAGGGTCGCAAACGGGCCCCGTCTCCCAAGGCCACAGAAATCGTGCGCCTAGTCGAGGCCCTGAGTGCGGGGGTTGGCTCGCACGACGGCGTTGTGCTGGGCCGCGGCATCGCAGGGTTGTTACGAGACGCGTACCGCGGGAAGCAGGGAAAAGTCCCGGGCTGGGTCCGGGAGCTGATCGCGTACTACGGAAAGAAACGGGCGCCCTAGCGCCCCGGACGTCACGTGAATGCCGGTTCGGCGGTTCCGACTCTCCCGACCCTCCCGGTGCCGTTGCTGCGGGATGGGTTCGCGCGGGAGGCGGCGCGGCTCTCACTGCGGCGCGTCGCCCGTGAGGTGGGTATGAGCCCGAACGGACTGCGCGGCTTCTTGGGCGGAGCGATCCCCCGCAGCCTCACCCGAATCCGGTTGGAGCGCTGGCTCGCCATCCAGGGCAAAGTCACGCGACCGCCGAACGTGGGTCAGTTCGTGCGTCTGGTGAACGAGCTCTCGGTCGACCTCCCTCCCGAGCACACACTCGGCCTGGGACGGGCCCTCGCCGGGCTGCTCGTCGAAACGTACGAGGCGCGTCGACTTTCCCCACCCCGCTGGGTCCAGGACCTGGTGCGCTATTACCGACCCCGGGGCAAAGCCGCCAGCGAAGTCGCCTGACCCATCACAATCCGAGCTCTCGCTGCGCCGGCGCCTGCCGTCGCCCGTAGCGATCCGTCATCCCCTGGTTCACCGGAAATCCGAATCGCGCCTGTAGCCGCGTGATGCGCGCGGCCAGCGCGCGCGCATAGTCGCCAGGCACCCCGCTCCGCCCTTCATAGGCGCGCCGGTAGCGCGCGACGAGATCGGGGAAGCGCTCTTCCAGCATCGGGAGGAAGCGGTCCCGCACGGCAGGGTAGAGGCGCAGCGGACCGGCGTGCACGAACCTGGCGCCGGCCTCCCGGGCCGCCTGGAAGAGCGCTTCCAGATGGGGTATGTCATCGGTAATCCCCGGAAGGACCGGCGCCACGATCAGGCCGACGCGGACGCCCGCATCGGCGAGTCGCTTCAGGGCCCGGAGCCGCACCGCCGGCATCGGCGAGCGCGCCTCGACCTGCCGGATCAGCGCCACGTCCACGGTGGTGAGGGAGATGTGGACTTCGAGATCGCTGCACTCCTGAAGGCGCCGCAGCACGTCCGTGTCGCGAGCGATCAGCGGACTCTTGGTGATGATGCCGACGTTCAAACCGTCGCAGCGCGCCAGGCGCTCGAGCACCCCGCGCGTGAGCCGGAAGCGCCGCTCAGCCGGCTGGTATGGATCGGTGGCGGTGCCGATGACAATCGGCGCGGCCGGGTGGGCAGGATCGGCGGACCGAAAGTACCTCCGTAGATCGCGCTCGAGCGCGCCGAGCAGTGTCTCCTTCACGAATACGCGCCGCTCGAACGCCTCCCACCCGTGCGGTCCGCGGAACTCGACAAACTCGTCGTCGGTGAGCTTCCCCGCGTCGTGGGCGCGCTCGACGGTGTAGCGGTGCGCGTAGCGCGCGTAGCAGTACGTGCACCCGAATTCGCACCCGATGTAGGGGTTGAGCGACCAGAAATCGACGCCGGTCTGCTGCGGTGAGTTGAGAACGGACTTGGGTTCGAGCGACACGAACTTGGTGCCGCGGAGCCGCTCATCGAGAATCGGAAGGGCGGTAGGACGGTATGGCGGTACGCTGAGCAGCTGCAGCTGCCGGGACCGCTTCGCTGATTTTACTTCCCGTTCGCGTACGGCCATACCGCCTTACCGCCCTTCCGCCTGACCGTCCCCGTTCACCCGCACCGCGCCCACCCGCACTGCACGCACACCAGGCAGCCCGATTGGCGCACGAGCCCGCCGCCGCAGTCGGGGCAGGCCGAAGGCTGGGACGTGGGATGCGGCACCGGGGAAGGGTGGGGCGTTGACATGATTATTGGCTTCGGTATTTGTTCGGGTACGAAGCCAATATGCTACCGGCCCAAAGGGCCGGCAAGGGCACAGCGCTGCTGGTTCGGTGACTAGACGGTGGCGCTACCCCGCCGCACCATCGCGCGCCATCCGAGGTACACCGGCACACCGAGCAGCACGAGGCCGAGACCGAGGAAGCTGTAGGTACGTGTGGCGTCCTGGACCAGGAGGTCGACCGCGATCACGGCGGTCGCGATCACGTACAGCGCCGGCAGCCAGGGATATCCCGGGGCGCGTACGGGTCGGTCCGCCGTCGGGCGTTTGATGCGGAGCGCGAACAGCCCCACGGCGGTGAGTCCGTAGAAGACCAGGGCTGCGAAGATGACGAAGTTCAAGAGCTGGGTGTATGTCCCCGAAAGACAAAGGAGGCTTGTCCAAGCCGCCTGGACGACGAGTGCGACCGCCGGGGTCTTGTATGTCGGATGCAGGACGCCCGCGGACCTGAAGAACAGGTCGTCTCGCGCCATGGCGTAATACACGCGCGCTCCGGACAGGATGAGGCCATTGTTGCAGCCGAACGTCGAAATCATGATCGCTGCGGCCATGATCTTCAGGCCGGGCTCTCCCAGGATGGCCTGGAGCGCAGCGGTGCCGACGCGGTCCTGTGGCGCGCTGGCGATGGCGGCCGCTGGCAGGACGTTCAGGTAGGCGACGTTCGCAAGCACGTACAGCACCGTCACGATCAACACGCCCACGCCCATGGCCACCGGGAGGTCACGCTGGGCGTTCTTGAGCTCGCTGCCCGCAAACCCCACGTTGTTCCATGCATCCATCGAGAACAGCGAGCCCACCATCGCGGCGCCAATCGTCCCCAGACCGACCGCCGCGCCGCCCGTCGCCCAGAAGTTGGCGCCGAAGTTGGCGGCCAACGCATCGGCGTTGCGGCCGATGGTGACGCCGAGCAGAATCAGCAACGCGAGCGCGCCGGTCTTGATCGCGGTGAGGGACGTCTGGATCAGGGCCGCCGTGCGCACGCCGCGGACGTTGATCCACGTGAGCAGGGCGACCGACAGGACGGCGAGAATGCGCTGCGGCGAGAGGCCGACCGCGATGTCGCCGATCGGTTGTGGGAAGTGCATGGTGAATCCGAGGAACACGTCGGGCGAGAGGCCGGGCCAGAAGACGCTCGTGAACCGCGCGAACGCGACCGCCACGGCCGCGATCGTGCCGGTCTGGATGACCACGAAGAGGGTCCAGCCGTACAGGTAGCCGAACAGCGGCGAGACGCCCTCGCGCAGGTACACGTACTGTCCCCCCGCGCGGGGGAACATCGCCGCCAGCTCGCCATATGTGAGCGCGCCCATGAGGGTGACGATGCCCGACACCGCCCAGACGACGAGCAGCAGGCCCGGCGCATGGACTTCGCGGAGGATCTCCGCGGAAACGATGAAGATCCCGGATCCGATCATCGACCCGACGACGAGGGCGGTGGCATCGAGCCGGGAGATCGCCTTGACGAAATCGGCCTGCGGCTGTTGGGTCGTGGCCATGGGCGACGTAAGCTAGTGGCTCTCGCGGAGGGCCGCTATGTTCTCCGCCGCTCGACAACCCTAACACGCGAGGAAATCGTGCGCCTCTTGCCTCGGGAAGAAGAGTTCTTCGATCTGTTCGTCGCGGTGGCCCAGCGCAACACGGTCGCGGCGCAGCATCTCCGCGATCTGTTCGATGGGCCCCCCGAGCGTCGCATCGCTCGCGTGGAGGCGATCAAGCGGCTGGAGCACGAGGCGGACCAGGTCACGCACGAGGTGGTGAACCGGCTCGATCGTACGTTCATCACGCCGCTCGATCGCGAGGACATCCACCAGCTCGCGTCCGATCTGGACGACGTGATGGACGCGATCGACGGCACCGCCCGCCGCTCCCAGATCTTCCACTTGGGTCTGGCGCCGCCGGGCGTGAAGCAGCTCACCGAGGTGATCCAGCGGATGGTGGGCGTGCTCGCCGAAGCCGTCGGCCGCCTCAAGAAGGGCGACGACGTGATGAAGTACGGCATCGAGGCCAAGAAGCTCGAGGAAGAGGGTGACGCGATCTACCAGGAGGCCCTCGGTCGCCTGTTCGAGACCGAGCGGGACGCGATCGAGGTCATCAAGTGGAAGGAGATCTACGATAGTCTGGAACTGACCCTCGACCAGGGCGAAGATGTCGCCAATGTGCTCGAATCCATCACGCTCAAGCACGCCTGATGACGGCCACCGTCTGGTTCGTCCTCGCCATCGTGCTGGTCGCGCTCACGTTCGACTTCATCAACGGGTTCCACGACAGCGCCAACTCGATCGCGACCGTCGTCTCCACGCGGGTGCTCAGCCCCGGGAGGGCAGTGATCTGGGCGGCCTTTTTCAACTTCGTGGCTGCGTTCGGCCTGGGGACGGCGGTAGCGAAGACCATCGGCAACGGCTTGATCGACCTATCGGTGGTCGAGCCGATCGTGATCCTCGGCGGCTTGATCGGGGCGATCGTGTGGGACCTGATCACGTGGTGGGGCGGGCTGCCGACGTCGTCGTCCCACGCGCTGATCGGCGGTTATGCCGGGGCCGCGGTCGCCAAGGCGGGATTCACCGCGATCATCGCCGGGGGATGGATCAAGACGCTGGTGTTCATCGTGGTCGCACCGCTGATGGGCCTGACCCTGGCCCTGGCGCTCACCGTTGCGCTGTCGTGGGCGCTACGCCGGTCACTGCCGCGCAAAGTGGACCGCGTGTTTCGCTCGCTGCAGCTGGTGTCGGCGGCGCTCTATTCCCTCGGCCACGGCACCAACGATGCGCAGAAGACGATGGGGATCATCGTGGGGCTGCTGTTCGCCGCCCGGGCCGCGTTCGCCGACTTCCCGATCCGCGCGCTGCATCTGACGACTGCGAACGTCATTCCCCTCTGGGTGATCCTCAGCGCGCACGCGGCGATCGCGCTCGGCACGCTGACGGGCGGGTGGCGCATCGTGAAGACCATGGGCCAGCGCATCACGAAACTCACGCCGTTCGGCGGGTTCTGCGCCGAAACGAGCGGCGCCATCACGCTGTTCATCGCCTCGCATTTCGGTATTCCGGTAAGCACCACGCACACGATCACCGGCGCGATTTCCGGCGTGGGTGCCGCGCATCGCCTCTCGGCGGTGCGGTGGGGCGTGGCGGGACGCATCGTGTGGGCGTGGATTCTCACGATCCCGGCGGCGGCGGGGATCGCCGGTGTCGCGTACCTAGTACTGCGGGCGTTGGTGGGTTGAAGTCACACGCTGCAAATCGATCATCGGCACGCCCTCCACGTAATCCGTGATCGGGGCGTGGGTGACGTTTACCAGAGTGTCGATGCTGTGTTGGATGCGTCGCGCCATCGTCAGGATGTTCTGCAGCGACTGCTTGTCCTCCGGGTGCGTGAGCACGGCGTCGTGCTCGAGCAGCTGTCCCTCCGCCAGGATGGCCGCGAGCGCGTTGTTCACCTCGTGGCGCATCGTCACCGCCAGCTGCCTGATCACCGCCACCCGCTCTCCCTCGATGGCCCGGCCGTAGAACTCGTGCAGCTGCTGTGACAGCCAGCCGACGGAGATCGCGATCGTGCCGTAGGCGGCGTAGATGGGGACCGTGATGCGCCAGTCCTCGGCGTCGAGCCGCAGCGCGACGAGCAGCTGGATCGAGGTGAAGAGCACCGTTCCCATCACCAGGCCGGCGACGGCGCCGCGCATGCCGTAGTGCAGGGACAGGAGATACGCGGGCACGAGCGTGAGCAGCCAGACGAGGTCGCGGTAGGGCACGTCTTCCGCCGGCACCAGCGCGAGCACCATGCTGGGGGCGAGGTAGGCGATGGCGCAATAGACCCACCACCGTCTCGGCAGCGGCGGCCGGTGGGCCATGGGGGTGAACCCAAGGAGATCGACGAGGCGGTGCCGCACCTTCCGTGGCTCGTTCAAAGTCCCAGCGCTTCCACGACCGCCTGCGCGATCGCGGCATCCTGCACGCCAACGCCGGTCAGGTCGGCCACGGTAATCTCGCCCGCGCTCTCCCGCCCGGGGAGCCGGCCGGCGGCGAGGTCGCCGAGCTCCGCGTAGACCTTGTTCCGGGTCACCGCCCCTGCCGCCAGGGCGTGGTGCAGGTTGCCGTAGCGCTCCGTCTGGGAGACGCGGTCCGCCACGAGTTTGTCGGCCCGCCCGAGCAGCGCCGGCTCGAGCTCGATCTTCTCCGGGCTGCCGGTCCCCACCGATGTGATGTGTGTGCCGGGCCCCACCCACGCGGCCATCACGAGCGGCGTCGTGCTGGCCGTCGCGGTCACAATCACCCGGTGGTCGCGCACCGCGGATTCGAGCGCCGGGGCGATGCGGGTCTCGACCACCTGGCCGAGCTCCCTGGCGAGTGCCTCGGCGCGCCCGCGAGTGCGATTCCACAGCGTGAGCCTGGCGAGCGGCAGCTGAGCGACCATGGCCCGGGCGGTGATTCGGGCAAGCGCTCCCGCGCCCACGAGCAGGGCTTCGTGCGTATCGCCTGGCGCCAAGTACTTGAGCGTGAGCGCCACCGCGGCGGCCGTGCGGAAGTCCGTGAGGTAGCCGTGCTCCTCGAGCAGCACCGCGGGGACGCCGGTGTCCGCGTCGAGCAACAGGAACATGCCGTCGCCCGAGGGCAAGCCGCGGGCGCGATTGCGATAGAACCCCGTCGCTATTTTGAGCACGATGTGGCGTCCGCCCGTGAGGTGCGCGCCCTTCACATGGACCTCGGCCTGCTGCTCGCGCAGCTCCAGCACCATCGGGTCGGGGAGTGCCGCCTCACCGCGCCCCAGCGCGCGGAAGCCCCGCTCGACGGCAGCGATGGCGACGCTGAAGGGGACCTTGTCGCGGAACGCCTCGAGCGGGACGACCCGCATCTCAGTCGGTAAACACCCGCTTCAGACCCCGCTCGGTCTCGGCGAGCGCGTCCCGAAAGTAGCGCAGCTCCTCCCCGAAGCCGAAACGAATGTGGTTCGGCAGGCCGAAATGGTCGCCCGGCACGAGCAGCACGCCGTGCTCGGCCCGCATCTTCTCCACCAGGTCGAGGGCGCTGATTCCCTGGCGGTAGCGCACCAGACAGATCGCCCCCGCCTGCGGGGGGTGCCAGCTGAACGTGTCCCCGAAGCGCTTCAACCACTGCTCGATCACCGGGTAGTTGGAGCGGAGGATCCCCCGAGTGCGCGCGAGCACCTTCTCCCGCACCGGCGGCTCGAGCGCCAGGGCGGCGAGATGGTCGCTCGCTCCCGCCGGTCCGATCGTGGTGTAGTCGTGCCGCGCCCACGCCTCTGTCGCGAAGCCCGGTGGCCCGACCACCCAGCCGATCCGCAGACCTGGCAGACCGTACGCCTTCGAGAGGCCGTTCACCACGATCACGCGCTCGTAGCTGCCCCAGAACGACGGCGTCGGCGCGCCGTCGCGCTCCGCTCCCTGGTAGACCTCATCCGCGAGCAGCCATGCGCCGATCTCGGCCGTGCGACGCACGATGGCCTGTCGCATCTCCTTCGAGAGCACATGTCCGGTCGGATTGTGCGGATTGGTGACGACGACGAGCTTCGTGCCCGGCGCGATGGCGCTCCGCACGTCCTCGGGCGTGGGCTCCCACTGCGCCTCGGCGCGCAACGCGAAGCCGCGCACTTCGGCTCCGAGGTTCTGGGCGAGCCCCCAGGTCTGGAGGTAGTTCGGCAGCATGACGGCGACCTTGTCGCCCGGCTCCACCAGCCGCCAGCAGACGACAAAGTTCGCCTCGGCGCTGCCGGTCGTGACCAGGATCTGGTCCGGCGAGACGCCGTCGTACAGCGCCGCGATCCGCCCGCGCAGGAGGTCGGTGCCGTTCGACTGGCTGTAGCCGAGCCGGACGTCGAGCAGAGGCGCGGCGGACGCGCCGGCCAGGTCCAGCAGCTCGTGGATCGAGAGCGGGTGGACGCCCGACTCGGACAGGTTGTAGCGGACCCGGTTCTCCCAGGTGCTCTGCCAGCGTTCCAGCTCGAATGGGACAAAGCGCAACGGTGTCCGTCCTTCCGTCGGGGTCGTCGTGCTTCGGTGTAGGGGCGCAGCATGCTGCGCCCCTACAATAACGCGGAAATCAATCCACTGCGGCGAGGTCTTCCGGTCGCTCCAGCCAGTAATCCGGCTCGAGGTCCTCCAGGTGCGCGCGGTCGAATGGTCCCCACAGGACGGCGGCGGTTTTCACGCCCGCTGCCCGGCCGCACTCGACGTCGTGGCGCGAATCGCCCACGAACACGGCGCCCGCGGCCGGCGCGCCTAGGCGGTCGAGTGCCATGAGCACCGGCTCGGGGTGCGGCTTGGGATGGGTGACCTCGTCCGCGCCGACGATCACCTGGAACGCGTCCTCGAGCCCGGCGACGCGGAGTCCGCGGAGGGCGCCGCTCCGCATCTTGCTCGTGACTAGGCCCAGGGTCTTCCCGCGATCTCGCAGCGCCAGCACCGCCTCCACCACGCCGTCATAGGGACGCACCAGCTCGTCGTGGTGCGCGAGGTTGTAGGCGCGGTAAGTCGCCACCATCGCCTCGATCTCGGCGGGGTCCTCGGTGAAGTGGCGGAACTGCACCCACAGCGGCGTGCCCAACCCCCGCATCCAGACGTCGTCCGACGGCTCGTGCCCGCGGTGCAGACGCATGGTGTGGCGGTACGAGCGCAGGATCAGCTCGATGGAGTCGATGAGCGTGCCGTCAAGGTCGAAGAGGAACGTTGAGAGAGGCACGCCGGAAGGTAACTTTTAGGCTCGCAAACGCCATGCACAACTTCGAGACCGTCCTCACACTGCTCGTCGGCGTCGCCTTCCTGGCGTTGGTGGCGCGGCGCTTCCGGCTCCCCACGCCCGCCTTGCTCGTCGCCGGCGGCCTCCTGGTTGCCCTGGTTCCCGGGCTCCCGATCGTGCGGTTCGATCCGCAGCTCGTGTTCCTGGTATTCATCCCGCCGCTCCTGTATCGCGCCTCGCTGCTGGCCTCCTATCGCGATGTGCGGGCCAACTTCCGGCCGATCCTGTCGCTCGGCGTGGGACACGTGCTGTTCGCGACGATCGTGGTGGCCTGGGTCGCGCACCACGCGGTTCCCGGTCTGCCTTGGGCGTCGGCGTTCGCGCTCGGCGCCGTGGTCTCACCGCCGGACGTGGCGGCGGCGACGGCGTTTCTGCGACGCCTGCCGTTGCCGCGGCGCGTCGTGACGATCCTCGAGGGCGAGAGCATGATAAACGACGCGGCGGCGATCGTCGCGTACCGCATGGCCATCGCGGCCGCGGTGACCGGGACGTTCTCGCTCGGCGACGCGGGGCTCCGATTCCTGTGGATGGGCGCGGGTGGCGTTGCGGTCGGTCTCGCTGTCGGGTGGCTGATGGGCAGCCTGCGCCGTCACATTCACGACCCCGAGGTCGAGAACACCATCTCGCTGCTCTCGGGCTACGCGGCCTATGTGCCCGCCGAGCGCCTGGGCGTGTCCGGGATCCTGGCCGTGTTCGCCATGGGGATCTACCTGGGGCGCGTCGGGCCACGGTTCGTGGCGGCGGACACCCGCGTCCAGAACGTGGGCATGTGGGACGTGGTAGTGTTCGTTCTCGAGGGGCTCATCTTCGTCCTGACGGGGCTCGCGTTGCGGCCCATTGTGGAAGGCTTGAGCGGCGCAGCCGCGCTCGAGCTGGCGCGCGCCGCGGTCCTGGTGAGCCTGGCCGTGATCATCGCCCGGCTCGTGTGGGTCTACTTTGCGGGCAACTTCCGCTGGCTGTTGGGCGCGTGGCTGCGGCCTCACGAGGCGCGGCCGCGGTGGCAGGTGCTGACGATTTCCGGTTGGGCAGGATTGCGGGGGGGCGTGACGCTCATTCTCGCCGCCTCGATCCCGACGGTGACGGCCAGCGGCGCGCCCTTCCCCGGCCGCGACACCATCATCGCCCTCTCCTACGCCGTCATTCTCGTCACGCTGCTCGGTCAAGGCTTCACTCTGGCGCCGCTGCTGCGCTGGCTCGATGTGCGCGAGACGGGCGACGACGAGCGCCGCGAGGAGCTCGCGGCACGCATCAACGCGTCTGAGGCGGCGCTGGCCCGGCTCGAGCAGCTCGCCTCGGAGCCCTGGATGCACCCGGGTGCGCTTTCGCACACCCGCGATCGGTACCGCCTCCGCACACGCCACTTACGCGGCCACGCGGACGGCGTGCTCGAGGACCCGATCGAGGCGAAATCCATCGCGCACTTGCGGCTCGCACGCGAGCTGCTCGCCGTGGAGCGGCAGGAGCTGCTCCGCATGCGCGACAACGGCGCGATCTCCGACGCCGTGATGCGACGCGTTCAGCAGGAGCTCGACTACGAAGAGCTCCTGCTCCATCACGAGTGACCCTCACCCAGCACGACCGCTGTGATCAATTCGACGTGCGGCGCATCGGCGCAGGTCGCCACGGGCGGCATGCGCTCGTGCCAGGCCAGCACGTCGCGCACCGCGAGCGGCGCACGGCGAGCCAGTAGATCTTCGAGCCACAGCTCTTCTCCGGCAGTCATGCCGAGCGCGAGTCGCGAGACGAGACCATCGAGGCGGGCCAGGTCGGCGTGGCGCCGCCGGGTGGCGGCGCGGCGCGCGGCGGTCAGCACCCACGGGATGAGGCGGCGACTCAGGCGATCGCGATGGGCCGCGCGCCAGCGGGCGTCCTCGAGTGCCGCGAGCCGGCCACGCAGGAGCGGCGCCGCCCGTCGGATCGCCTGCGCGAGCGCCGCCCGGTCGAGCGGGGCCGGGTCCGCCCCGGACGCCTGCTCGAGCAGTCGTGTGGCCCGCGTGGGATCGGCCCGCGCACCCCCCTGCGTCACCACCACCCCCTCGACCAGACGCCCCAGTCGCACGACCAGCACGACCGCGGGCCCTGGGGACACGACTGCCGCGCAGGTCCCTGGTGCTGCGGGAGGTCCGACTCGGGCGGCGAGATCCTGCAGCCGATCGCACCAATCGAACCCGTGCGGGCCGGCGTCGGCGTGGCGTTGCAGTCGTCGCTTCGCGACCAGGCGGCGCTCCATCGCCAGCGCCACGGCGAGCGGCTGCGGCGGGAAAAACGTGACCGCCTCGATCCGCTCGTGGGGCGAGCCGGCGCGATCGATCCGGCCCACGCGCTGCGCCAGCCGGGCGGGGCTCCAGGGCAGATCGTAGTGGATCACGCGCGCGGCGTCCTGGAGATTCAGACCTTCGCTCAGGAGGTCGGTTGCGACGAGGACGTCGGTCTCGAGTGCGCGGGCAGGCGGGGGAGCTCCCTGCGCGCGTGGCGCGAATGCGCGCAACACGTCGTCACGCCCGGCGGGCTCGCTCCCGAACCAGCCCCGCTCTCCCGTCACCGCCGCGAGGCGGCGGCCGCGGAGGCGGCGCATCAGGTGATGCACGGTGGCCAGGGACTGAACGAAGACGATCGTCTTGCCGGCGCGCGCGTCGAGCAGGCGTGTCAGCGCGTCCGCTTTAGGATCGTCGGGTGACGCGGCCAGAGCCCGCAGACGCCACACGTTCTCACGGTCGCGCTCGGTCGCGGCGCCGGGTCCGGCCGGCAGGACCAGCGGGAAGAACGCGAGCTGCAACTCGCCCGATCCGGCGGGGAACAAGCGCCTGAAGTCGCGGCGCCCGAGCGTCCTTCCTTGCGCCGCGGCCGTGACACCCAGCTCGAGGAACGCGTCGTACCGATCGAGGCTCGCGCGAAACGCGGGCAGGCTCGAGGCGAGCTGCGACAGGAGCAGCAGGCGAAACAGGGCGGCCGCGTCGCCGCCCGCCTCGATCCGGGAGATTCCCATGACGAGCTCGTGGAGCTCCGCATCGGGCGCCGCGCCGACGCGGATCGCGTCGTTCCCCGCGTGACCGGGGAAGGAAAGCACGGCCGGCGCGGCGCCATAGCCCTGCTGCACGCGCTCGCGCGAGCGCGACACACTCAGCCGGGCCGCGGCGGCCGTGACCGCGTGCCGATCGGCGTCGCCCTGCGCCGCGCCCCACAATGATGGTACGCCCAGTGCCGTGAGGTCGTGGTCGCGCAGAAAGAGGCGAAACAAATGAAACAGGTCGGCGATTCGGTTGTGCACCGGTGTGGCCGTGACGAGGAGGACGCGCGAACCGACGACGAGCTTGGCGAGCGCGCGGTAGCGGTTGGTGGCGGGATTTCGGAAGCGGTGCGCTTCGTCGATGATCCAAAGGCGGCAACGGGCGGCAGAGGGCGGCAAGGGGCGGCACCGGGTCATGCTGAGAGACTCGTGCGTGATGATCGGGGCATCGGTGTCATACCGCTCCAACAAACTGCGCCATTGGTCCACCAGCACGGCCGGCACGACCAGCGCGAACGGCTCGCCGAGCGCGAGGGCGACGGCGAGCGCGACGTACGACTTGCCGAGCCCGACGGCGTCCGCGAGCAGGGCGCCGCTGTAGCGCCCCAGGATGCCGACCAATCGGCGAGCGGCGGGGACCTGATGCGGTGCGAGCCACGCCGGCGACCGTGCCTCGCCCTCGAGCGCGAGCGGCGCGAGGTCGAGCAGCGCGCGCGCCCCGAGCGCCGCGACCGCCGGCGCCGGGCCGACCGTCCCCGCCGTGAGGAGACAGGCGAGTGGCTCCGGGACCGCTGCGAGGTGCTCAGACAGGATCCGCGGCGGATGCGTCCAGGGCACGGCGGTCCGCGGCCTCGAGCTGGTACATGTCGGCGATGGCGCCGTCGTCCGAAGCGTTCGCGCGGCCCTGCTCTGCAAGGGTGCGCCAGGCCACCGGGTTCGCGGGTGGAAGAGGGAGCTCCCGCACGACGCGCGCGTTGAACCGGCGGAACCCGCCGCGCGCCGGATCGGCGGAGAGACGCGCGAGAGCGGTGAGCCAGCGGGAGTTGAAGAGCGCCGCCAGCGCGAACGCGTCGTCCGCGGTGCGGGTCGCGATGCCGTACACGGTATTCAACGGGACCACACCAGCCTCGGGCACGACGGCGGTGAGTCGCCGGGCGAGGTCGGGCCAGATCACCCGGTACGGGGCGTCAGCCAGGGCGAGGCGGAACAGCTGCCACGCAGGACCCGCGCGATAGTCGCAGCGACGGCGGAGGCGCTCGATATGCGGGTCGAGCGCGCGCGCCAGGTCGGGCGGGAGGCGGGCGAGCGGCCGGCCGTTGGGCCCGTGCGTCCACAGCAGGTGGGCGCGCGGCGTCGCTCGCCACGGCCTCAGGTCTCGACCGCGGACGACCGGCCGGGTCGAGGGTCCCGGATGCGCCACCAGGAAGAGATCGTCCGCCCCGGTCTTCACGCCGAGCTGCGGCGTCCAGCGATCGCCCACCGTCGGACAGACGGCTCGCAGGTGGCGGGCGACCCGCGTGGCCCCACCTGCCAGGATCCAGGGACCGTCGGCCGCGAGGGCGCGCTGCGGCATCGCAGGGGCTCGGGTCTTGGGCCCAAGGGCAGTGGCCACGCGCTCGCGGCCCGTCGGCTCGATCCGCGCGGCCACGAGCGCCATGGGGTAGACCGCGGCTCCGCCGCCGAACGCCCCCGCCTGGTCGACCGGCGCCACCCGCTCGAGGCGCGTGCTGGCGACGAGCCGTCGCCGCAGTGGCTCCGCGTAGCCGCTCGACGCGAGCTTGGCCGGGACGAGGAGCGCCACTGCTCCACCGGGAGCGGCGAGCTCGAGCGCGCGCTCCACGAAGGCGACCGCAAGATCCGGCAGGTGCGCGAAGCCGGGCCCGCGCGCCGGCCGCCACGTGGCATAGCGCGTCGCCAGCGTCTCCCGCACCTGGGCGGGCACGCGCTCGCCGCGGACCCAGGGCGGGTTCCCGGCGACGAGGTCGAACCCGCCGCGTGCCAGGATGTCGGCGAAGTGTGATTCGAACGCGAAGAACGGGGCACCGCCCTCCCGCGAGAGCCGACGCGCGGCCGCCCGGAGCTCGCGGCGACTGGCGCGCACTCGCCGCAGCAGCGCTCGCTCGTCCGGCCGGAGCCCGCGACGCCGTCCGAACAGATCGCGATCCTTACCCGCGGCGACCAGCTCGGCGGCACGCCGCTCGAGCGCGGCGACCACTGCGGCGAACAAGCGCCGGGCAAGCGCCGACTCGGCAGCGGCGAGTTCGCTCAGCGCCTGCCGCTTGGCCGGTCCGGCAAGGCTGAACAGCGCGCGCCGGGCCGTGGTGAGCCGCTCCACTTCCGCTGCAGGGACCGTCGTGGTCGCCGCGCCGCCCAGTGCGCGCGCGAGCGTGAGCGGATCGAGCAGCGCGTCCCCTTGCCGTACATGTCCGTCGAGGTTCGGCAGCGGGGCAATGCGTGCCAGGTCGGTCTCGTCCTGGTCCGCCACGAGGGCAAGCCACAGCCGCAGCTCGGCGAGCCGCACGGCGGTGAGCTTCAGATCGACGCCGAAGAGCGAATGCGCCACCACGTCGCGGCGTACCAAGGGGGCTGGTCCCTCGCCCGCGGCGCAGCGCAGCTGCGTGAGCTCTTCCAGCGCGCCCAGCAGAAACGCCCCGGAGCCGACCGCCGGGTCGAGCACTGCGACGCGGCGCAGATCGGGCCGGGGCCCGGCGGGCGGCTCGCCGTCGTGCATCCAGCGCTCCGCGGCCGTGGGGGCCAGGTCGAAACGGTGGACGAGGAGCGCGTTCAGGCCGGCGCGCACGATTTCGCGCACCAAGGCGGCCGGCGTGTAGTAGCTGCCGCTCGCACGCCGCTCGGCGGGGTCCATCACGCCCTCGAACACCCGGCCCAGCATGTCGGGCGCGACGCAGTTATTCCCGTCTTCCTCTTCTCGCGCCGAGAAGTGGAACCGCTCGAACAGCTCGTCGAACGCGTCGCGCCAGTCGGTGTTGGTCCAGCAGGCCGGGCCGTCGCGGCGCTCGAGCGCGGTGGGCTCGAACAGCCCACCGTTCAGGAACGGCAGGCGGCCCAATGCGCGCGCCGCGCCGGAGCGGACGGCCGCCGGGCGGTTGAGGGCACCGAAGCACAGCGGATCGAAGACCTGACGGTGGAAGTGACGTCGGCCGGCGACGCTCTCATCGAAGCGGTGGATCAGGTAGCGCCGGTCGCCGTCCAGCCAGCCTTTCGCCTGCACGAAATAGAGGAACAACACACGGGTGAGCGCGGTGAGCGCGAGGGCATGCCGCTCGGTCCGGCTGCGCGGGGTGGTGAGCCGGTCTGTCAGCCGCTCCAACGTGGCTCGGAAGGCCCGAAAGAACCGTGGGGTGACCCCTTCGCTCGCGAGCGCTTCGCCGATGCGCAGGCTGAGTGCGAGCGAGGTTTCGCCCGCCAGGGGGCGGAACCGCTCCAACGTGTCGAGCGAGCTGCCCGGTGGTCGCTCGAGGGGCACCGTGACGAGGCGGACCGCGGGGCCGCCCCGGCCGCCGCGTTCCCCGCGCGCGGTCGCGCGCCAGCTCCCACAGACCAGGCGCCGCGGGCCCGAGCCGAGTGCACACGCGAGTCCCCGCTCGGCCTGCGCGGCCAGACGCTGCGCCGCCGCGCGGACCGCCCGCTCGGGGTTGCGGGCCTCGATCGCGAACACGCGGAACGCTTCGTGACGTGCCACGAGCGCCGCTCGGATGACCCCCGCCGCCTCCGCCTGCGCCGGACCGAGCCAGGGTCCGGGTGGCACGGGCTCCCACGCCGCGTGAAACCCGAGCGCCCCAAAGAGGTGGCGAAGATCGTCGATCTGCTCGGTGCGGGCGAGAAGTTCCCGCAGCACCACGGAACCCCTGGTTCGGACGCGACCAAGGTGGGGCGAAGCGCTACTGGATTAGGTACCGCGATGTTGCGAGGGGGACCCGATTACTGCCGGGATGCGAGATGCGAGATGCGGGATGGGAGGCTGATCGAACGCATCTCGCATCCCGCATCCCGTGTTGTTAGGTGCTCTTTCTCAGCCTGATGCTCCCATTCACCGTCTCGAGCGCGAGTCGTCTCCCCCCACTCCCGATCGTGCCGTGCAGCCGGCGGGGGCCGAACCGTCCCGTGACCATGAGCGGGAAATCGGTCTCAATGTCGCCGTTGACGGTCGAGGCGCGGACCTCGGTGGATAGGCCAGCCGGAAGATCGAGGGTGATCCCGCCGTTGACGGTGCGGAACTCGATACCGTCGCTCCACGTCGCGCGGCCGAGCGAGGCCACGATCTCGCCGTTCACCGTCTGCGCCTCGGCGTAGCCTGCGGTGGAAATCCTGATGCTGCCGTTCACCGTGGTGGCTTCTACGTCGCCCGTGAGGTCGGCCGCGGCCACGTCGCCATTCACCGTCTTCCCCGCGAACCGCACGGTCGCGGGCACGCGGACGGTGAAATCGACCGTCACGTCGTTGTCGTGCACGTTCATGTGGCCGCCACGGCCCGCGTCGCAGCTGTTCTCCCGGCGACCGTCGCTGGGGTACACCGCGCAGATCGTGACGCCGTCCTCGTGCTCCACGACCTCGATTTTCACGTCGTCGGGGTCGCTCCTGCGCGCGTGCTTCACGGCGGTGACCTCGACGTCGCCCGAGCCGGCGACGGCGCGGATGTCGCCGTTTACGCCTTTGATCTCGATCGACTTGCCCGGAGCGACTTTGCCCTTCCAGTGGAACTCGCCCTGTGCGGCTGCCGCGCGCGGTGCCAGAGCCCAGCCAGCTGCGGTGGCGAGCAGCGCCAGTAGAGAAACGCGCATTATCGGTCCTCCTCGTGGTCCTTGTGCTTGTCTCTATCCGCGTCTTTGGACAACTGCCCCGGACGGCAAATCCTGATGTCGCCGCTGAACGACTCGAGCTCGAGCCGGGCGCTGCCCGAGCCGATGGTGAAGCTGAAGCGGTGCTTCGTCCTTCCCGTCAGCTGCACGGGAAAGCAGGCGCTGAAATCGCCGTTGAAGGTCGAGACGGACACGGAGACGTTGGCCTTCTCGGGGACCGACACCCGCACGTCGCCGTCATGCGTCCCGAACCGATAGCGGCCGCCGTCCTTGATCGTCCCGTCGTACGTGATGTCCCCGTTGACCGTGTTCGCTTCGGCATTGGCCGATTCGATCTGAATGAGCGTGACGTCGCCGTTCACAGTTTCCGCGGTGAGGTCGCCCGAGATGTCCGTCGCCCGGACCTCCTCGTTGACGCTGCTCAAGGCGATACGGCCGCGCGCCTTCTCGAGTGTCACGGCGCCCATGACGGACTTGAGCGACACGTTGCCCGACCCCCCCAGGACGGTGATCTCGCCCTGCACCGTCTCGGCGCTGATCTCGTTCTGGGCGCCGTCCACCTTGATGTCGGTGTAGACGCCGGAGAGGTTCAGGGCCATCCACGCCGGCACGGTGACGGCGTAGTCGATCTGCGACGGCCCGCGCCGTCCCGGATCGGCCTTCACACGGACGACCAGATCCGACGCGTCGACG
>QHUD01000196.1 GCA_003221085.1 Gemmatimonadota bacterium
CCCTGTCCTAGCTATATTTAGCGACATTCGCCCGCGGTGTGCTGATAGGCCGCTTTTTGCACCCGTGGGCCTTTTCTTGTGCCGTTCGAAAGGAGCTACCTCGAGATGCCTGCAGCTCTCCCGCTCAAAGATCCTGTGAAGGTGGGTCAACTGCTCCGGCGTCGCCTGCGGGAGCTCAAGCGCACGCCGCGCGAGCTCGCCGAGGCGGTTCAGGTTTAGGAAGACTATATGGCGGACATGGTGTCCGGTCGGCGCCGGCCCCCGGCCCCCGGCCGCAGTGACCTGTATGCCCCCATGACCAAGTTCCTGCGGCTCCACCGCAACGACCTGCCGACGTGTGCGCGGGCTGAGCGGGCGGCAGCCGTGGCCGCTGGCCGCCCCGACCCGGAGGTCTGCCGGCAGGTCCTGGAGCTGTGCGCGCCGGAGCGCCAGCGGGTGCTGCAGCGTCGGTTCGCGCGACCGGATGGAGCCGAGCTCGAGCGGGTGATCGTCGGCCGGCTGCTCCTGGTGGCGCAAGGGTTCGTCAACCGCAAGCTCGAGGACGAGGTCGGGCTGCGGATGGCGGCGGTACGGGAGGGGTGCACCTACCTGCAGGCCCGGATGCGCCTGTTGGAGTTCCTCGATGCCGATGCCGCATCGCTCACGGCGCGCGACTGCGAGGAGTTCCTGCGGCCGCGCATCACCACGTGGGATATCGACCTGGACACGCACGCCATGCGGATCGTGCTGAAGTAAGACCCACCCAGGTCAGAAACACAGCCTGGGCAAGAAATACAAGCGGCGCGGTCCTGAAGGACCGCGCCGTTCGTTTGCTCCTTCGCCCTGCGGCTTAGAGCTTCACAACGTTCTGCGCCGCCGGGCCCTTTTGGCCCTGCACGACGTCGAACTCGACCCGCTCGCCTTCGGCCAGCGACTTGAAGCCCTGTGCCTGGATCGCGGTGTGGTGAACGAAGCAGTCCTTCTCGCCGTTCTCGGGTGTGATGAAACCAAACCCCTTCGCGTCGTTGAACCACTTCACGATACCGGTAATGCGTGCCATCTGGGTGTTACTCCTGACTTAATGTTGTTCGCGACGTCGTGCGGACTTCACCTTGCGGCGTGCCGCTGCTTTATCCTTCCGTCGCCGTAGAGCGCCGGGGCTCTCGTAGAAGCGTTTCCGCTTCATGTCCTGAAACAGGCCGGCTTTCGTGATCTGGCGACGGAACTTCTTCAACACGTATTCCAATCGGTCGCCGTCGCCTACGGTCACTTCCATCCGGTCTCTCCAGTCGAGTAGCCCCAGAAACGAAACGACCCGGGCGGTAGCCCAGGTCCTAAAGAAACAGTCTCTGGTTCGTTATCGCTCGGGGTGGATGATCGCCGCGGGGACGGCATTTGTCAACACCTGAAGCCAAAGAAGGCGTCAAGCAACGGCGTAGCACGAAACCGTTGCACGAAGAGGTCACGCGGAGGCGTCACCTGACTTTGGCGCCTCTGCGCGACGCTGTTGTGCCACGGCGTCACTTGACGTAACTGCGTGACGTCGTTATGGTTCTGTCGAACCAAGAGCTGGCATCCTTCCGAAGGACGGTCCCGCTCAGGAGCGGGTTCCGGCGCTGTACACACGCCCGGTCTCATTCCCCAGGTTCACAACGAGAGTGACGCTGCAGCGCGGTGGCATCAGCCACCGGCAGCGTGCGTGTGTGTGTATTGCGAAAGGAAGCAATCAGTAATGCCATTTACCGCTCTCGGGCTCGCGCCCGAGCTGGTGCGTGCCGTAGCCGACGAAGGCTACGAGCAGCCCACCCCTATTCAACTGGAAGCGATTCCGCTCGCGCTCGCCGGACGCGACCTCATCGGGTCTGCCCAGACCGGCACCGGGAAGACGGCCGCGTTCATGCTGCCGATCCTGCAGCGCCTGTCGCGCAACGGCGTCAAACACGTGCTGCGCGCGCTCATCCTGGTCCCCACGCGTGAGCTGGCCGAGCAGGTGCTGCAGAGCGCGCGGGCGTACGGGCGCCATCTGGACGTCAGTGCCGCGGCCATTTACGGCGGCGTCGGGATGGAGCCGCAGACCCGCGCGCTCGCGCGCGGGACCGATATCGTGGTCGCGACGCCGGGCCGCCTGCTCGACCACATGGAGCGCGGCCACGTGGACTACTCGCGGCTCGAAGTGCTGGTGCTCGACGAGGCCGACCGCATGCTCGACATGGGATTCGCGCCCGACGTGCGCCGCATCCTGCGGGCGCTCCCCTCAAGGCGGCAGACGATGCTCTTCTCGGCGACGGTGTCGCTCGAGGTCGATGCGCTCGCCCGCACGGCGCTCGACAGCCACGCCTCCGTCGAGATCGGGCGGCGGGCCAAGCCCGCGGAAGGGATTGAGCACGTGGTGGTCGCGACCGACAAGCTGCAGAAGCGCGGCGTGCTCGCGCGCATCCTTCAGGCCAAGCCCGCGGGCCAGACGCTGGTGTTCACGCGCACGAAGTACGGCGCGGACAAGCTGGTGACATTCCTGCGACGTGAGGGGATTCAGGCGCACGCCATCCACGGCGACAAGGCGCAGAGCCACCGCACCCGCACCCTGGACGCTTTCCGCTCAGGGGAGGCGGACGTACTGGTCGCGACCGACATTGCGGCGCGTGGGATCGACGTGGACGGCATCCGGATGGTGGTGAACTTCGACGTACCGCACGAAGCGGAGGTGTACGTGCACCGCGTGGGCCGCACGGCGCGAGCCGGTGCGCGGGGGCTCGCGCTCACGCTGCTGTCGCCCGACGAGTGGCTTCTCATGGGAGACATCGAGAAGCTCGTGGGACAGATCTTTCCCCGCGAGGTGATTCCGGGATTCGAGCCGTCCGTGGCGCCCCTGCAACCCAAGCCGCTCCAGGCGGAGCAGCCCAAACGTGGTCCATCGGTCCGCGCCCGCAGTGGCGGGCGGCGCAGGAGGTAAAACGACGTAGGGGCGCAGCATGCTGCGCCCCTACAGGTCGCGAACCGCTCCCGTTCAGCCTCTGTTTTCGATCGACACGTAATCCCGCTTGTCGGAGCCCGTGTAGATCTGATGCGGGCGGGCGATCTTCTGCTCCTTGTCGAGCAGCATCTCCTGCCACTGCGCCAGCCAACCGGGCGTCCGCCCGATGGCGAACAGCACCGGAAACATGTCCATCGGGAACTTCATCGCTTCGTAGATGATCCCCGAGTAGAAATCCACGTTGGGGTACAGCTTCCGCGTCACGAAGTAATCCTCTTGGAGCGCGATGCGCTCGAGCTCCACGGCGATGTCGATGAGCGGGTTCTTCCCGGTGACGTCGAACACTTCCTCGGCGACCCGCTTGATCAGCTTGGCGCGGGGATCGTAGCTCTTGTAGATCCGGTGGCCAAAACCGAACAGGCGAAACTCGCCGCGCTTCACGCGGTCGAGGTACGCCGGGATGTTGTCTTTGGAGCGGATCTCGCGGAGCATCCGCAGCACTTCCTCGTTGGCGCCGCCGTGCAGCGGGCCGTACAGGGCCGCCGCGGCGGCGGCCATCGCCGAGTAGGGGTCGGCGTGCGACGAGCCCACGCCGCGCATGGCGCTGGTCGAGCAATTCTGCTCGTGGTCCGCGTGCAGAATGAACAGCACGTCCAGCGCCCGCTCGAGCGTCTTGTTCGGCGTGTATTTCACCTCCGTCGCCTTGAACATCATATTCAGGAAGTTCCCCGCGTAGGACAGGTCGTTGTCCGGATACGCGTAGGGCATGCCCACCGAATGACGGTAGGCGAAGGCGGCGAGGGTAGGCGCCTTGGCGATCAGCCGGAAGATCTGGTTCCAGCGCGAAGTCTCGTTCGCGATCTGCTTCGCCTCGGGATAGAAGGTCGAGAGCGCGGCGACGGTGCTCACGAACATCCCCATGGGATGGGCATCGTGATGGAACCCGTCGATGAATTTCTTGATGCTCTCATGAACGATCGTGTGGTGGGTGATGCTGTAGACCCACGAATCGAGCTCCGCCGCGGACGGCAGCTCGCCGTGCAGCAGCAGGTATGCGGTTTCCAGGAACGTGCTTCGCTCGGCCAGCTGCTCGATCGGATACCCGCGGTAGCGCAGGATGCCCTTGTCGCCGTCGATGTAGCTGATCGCGCTGCGGCAGGCGGCCGTGTTCAGGAACCCCGGGTCATACGTCGCCAGCCCCGGATCGTCGCTCGCCACCTTGATCTGGCGCAGGTCGACCGCGCGGATCGTGCCGTCCTGGATGGGGAGCTCGTACGACTTGCCGGTTCGGTTGTCGGTGACGGACAGGGTGCTCTTCGACACGCGAATCGTCCTGGGAAATGGCTCGCGAAAGATAACCCCGTTATCTTTGCGCTACTCATGGCCCAAGCGACTGCTCCGAAGCCCGCCAGCCTTTATCCGACGCGATCCGCCGCCGGTGCCCTCCTGGGCCAGCACCTGGCCGGCCGCGGCTACCTCGGCTGTCTGTTACTCGGCATCACGCCCGAAGGCGTCGAGATTGCCGCCAACGCTTCCAAGGCGATGGGGGCCCAATTCGACGTCCTCGTCGCCGCGTTCATCAAGCTGGGGTCCAACCAGGCTCCGATCGGCGCGATCGCCGAATCGGCACCGTCGGAGATGGACCCCGACTTCCAGCCGAGCGGCGCCTTGATCGACAAGCTTTCGAGCGCGATTGACGAGTCGCGCGCGCGTGTGAAGCAGGACCTGATCCTGTACCGCACGGAGCGTCCGGTGAAGAAGCTCGCGGGCCGGATCGCGGTGATCATCGACGGCCAGGTGACCTATCCGTGGAGAGTGCTCGCCGCGGCGAAGGTGGCCGAGCAGCTGGGCGCGAAACAAGTCGTGATCGCGACGCCGGTCGCCACGCAGGCCGCGGCCGACCGCATCGTCGCCCGGCGCTACGAATTCGTGTGCCCGAGCATCGTGATGGACCCCCAGGGGCACCCGGCGCCCTATGGGGACGTCGCCGGCGAGATGCCCGAGCGGCTGCGGAGCATCATGATCGCCCACCAGGCGGCGTAGTCAGGGGCTGACTAGCTGGTGCGAGCGAGCTCGAACAGGTAGTCGACGTACGAGCGCACGGCGCCCGTTATGCCCTGGACCTTCGGGTTCTTGGAGTCGACCACGTAGTACTCGTTCGGCGCATGCGCCCCGCTGCCGTGGCCGAGCCCGAAATGCCCCGCCGGCAGCCGCAGCGGGTCTCCGGTGAAGACGTAGCCCGGCCAGGAGCCGGCGTTGCGGGGCAACAAGACCGGGTCGATCCCGCCGCGGCGGTACACCTCCCTCTGTGCCCGAATCAACGCGGCGTCGGCGGCGGTGCTGTTGGGGTCGTAGCCACCGGTCATGTTGACTTCGACATCCCCGAAGCCGCGCTTCGCAAGGTG
The DNA here is from genome assembly GCA_003221085.1 of Gemmatimonadota bacterium. GTDB lineage: Bacteria > Gemmatimonadota > Gemmatimonadetes > Gemmatimonadales > GWC2-71-9 > AG41. Next base: position 5,356 of record QHUD01000196.1, read on the forward strand.
CGCCTTCAAGGACGCGAGCGCGTCGGCCGCCGTCATGTCGGGGACGAGTCGCAGATCGAGTTTGGCCACTGCCCGGTGCGGCAGAATGGTCTTGCCACCCTGGCCGGTGTATCCGCCGACGAGACCTTCGATGTTGACGGTGGGACGCGACATCAGCAGCTCGAGCGCCTCGCGCCAGCTCACGTCGTGCACCCAATGGTCGACGCCCAGTTGCCGCTTCGTCACCTGCTCGTCGAGACGATTCGCCGCTTCCGCAATCATGGCCTTCTCGGCCGGAGAGAGCGGTCGCGCCTTGTCGGCGAACCCGTCGATCGCGGGGTCAGTGCCGTCGGGAGCGACCAGTGTGGCGAGCGCTTCGACCAGATGCCACGCCGGGCTGTCCACGCGGGCCTTGTTGCTCGAGTGGATGTCGTGCTGCGGCCCGCGGCCCCAGCGCTCGCCGCTCGAGACCAGCTCGACCTCGATCACGCCCTTGGCGCCGAGCGTCATGATCACCTTGCCGTCGAGCTCCTGCGCGGCCGAAGGCATGAAGATGCCCATCACGTTTCGGAGCGCGGCGAGCACCTCAGGTCGGCGGACGATCTGGGGGAAGTGGGGCGAGCCGATTTCTTCCTCGCCCTCGGCCACGAGCACCAAGTTCACGGGGAGCTTCCGGCCCGCCCCGCGGATGGCGTGGAGCGCGGCGAGGAACGACGCCTCGGGCCCCTTTTGGTTCACGGCGCCCCGCCCGATGAGCACGGTTCCTACACCCGGCCGCTCGACGAGCGCCCCGGCCCAGGGCGGGGACGACCATTCCGCGGGATCCACTTGTTTGACGTCATACATGAAGTAGAGGCCCAGGGTGCGGGGCGCACCGGCGTCGAGCGTCGCGAAAATGCCCGGCTGGCCGTCGGTGGGCAGCTTGCGGACCTGGTCGAACCCGGCCTCGCGCAGCAGCTGCATCGTGAGCTCGCACCCCTCCGCGACCCCGTTGTTCTCCGCGGCAATCGACGGCTGGTGGATCCATCGCTGCAGCCGGGTGACGGCCTCCTGGTGACGCCGCTCGATCTCCGTCTGAATGTCGTCCAGGCCGCGGGACGCCAGGGGCGCCCACGCCGGCAAGGCGAGCGCCGCGGCACCCGCCGCGGCGCCCTCGAGGAAGGCCCGCCGGTCCACCGAGTGTTCCATAGCGCCTCCGGTTAGTCGGGCAGCGCGACGATTCCGCGCTCGAGCCATCGATGCTCGCGTTGCAGTACTTCCTGGGCCAGCCGATAGGCCCGGGTGTCGGCGTTGTGCGAGAGGTCGTGGAACTTGGCGTCGATCCGGCCGCGCGCCTGACGGCAGAACAGATCGGCGAGATCCACGGCCCGCCGGCCGGCGGCGGGATCGTTCGTGAGGAGCCCCTGTGCCCGCGCGCACGTCGCGGCCATGGCGAACAGCTCGGCACCCACGTCCACCAGCCGGAACAGCACGGCCTGGCGGTACTCGAGCTTGGGCCCGAAGCGCATCATCGCGTGGAACACGCCACGTGCGAGGCGCCGGGCGGCGCGCTCCACGTAGCGCAGGTGCCCCGCGAGCGGTCCGAACCGGGTGTACTTGGGCCAGAACCCCCAGCCGAGCCAGCGCGAGGGATACCACCAGGCGTAGAACAGCCCGGCGCGCACCAGGCCGCGCAGACGCTCGCCGAGCGACTTGCCCGGCATCACGACGTCACCCGCCACCTGCAGGTGCTTGTCCACCGCCTCGCGGGCGATGAACAGATGCATGATCTCGCTCGATCCCTCGAAAATCAGGTTGATGCGGAAGTCGCGCATGATGCGCTCGACCGGCACGGGCTTCTCGCCGCGGGCCCGCAGCGAATCGGCCGTTTCGTAGCCGCGACCGCCCCGGATCTGCACGGTGTCGTCGATGATGCGCCAGCCAACCTCGGAGTTGTACAGCTTCGCGATCGCGGCCTCGAGACGGATGTCGTAGCCGCCGCGGTCCGCCATCGCGCCGCACAGCTCGGCCACTGCCTCCATGGCGAAGGTGTTCGCCGCCATAGCGCCGATTTTTTGGGCGATCGCGTCGTGCTTGCCGATCGCCCGGCCCCACTGCACCCGCTCGCTCGACCATTGGCGCGAGATCTCGAGACAGCGCTTCCCGGCGGCGACCGAGGAGATGGGGAGCGTGAGCCGACCGGTATTGAGGGTGATGAGGCCGAGCTTCAGCCCCTTGCCCACTTCCCACAGGACGTTCTCGTTGGGCACGCGGACGTTGGTGAAGCGAATCACGCCGTTGTAGATCGCCTTCAAGCCCATGAAGTGGCAGCGGTGCTCCACTTTCACCCCGGGCCACGCCGTCTCGACGATGAACGCCGTGATTTGCCGCTTTTCCTTCCCGTTCACCACCTTGGACGGGGTGCGCGCAATCACGACGAGCAGCTCGGCCTTGGTGCCGTTGGTGCACCACAGCTTTTCGCCGCTCAAGATCCACGCCTGGCCGTCGGGCGTCGGAACGGCCGTCGTCTCCATGGCGGCGGGGTCGGAGCCGACGCCCGGCTCCGTCAGGGCGAACGCCGAGATCGCGCCCTTCGCGAGGCGCGGCAGATACTTCTTTTTTTGGGCGTCGCTGCCGAACAACTTCAACGGTTGCGGCACGCCGATCGACTGGTGCGCCGACAGGAGCGCCGTGATCGAGCCGTCGATCGACGACACCAGCTCGATGGCTTTCATGTACGACAGCTGCGAGAGCCCCAGTCCGCCGTACTCGCGCGGGATCTTGATCCCGAAGGCCCCCAGGTCGCGCAGGCCCTGGATGACGGGTTCGGGGATCTCTCCCTCGCGGTCGATGCGGTCCGAATCGACCTGCTCGCGCAGCAACCGCTCGAGCTTGTCCAGGAACGGTTGCGCCCGGCGCACTTCTTCGGGATCCTGTTCGGGGTAGGGGTGGATGAGGTCGAGGCGGAACTTTCCGAGAAACAGGTCGCGCACAAAGCTCGGGGCGACCCACTCCTGCTCGCGCGCGGCCTCGGCGACTTCGCGGGCTTCGGCGGCGCTGACTTTGCGCTCGGGTGCTGTCGCGGTCGTGGCCATGGTCCCAATCTAGCCTGTGTAGCGCCTCGACAGCAGGCTCGGCTCGAGCAGCCAGGCGGCGCTCGCTCCGCCCGCGAACCCACCGAGGTGCCCGTAGTTGTCGATGTAGGGGCTCAGGAGGCCCGTTGAGATCTGATACGCCGCCCAGATCAGGAGCACGAAGCCGATCCGCTTGTCGCGTAGGTAGAAGTGCTTCTGGTGGCGATACAGGGCGACGACCACTGCCGCGACGACGCCGAAGATCGCGCCCGATGCCCCGACCGACGGCCCGGGCGACAGGGCGGTCGAGAGGAGCGAGCCCGTCAGGCCGCTCGTGAAGTACACGACCGCGGTCCGCGCGAAGCCGAAGGCGTGCTCGCAGGCCATCCCCACCACGTACAACACCAGACAGTTGCCGATCAGGTGATCCCAACCGGCGTGCAGGAAGGTGGCGCTCTCGAGGCGCCACCACTCGCCGGCGAGCACGCGGTCGCGCACCAGGGCCCCGGCCTCCACGATGCTTTCCCGACTTGCGAGCGCCCCGGCGGCGAGCTCCCAGCCGAACAGCGCCACGTTCGCGGCGATCAGCAGGAGGATGAGCGGGGGGGCGGTGCGCATCCCGCGCTCGAAATCGACGCGCGTGTCGCTTCCCGCCGCCAGCATGTCGGGCGTGATGACGATCGGTTTTTCCCGCTCGTCGCTCACCGCCGCTCACCGGTGTCGAGCATGACGCCGAGCGCAAGCGCCACGCGGCGGTCGAGGGCGCGGGCCCGGTCCGCCTTGAGGTCGAGCACGTAGCGGTCGAGCAGCGTGAACTTGCGGTTGAACTCGCCCACGACGTCGTCGGAGTCGCTGCGCACGATGATGAAGTTGGTCCGCAAGAGGCCGAACAGCGGCCCGAGGAGACGGCGCAGGAGCGACAGGATAATGGAGTCTTCCTTTGCCATGTACAGTGTCGTCCCGTCCGGCGCTTTCACGTACCACCGCTTCCGGATGATGTTGTACAGATAGTTCTTCCACAGGAGGGCCACGGTGCGCCCGGTCCGGTCGCGCACGGTATAGGTGGCGGTGATCGGCTGCCACTTCCGGTCCTGCAGCACCTCGAGCAGCTTGTCGCGTTTCGTTTCGTCGCGATAGAAGGTGACGTGCCGCTTCGCCGACAGGCCGATCCCGACGGCGAACAGGGCGACGAAGAACCCGATGACGGCGAGCACCCCGAGGACGCCTTCGTACGCCGTCCCCTTTGCCATGTCCGAGAGCATGCCGAACACGACGCCGACCGCTCCGCCGGCGACCAGCCCCGCGAGGATCGCCCCGACGTTGCGCAGCAGGTGTGCCGGCCGCTCGACGAACACGATCTTGTTCCCCTGCTCGTCCGCCACGTCGTACTTTTCGGAGATCCGCAGCAGCTGCTGTCGCAGGAGGAAGACGTCGCGGTCGAACACCGGATCCGCTTGAGGCGTGACGGCTGCCGCCGGCACGACGCCTGCTACCCGATTCTCGCGCGCGCACTGCGGACACTTCACCAATCGTCCGGCGAACTCGTCCTTCAGCTCGTACGATGTCCCGCACTGACAGCTGACGCGGACGGCCACGGGTTCCTCCGTTTGGGAGTCCCCCAATCTATGACTTGACAGGGACGCGGTCACGAGGAGATTCGCTTCGCCCCACAAGGAGACCGCGATGCGTCCACGTTTCGCCCTGCTCGCCCTGCTCGCTCTGCTCGCCGTCGTGACGACGGCGTGGGCGCAAGCACCCCGAGCCGCCCGGCCGGCGGCCCCGGTGCTCGTCAAGGTCGGCCGTCTGATCGACGGTCGATCCGACGCGCCGCAGGCGGGCGTCGGCATCCTGATCGACGGAGACCGCATCAAGGCGGTGGGCCCGCTGGCGCAGGTCCAGGGGCAGGCGCAGGGAGCCCGCGTGATCGATCTATCCCAGATGGCGGTGCTGCCGGGCCTCATCGACACGCACACCCACCTGTTGCTCCAGGGCGACCCCACGGCGGAGTCCTACAACGAGCAGCTGCTGTACGAGTCGACGCCGTACCGGGCGATTCTCGCCGCCAGGAACGCGAGAATCGCGCTCGAGCACGGATTCACCGCGATCCGCGACCTCGAGACCGAGGGTGCGATGTATGCGGACGTCGACGTGAAGCGCGCGGTGGATCGGGGCGAGATTCCCGGGCCGCGTATTTTCGCGGCGACTCGCGCCATGGCGCCGACCGGCATGTACCCGATCGTCTCCGACAACTGGGAGTTGGAGCTGCCGCACGGGGTGCAGCCGGTGGACGGGGTGGAGGGCGCGCGGCTGGCGGTCCGCCAGCAGGTGGCCCACGGCGCCGACTGGATCAAGTTCTACGCGGACCGCCGCTACTACTTTACGCCGGACTCGGTGCTGCACAGCTGGGTCAACTTCACCGATGACGAGGCCCGTGCCATCGTGGATGAGGCGCACCGGCTGGGTCGGAAAGTGGCGGCGCACGCCATCGGGTCGGACGGGATCGCCGCGGCGCTACGCGCGGGCGTGAACACGATCGAGCACGGCGACGGCATGACGGACTCCCTGCTCGACGTCCTGCTCGCCAAGGGCGTGTATTGGGTCCCGACCGTCACGGTCGCCTATTACGTCGCGGGCCCGCGCGGTGGGGCGTGGGCACCGATGGTCGAGCACCAGCACCGGGCGTTCACCCGGGGGGTCAAGAAAGGCGTTCGGATCGTGTTAGGAACGGACGTCGGCGGCTTCCCCTGGACCGAGATCAACCAGGCGAAAGAGTTCGAGTATTATGTGCAATACGGCATGACCCCGATGCAGGCGATCAAGTCAGGGACGTCGCTCGCGGCCGAGCTGCTGGGGCAACGGGACCTGGGCGTCGTCGCGGCTGGGGCGTACGCGGACCTGGTCGCGGTGGCGGGGGATCCGATGAAGGATGTCTCGGAACTGTCGCGCGTGCGATTCGTTATGAAGGGCGGGGTCACTTATGTTTCGCCATAGTGCGGCGCGCGCTCGGGACTAGCCTCGCTTTGTTGTTCGGCGCCGTCGGACCGGTCGTGGGGCAATTCGCTCCACCCGGCACCGGCGGCGTCGCGGTGTTGGCGAGCGCGCTCAAGCAGCTCGGCGCGAACAAACGCGTGCTGATGATCGGCGCTCACCCGGACGATGAGTATTCCGACCTCGTCGCGCTGTTCGCCCGGGGGATGGGCGCACAGGTGGCCTACCTGTCGCTCTCGCGCGGCGAAGGGGGGCAGAACCTCATCGGTCCGGAGCTCGGTCCCGAGCTCGGCATCATCCGTTCGGAAGAGCTCCTCGCCGCCCGCCGGATCGACGGGGCCCGCCAGTTCTTCGCCCGCGCCTACGACTTCGGGTATTCCAAGACGCTGGAGGAATCGCTGCGACTCTGGCCGCGCGATTCCGTCCTCAAGGACGTGCTCGACGTCATGCGCCGCTTCCGCCCCCAGATCATCGTGTCCGTCTTCTCCGGAACGCCGCGCGACGGCCACGGCCAGCATCAGGTGGCCGGCCTGGTCGCACGCCAGGCGTTCGATGTGCTGCGCGACTCGAGCTGGGGACCGGTGAAGCTGTACCGCTCCCTCTACTTCGACACCGCGAGCGCCACCCAGCGGCTGGATGCGGGTGTACTCGACCCCGTGGCGGGTCGGTCCTACCACCAGATCGCCATGGCGGGCCGGAGCCAGCACCGCTCGCAGGACCAGGGCCAGCTCGAGGACCCCGGGCCGAGGATCGCTCGGCTCGCGTTCATCGAGTGGCGGGATCGAGGACGGGGGACGCGGGACGGGGACGGTCTGTTCGCAGGGGTCGATACGCTCTTCCCGGGCAAGGCACGCTACGCGGCACTGATCGACTCGGCGCGGGTCCGGCTCAATCCGCTGCAGCCTGGTGGGATCGTTCCGATCCTGACGCGCGCGCTGCGCGAGCTGGGTGACGCGGACTCGAGCCAGCGGGCCCTGCTGGGCGACGCGCTCATGACGGCGGCCGGCGTTGCGATCGACGGGTTCGCCGATGACGGCATCGTCGTGCCCGGGGAGCGCGTGCAGGTGGAGGGGAGCCTCTGGAACGGGGGTGACAGCGAGGTCGCCCTCGGCGCCCTGGACGTCGCGGCGCCGGTCGGGTGGAAGGTCGAGCGGCTCGACCCGGCGGCCGCGTCGGTCGCGCCGGGCACCCTCGCCGGCCGCCACTTCGCCGTCACCGTCGCCTCCGATGCGCCTCGCTCGCAACCGTATTTTCTGCGGCGGCCGTTGATCGGCGCCTTGTACGACTGGGCTGGCGTGCCGGGAGACTGGCGCGGGCTCCCGTTCGAGCCGGGGCTGCTGCAGCTGACGGTGCGACTCACGGTCGCCGGCGAGCCGCTCGTGCTCACGCGCGAGGTGGTGTATCGCTACCGGGATCAGAGCATCGGCGAGGTACGCCGGCCGATCTTCGTGACCCGGCCGTTTGACGTGGCGGTCACACCTGACCTGGTTGTCTGGCCGATCGACGGCGCGGCCGGTGGCCCCCGACATTTCACCGTGACCGTGACGAACCGCACGCGTGGGCCCGCGACCGCGCAGGTGGTGTGCACGCCGCCGCGCGGGTGGCCCGCGCTGCCCGCGGAGAGCCTGTCGTTCCAGCGCGAGGACGAGTCGAAGAGCCTGACGGTGACGCTCGGCCTGGCGACGGGGGTGCGACCCGGGGTCTACCAGCTCAAGGCGGCCGTCCTCGCGGGCGGGCAGCGGAGCGAGGGCGCGCTCGCGCTGATCGACTATCCGCACATCCGACCACGGGCGGCCGTCCACGCCTCGACCGCCGAGCTCCGCGCGACGCGCATCGCGCTGCCGTCGCTGACCCGCGTCGGCTACGTGCGGGGTGCGTCGGACCGCGTCCCCGAGGCGCTGCAGGCGGTGGGCATCCCCATCGAGCTCCTCGGTCCTGACACGCTCGCCCGCGGAGATCTCTCCCACTACGACGCGATCGTGATCGGCAGCCGGGCATACGAGACCGAGCCCGCCCTGGTCGCGAGCAACGGGCGGTTGCTGGACTACGCCCGCGCCGGTGGCCTCCTGATCGTTCAGTACCAGCAATACCCGTTCGTGAACGGGGGCTTCGCGCCGTATCGCCTCGCGATCGCGCGTCCGCACGACCGCGTCACCGACGAGACGGCGGCGGTGATGGTGCTGGACTCGAGCGTCAGCGTGTTCCACGTCCCGAACGAAATCGGGCCCGACGACTGGCGGGGCTGGGTGCAGGAGCGCGGACTGTATTTCGCGCACGATTGGGATCCTGCCTACACGCCGCTACTCGAGATGCACGATCCCGGTGAGCCGCCCCTCCAGGGCGGGCTCCTCGTCGCCGCCCTCGGCCAGGGCAAGTATGTGTACACCGGGCTGAGCTTCTTCAGACAACTCCCGGCCGGAGTCCCGGGGGCGTATCGGCTGTTTGCGAATCTCTTGGCGCTGGGCAAGCGATAGAATGCGGAATGCGGAGTGCGGAGTGCGGAATCTATGGCTCGTCGCCGCGACCGCGCTCGCGCTTCTCGCAGCCGCCTGCCGGGCCGACGGTCGCACGCCGCTTGTCATCTATTCTCCCCACGGCCGCGATCTCCTGACTCTGCTCGAGCGCCGCTTCGAGCAGCTCCACCCCGACGTGTACGTGCGTTGGCTCGACATGGGCTCGCAGGAAGTGTACGACCGGTTGCGCTCGGAGCGGGCCAATCCGCAGGCGGACGTCTGGTTCGGGGGCCCTGCGACGATCTTCGCGCGCGGGGCGCGCGACTCGTTGCTCGAGGCAAACCGGCCGGGTTGGGCCGAGGCCATCGAGCCGCACGGCCGCGGCCCCGGCGACTTGTATTTCGCCGCCTATGAAACGCCCGCGGTGATCGTATACGCGGGGCAGGCGGTGAAGCCGGACGAGGCCCCTCGGGACTGGGACGACCTGCTCGATCCCCGGTGGAAGGGCAAGATCCTCATCCGCGACCCGCTCGCCTCGGGCACGATGCGCGCGGTGTGGGGCATGATCATCGAGCGGGGCCTCAAGCAGACCCACGACACGGCGGCTGGATTCCAGTGGTTGCGGCGCCTCGACGCGCAAACCAAGGAATACGTGCTGAACGGCCCCCTCCTCGACCAGAAGATCGTGCGGCAGGAAGGGTTGGTGACGATCTGGGACCTGCCGGACATTCTGCTCAGCCGGCGCGACGGGCTGCCGCTCGGTTACGTGTTCCCGAAGAGCGGCACGCCGGTGATCGAGGACGCGATCGGCGTGGTGCGGAACGCGCGTCACCGCGCTCAGGCGCGGGCGTTCGTCGACTTCGTGGGCAGCGTCCCGGCCCAGCTGGCGGCGACGCGGGAAGCGTTCCGGCTGCCGGCGCGGCTCGATCTCCCGGTGGATTCGCTGCCGGCGTGGGCGCGCGAGGTCCGGCGCGTGATGAAAGTCGCCGACGTGGACTGGGATCTGCTCGCCGAGCGGGGGGCGGACTGGATGCGCTACTGGGATCAGACCGTGCGGGGTCACGGGCGATGAGCGCGTTCGTCACGCTCGACGGCGTGCGCAAGCAGTGGTCGCACACCGTGGCCGTCGGGCCGCTGTCACTCGAGATCCCGCGCGGCGAGATCCTCGTCCTGCTCGGGCCCTCGGGCAGCGGCAAGACCACCGTGCTGCGCTTGCTGGGAGGGTTCGAGGCCCCGGACGCCGGTCGGATCGAGCTCGCCGGCGAGGACGTGACGGCGGTCCCGCCCGCCCGGCGACGGTGCGGGATGGTGTTCCAGCATTACGCCTTGTTTCCGCATCTGGATGTGGGAGAGAACGTCGCGTTTGGGCTCAAAGGACGGGGGACCCGGAACGAGGGACGGGTAGAGGCGAAGGTCGCGGAGGTATTGACCCTCGTTGGGCTCGAGGGATTCGAGCGGCGGCGGGTGCAAGAGCTCTCGGGCGGGCAACAGCAACGGGTGGCGCTGGCCCGAGCGCTCGCGCCCGAGCCGCAGGTACTGCTCTTGGACGAGCCACTGTCGAACCTGGACCCTTCCTTGCGCGAGCGCACCCGGCGCGAGCTCCGGGCCCTGATCAAGCGGGTCGGCATCACGACCATCTTCGTCACGCACGAGCAGGAAGAGGCATTCGCTCTGGGCGACCGCGTGGCGGTGCTCCAGGCCGGGCGGCTCGAGCAGCTCGCTGCGGCGGACGAGTTGTACGAGCATCCAGCGAGCGTGTTCGTCGCCACGTTCGTGGGCCGCGCCAACGTGCTCCGGGGGAAGACGGCACAGGCGCTCGGGGCAGGCCCCGGTCAGCTGGTCGTGGTCCGTCCCGAGCGGCTGATCCTGGCGGATGCTGGGGTGCCGGGCGTGGTGCGGGAGCGGCGCTATACCGGCGCCGCCGCCTTCTACCTGGTGGAAACGGAGCAGGGCGATCGGCTCGAGGTCCTGGCCAGGCCGGAGGCGGCGCGCGTCGGTGACCGCGTGTACCTCGAAGCGGCCCGGGTGCTCACGTTCCCCGAGGAGCGCGCGTGAACGCGCGGCTGGGCGTCGCCGCTCGAGCGGCGTTCACGCTGCTGCTCGCGTGGCTCGTGCTGTATCCGATCCTCATCGTCGTGCACGATGCCGCGGCCTCGGATGCGCTCGCGGCGTTCGCATCGCGCCCCGGTGAGTGGCGGGTGCTGTGGGCCAGCGTCTGGATCTCCGTGTCGAGCGTGGTGCTGGCCGCCGCGATCGGCGTCCCGCTCGCGTTTCTGTTCGAGTGGCTCGAGTTCCCGGGCCGCAAGACCCTCGGCTCGCTCATTGCCCTCCCCGTGGTGTTGCCGCCCTTCGTCGGCGTGATCGCGTTTCTGTTTCTGTACGGGGAGTCCGGGTTCGTAGCGCGCGCGGTCCAGCGGCTGCTCGGCCTCGCGCAGCCGCCGTGGCGGCTGCAGGGGGCGGGGGCGATCCTGCTGGTGCACGCCTACTCGATGTACGTGTACTTCTACCTGTTCACCCGCGCGGGGCTCGCGCGGCTCGACGCCTCCATGCTCGAGGCGGCCCAGGCGCTCGGCGCCGGGCGGTGGGAGACCCTGCGCCGGGTGACGCTCCCGCTCCTCCGCCCGTCGCTCGCGGGGGCGGCGTTGCTGGTGTTCATGACCGCGCTGGGCTCGTTCAGCGCGCCCTACGTGTTCGGTGGCGGGTTTCGGGTGATGACCACGCAGATCCTCGCCACCAAGCTCAACGGTGAGCTGTCCCTCGCGATGGTCGAGACCGTAGCGCTCGCGCTGGTGGCGGTGCTGGCATTCGCGCTGCTCCGCCGCACGGAGGGTGACGACATTCTCACGGCGCTCGGCAAGGGGACGGCGCCGCGCCGCCGGCCGATTCGCCGGGCGGGCGTCCGTACGCTCGCGACCACGGCTGGCTGGGCCTTCGCGGTCGTGCTCCTGTTGCCGCACCTGACCCTCGTCCTCGTGTCGCTGGTCCCGTACGGCAGCTGGACGACGGAGACCCTGCCGCCGGTCCTGTCGCTCGTGAACTATCGGCGGCTGTTCAGCGAGGCCGAGCGGCTGCGCCCGCTGGCGAATTCGACATGGATGGCCGCCACGAGCACGCTCGCGGCGGTCGCGGTCGCGCTCGCGGCCGGCGCACTCGTCGGGAGACGGGGTGCCTGGCAGTTCCGCGGTCCGATCGCAGCGCTGCTGGCGCTGCCCTGGGCCTTGCCGGGAACGGTGTTCGCCCTCGCGCTCCTGACGACGTTCAGCAAGCACGACCCCCTCACCCTCCGCTGGGTGCTCGTCGGGACGACCGTGCTGCTCCCGCTCGCGTATCTCGTCCGCAACCTCCCGGTGACGGGACGCGCGGTCCTGGCCGGGTACCGGCAACTCGACCCGGCGCTCGACGAGGCGGCGGCGAGCCTCGGGGCCGGGCGCTGGGCCACATTCCGCCGGGTGACGCTCCCACTCCTCAAGCCGGTGCTCGCCGCGGGCGGCAGTCTCGCCTTTGTCGCGGCGCTGGGCGACTTCGTGATGTCCATCGTGCTGTATACCCCGGACAATCGGCCGATCGCGATCGAGATCATGTCGAGTCTTCGCGTGTCGGAGCTTGGGGTGGCGGCGGGGTTCGGCGTGATCCTGATGGTGCTGAGCGCGGCGGTCCTCGGCGTGGGAGTCCGGCGATGAAGCGGATGTCCGTACTGATGGCCGTGGCGTTCGTGGACATGATCGGCCTCACGCTGGTGCTTCCCCTGCTGGCGCTGTACGCCATCAGTTTTCACGCCAGTCCTACGACCGTGGGATTTCTGACGGCGGCGTTTCCGGTGGCGCAGCTGCTCGCATCGCCTGTTTGGGGGCGGGTGTCCGACCGGTACGGTCGTCGGCCGGCACTCCTGGTCGGGCTCGCCGCGTCGACGGTGGCATATGTGATTTTCGGTCTCGCGGGTTCGCTGTGGCTGCTGTTCGTCTCGCGCTTCGTGCAGGGCCTTGGGGGCGGGACGACGGGCGTCGCGCAAGCCTACGTGGCCGACACCATGGCTCCGCACGAGCGTGCCAAGGCGCTGGGATGGCTTTCGGCGGCCACCAGTCTCGGCGTCGTCATCGGACCCGCGGTCGGGTCGTTCGCCGCCCGCGTCGGGGAATCGGCTCCCGGGCTGGTCGCGGCGGCGCTCTGCCTCTGCAACCTCGTGTTCGCGTGGAAGTGGCTGCCGGAGTCCCGCGTGCTCGCGGCGCACGTCACGACCGAAAGTGGACGCCACGTCCCCACGCCCGAGCCGCGTCCCGTGCGCGAGGCCGTGTGGGAGGTCATTCGTCACCCGAGCCGGCCCGCCGCCCATCTGATCTGGATCTACGCGGTGGCGATGCTGGCCTACAACTCGGCCCCGGCGGTGTTCACGCTTTACCTGGCCTGGCGATTTGGGATCGGGACCACCAACATATGGTGGTTCTTCACCGTGTTCGGTGGGGTTGGCGTATTGATGCGCGCGTTCGTCGTCGGGCCGGTGAACGACCGCTTGGGCGAGGTGCGAACCATGCGCCTCGGCGCGGTGCTGTACGCGCTGGGATATGCGCTCATTCCGTTCGCGCCCTCGGTACCGTTGTTCCTCGGGTTCCAGGTGCTCCTCCCCCTCGGGACGGCGCTGTTGTTTCCCGCGAACTCGGCACTCGTGAGCCACCGCACCAGCCGGCACGAATTCGGGCTGATGATGGGCGTGCAGCAGGCGCTGCGCGGCGTCGCGAGCGTGCTGGGCCCGATCTGGGCGGGCCTCGCCTACCAGTACCTCGGCCCGCGCGTGCCGTTCTTCGCGTGCGCCGTCATCATCGCGTGCGCGCTGCTGATCGCCACGCGGGTGCGGAGCGGCGACGTCCTGCCTGCCGCCGCATAGGCCGCCTCGTTCGTGTACTTTTCCTGACATGATGCGATCGCTCATCTGCTTGCTCGCAGGGGTCGGGCTTGCGCCCGCGCCCAGACCGCGGCTCGTCGTCGTGATCACCGTCGACCAGTTGCGGCCCGACTACCTGGAGCGCTACCACTCGCAGCTCCTGGGCGGGTTCGCCACGCTGCTGAAGGGGGGCGCCTCCTTCAGCGACGCCTATCAGGACCACGCGATCACCGAGACCGCACCGGGGCACTCGACGATTCTGTCGGGGCGCTGGCCCTTCCCCGGCGCGGTTTCGCGGGACCGCGTTCTTCGACTGGCTCAAGGCCTCGGACCCGGGCGCGCGCGCTCTCTCGGTGTCGGGGAAGGACCGCGGCGCGATCCTGCCGATTGGGCGGGCCAAGGAGCAGGTCTACTGGTATACCGCGGGCTTCTTCACCACGAGTCGGTACTACGCGGATTCTCTGCCGACGTGGGTGCGCATCTTCAACGGACAACGCGTACCCTTCCGCGCGGCGGGAACCCAATGGACGCTCTTCCTCCCGGAGCGGGATTACCCCGAGGCCGACAGCGCCTGGTACGAGAACCAGGGGCGGGAGATCGTGTTTCCCCACCGCCTACCCACCGACAGCGGGCAAGCGGCGCTGGCGTTCCTCGCGACGCCCACGATGGACTCGCTCACGCTCGCCTTCGCCCTCGAGGGAGTGCGCGCCCTGCAGTTGGGCGGTCGCGGCGCGACCGACCTGCTCGCCGTGAGCCTGTCCACGACCGACTACGTCGGGCACGCGTTTGGTCCCGATTCGCGTGAGATCCACGATCAGGTGGTGCGCCTGGACCGCTATCTGGGCCGGTTCTTGGAGCAGCTGTTCGTGCGCTACGGCCGGAACAACGTGCTCGTGGTGCTCACGGCGGACCACGGCGTGACGCCGTACCCCGAGCGCGCGCGCGCCCTGGGGCACGCGGGGGCCGTCCGCGTGATCCCCGACACGATCATTCAGAGCGTCAACGCGGCGCTCGACCAGCGGGTGGCCGGGGCCGACTGGCTCCAGTTCGAGAGCGGCATGCTGATCCTTCCCGACCGATCCAAGCTGTTCGCCCACGGCGTGAACGTGGACAGCGTGGTCACGGACGTGGCGACCCGGCTGCGTGCGCTGGCCGGCGTGGCACGCGTGGATCGCCCCGTCGATCTCACCGGCAAGGACACGACCGATCCCGTGTCGCGCCGCTGGATCCACCAGCTGACGCCGGATGGCGGCGTGGAGCTGGTCGTGACGCTCAAGCCCTACTGCATTTGGAGCTA
>QHUD01000086.1 GCA_003221085.1 Gemmatimonadota bacterium
ACATCGTCAGCGCGAAACAGCTCTCGCAGTCCATCGTCAACGATCCCAAACTCTGGGCCAGCTGAATCGGCGGCGCTCTCCCGGAGGGAGAGGTGTTCGCACTGCTCGAGGACGCGGGGTTCAAGCGGGTGCGCTCGACGGTCGTCCCGGGCTTTGCGTTCCGGAAGGAATCGACGCGCGACGCGGCCGAAGGCTACGGCGTGAAGGCGGTGCTGTTCACGGCACAGAAACCCGCGACCTAGGCACGCTTCCCCGATGACCGCGCCGACCATCTCCACCGAAGGCCTGCGGGAGCTGCTCGAGCGGGGGGCACCGGTCACGGTCCTCGATGTGCGCCCCCCCGCCGAGCGCGCAGAGTGGTCGATTCCCGGCAGCGTACACGCCGACGCGTACGAGGCATTGCGACGCGGCGACCCAACGGTCCTCGCGGACTTCCACCCCACAAATGGCGACCGCGTCGTGACCGTGTGCGCCGCGGGGAAGACGAGCATGCTGGCGGCCGAGTGCTTGCGCGCGCGCGGCGTGGACGCGGTGTCGCTCGAGGGTGGGATGCGCGCTTGGAGCCTGGCCTGGAACACGGCCGAGGTTCCGTGCCCCGGGAGCAGCGCGCGGATCGTGCAGCTGCGCCGCACCGGGAAGGGATGTCTCTCCTATCTCATCGGCTCGAACGGCGATGCCGCCGTGATCGACGCGTCGCTCGATCCGCACGTGTACCAACGCGTGGCCGACACAAACGGCTGGCACATTCGCACGGTCCTCGAAACGCACGTGCACGCCGACCACCTGTCCCGCGCCCGGGCTCTCGCGGTCGAGACCGGGGCGAGGCTCTGTCTTCCGACCACGGCTCGGGTCTCCTTCCAGTACGCGCCCCTGAAAGACGGCGACACCTTGCGCGTGGGATCCGCTGGCCTCAGGGTGTTAAACACGCCTGGCCATACCCCGGAGAGCGCTTGCTATCTGTTGAACGAGCGGGCCCTGTTCACTGGCGACACGCTGTTCCTAGCGGCCGTCGGCCGCCCGGATCTCGAGGCGACGACGGACGAGTCTCGCCACCGAGCTCACGTACTCCACGCATCCTTGCAGCGCCTGGTCGCATTGCCCCCCGAGACTGTAGTCCTGCCTACTCACACGAGCGCGCCCGTGGCGTTCGACGGCCAACCCATCAGCGCGACGCTGCGGGAAGTCCACGAGCGAACGTCGCTCTTGCGTGAGAACGAGGAAACGTTCGTGAGCCAGATCCTCACCCGGCTCCCGCCAACACCGCCGAACCATCACCGCATCGTTGCCCTGAACGAAGCCGGCACGTTGCCTGATGACCCCACGGAGCTCGAGGCCGGAGCCAATCGCTGCGCCGTTGCCTGAGACGTCGTCTCCGATCCGACTCGGCCTCGGTGCCAACTGGCGTCAGTTCACGCTGCTGGTCGTCGTCAATGCCTTCGTCGGCGCGATGGTGGGGCTCGAGCGCACCGTCGTCCCACTCATCGCCCAGGCCGACTTCGGGCTCGTCTCGAAGACCGTCGTCCTCTCCTTCCTTGTGGGCTTTGGCATCGTCAAAGCCCTCGCCAACCTGTTCGCCGGGCAGCTCGCCGACCGGATCGGACGCAAGCCGCTGCTCGTCGCGGGGTGGCTCGCGGGTCTCCCGGTGCCGCTGCTCATCATCTGGGCGCCGAGCTGGGGCTGGATCGTGTTCGCCAACGTCCTGCTCGGCATCAACCAGGGACTGTGCTGGTCCACGACCGTGATCATGAAGATCGATCTCGTGGGACCGGCGCGGCGTGGTCTGGCGATGGGGCTGAACGAGTTTGCGGGTTACGTCGCCGTGTCGCTGTCGGCGCTGCTCACCGGCTACCTCGCCGCCTCGCACGGCCTGCGGCCGGCGCCATTTTATCCGGGCATAGCATTCGCCATGGTCGGACTGCTGCTATCGGTGTTTGCCGTCCGCGACACCCATGGCTACGCGCGTGCGGAGGCGCGTCAGCGTGGCTCGGAGCAATCCCACCCCGGGTTCGCGCGCGTCTTCCTGCTGACCAGCTGGCGGGACCGCGCGCTGTTCGCGGCGAGCCAGGCGGGCATGGTCAACAACCTGAACGACGGAATGGTGTGGGGACTGATCCCTGTGTTTCTCGCCGTGCGCGGTGTCACCCTCGACCGCATCGGCGTGGTGACCGCGACCTACCCGCTGGTGTGGGGAATCGGCCAGCTCGCTACCGGAGCGCTGAGCGACCGCTGGGGACGGAAGTGGATGATCGCGAGTGGGATGTGGGTGCAGGCGGTGGGCATCACGGCATTCGTCGCCGGCCGCTCCTTCTCGTCATGGATGGCTGGCGCCATGCTCTTGGGGATCGGGACTGCGCTGGTCTACCCCACCCTACTCGCTGCGGTGTCAGACGTCGCGCACCCCGACTGGCGGGCGAGCGCCGTGGGAGTGTACCGGCTGTGGCGCGACTCGGGCTACGCCATAGGCGCGATCGCAGCAGGGCTCCTGGCGGACGCGTTCACCATGCCCTTCGCGATCGGCGCCATCGCCGCGTTGACCTTCGTTTCGGGAGTAGTCGTGGCAGGAGTCATGTACGAGACCCTGCCCGATCGATCCACGGGCCGGCGTGTCGCTCCGATCAAGGCCTAACGGGGGCGACCAAGGCGTCGCCCCCGCAGGATGAGTTTCTTCGCTCCCTGCTCAGTTCAGAATGTGGAACAGGTTCGGGGACGTCATGCGGTTCCAGAAGTCCACGAAGCCCTTGGATACCGTAACCCCTTCGAAGCGACCTGGCTGCGCGTTCGAGATCCTGCAACTGATCGTGAGGGTCCCAGCGCTCCCATCATCATACTCGACCCGCAGGATCGCGAGCCCCGCCGTGCTCCCCGGTATGCTCGGAACCGATGCAAGCGCTGGCTCCCACCGCACCAGTCCGGTGACCCCATAGTTGCCGCTCCCTGTCACCGCGTCGCTCGCGTCCCGGGTCTCCCACGTTCCGCCCCCCGTCACTGCGCTTGAGATTCCACCGGCACTTGCCGGAGCGACGAACGTCCCGCTTCCTGTAACAATGATCTTCAACCCGTCGGCCGCCGACGCCGACGCCGAACCGAAGATCTCCCACCCGATGTGGGCAGCGGCTGTCGGCGCAGCGGCGCTCGCCGAGAACTCGCTAGCCCGCGACGTCGCGGGCGCCGAGATCGGCGCTCTACTCTCGCACGCGAGGGCGAGGGCCATCGCGACCACGCCCAGGAGCCTTGCGTCCCATCCCTTGCCTTCCATGTGTGCCTCCTTGCCGATCCCACGGTTCGCTGCGGATGCACGTGACCGAGGCGCCGTGGGTACGGGGGCGCACGCGCACGACAGCCCAGCGCCTGGCGATGGTACTCAGAGACTTGTTGACTACGAAGGAGAACGCACACCAACTTGGCGGGTAGATCGGAAGCGCTATCAGGTACGATCGACGGTAGGCTACGGCTGGCCGCCGCAGATGCACTGCTCGAGGGTCGAAGAGCCCGCCCTGACCTCACCCCACCATGCCGGTAACGTACCCGCCAGGAGCCGTGTGGCAAGGCGCAGGGTCTCGCGTATCATGGCGTTCAGGCCCTAAGCAGCGGCTCGGCCCGCAACGCCTCCAGCCCTTCTCTCAAGATGAGGGGAACCATCGCGAGAGCGGCAACCGGATCGGCCCACCACCAGCCGAGCACCGCGTTCAGGCCCAGACCAAGAAGAGTCGTCGCCGACAGCCACGCGCAGACGATTGTCTCGTGCGCGTCCGCCCGCAGTGCCCGGGCTCCCGAGACTGGCCGCCACGCGGAGCTTCGCTCGGGCCAGGAGGGGCATCACGATCAATGAGAGCGCCGTGAGCACGATCCCCACGACGCTCTCTCCGGGCCGATCACCGGTGAGGAGTCGACGCCCCGACTCTGCCACGATGTAGACCGCGAGGGCGAGGAGCAGGACGCCTGCCCAGCGCGCCGCCCGCGCTTCGACAGCGGGCCCGACGCGCGCCGCGCCCAGCTCAGCCCTGAGCCGCCACCACAGCACCACGCCGCTCGCCACCTCGATCACCGAGTCGATGCCGAACCCGGTCAGCGCCACGGAGCCTGCCGCGACACCGGCTACCACTGCGACGCCACCCTCGAGGGCGTTGTAAGCGACGGTAACGCTCTCGAGCCTCTCTCCCCTGCGGAGTAGTGCGACGCGATCCGTCACGTGGGCCTCTTCATCCCCTGCATCATGCTCTGGTGCATCGCCATCAGCCGGCGCATCCGACCGACGTGCGCCTTGAGTCGCGCGTCGAGCGCCCGTCCCGACACCGCGGGCAGGTCCGCCAGATCCCGCTTGATTGAATCGGTCAGTGCAGTCCACGCCGGGTCCGGCTTCATGCCCATGGCTGTCATATCCGCCCCCATCGCGTCGAGCATGCGCGATGCCATGGCCTCGTGCATGCCCAGCATACCCGTGGCAAACGGCGGCGACAGCGCTGCCAGCGAGTCGAGATGCGCGCGCATCATCGGCATCAGGGAATCACTCCGCATCCCCATCCCCTGCATGCCGGTCATCCCGGGCATGTTGCCCATCCCCGGCATCGCCTGCTGCGGCGCCGACTCCTTCTTCCCACAAGCCGCGACCACGAACGCGGCGGTGAGCCCCGCAATCATCGTTCTGTTCATGCTTCCTCCCCCGAACCCGCCAGTCCTCGGCGGCGCCACAGGTAGTAGATGACTGGGATTACGATCAGCGTCAGGATTGTGGACGTCACCATCCCACCGACCATCGGCGCGGCGATCCGCTTCATGACACTGGCCCCCGCACCGGAACTCCACAGGGCCGGTACAAGCCCGAGCATGATCGCGAGCACCGTCATGAGCTTCGGCCGCACGCGGTTGACCGCGCCGTGCTCGATGGCGCCCATCAGCTCCGCGAGCGTGGGATGCCGCCCGCCCTGCGTGACCGCCTCCCACGCGTGATCGAGGTAGATGAGCATCACGACGCCGGTCTCGGCCGCGACGCCCGCTAGTGCGATGAATCCCACCGCCACCGCGATCGACAAGTTGTAGTCGAGCAGCCACATGATCCACACCCCGCCGACCAGGGCGAAGGGCAGCGACAGCATCACGATCGCCGTCTCGGCTACGGTACCGAAGGTGAGGTACAGGAGCAGCGCGATGATCCCGAGCGTGAGCGGGACGACGACTTGGAGCCGCGCCTTCACCCGCTCGATCGCCTCGTACTGACCGCTCCAGCGGAGCCAATAACCGGTGGGCAATTTCACCTCGCGCGCCACGACGCCCTGAGCGTCGCGCACATAGCTCCCGACGTCACGCCCCCGCACGTCGATCGACACCTGATCGTACAGGTATCCGCCCTCGCTGCGGATCATCGGGGGGCCAGGGCTGAACTGAATCTCTGCCACCTGCCCGAGCGGCACCTGCGGGCCGTCACCGCTGCCGACCAAGAGCCGGCTGATCGTGGCGGGGTCATCCCGGAAGTCCCGGGCATAGCGCACCTGCACGGGATAGCGCTCCCGGCCCTCCACCGTAGTCGTGATCTCCTCCCCGCCGAGCGCCAGGCTGATCACCTCCTGCGCGTCGCCGGTGGTGAGTCCATAACGGGCAAGGGCATCCGCATCCGGACGGATGTCCAGGTAGCGCCCGCCAAACGACCGCTCGGCGTAAACGCTCGCCGTGCCCGGGAGCGGCGCGAGCGCGCGCTCGATATCCTGACCGATGCGCTGGATGGCCTCGAGGTCTGGGCCGAAGATCTTGACCGCGAGGGTCGTCCGCACGCCGGTCGAGAGCATATCGGTGCGGTT